>NZ_BAAAZH010000020.1:0-128249 GCF_039536805.1 Nocardioides fonticola | reverse complement strand
ACGGCTACGACGGCTTCCTCTACTCCATCGGCTTCCTGGTGGCCTGGCTCGTCGCGCTGCTGCTGGTGGCCGAGATGCTGCGCAACTCCGGCCGCTACACGATGGCCGACCAGCTGGCCTACCGCATGAAGCAGAAGCCGGTGCGGATGGCCGCGGCCACCTCGACCGTGGTCGTCTCGATCTTCTACCTGCTCGCCCAGATGGTCGGCGCGGGTTCGCTGGTGGCACTGCTGCTCGGGGTCGACAGCCAGGCGATCAAGAACCTCGTCATCCTGGGCGTCGGCCTGCTGATGATCTTCTACGTCACCGTCGGCGGCATGAAGGGCACCACCTGGGTGCAGATCGTGAAGGCCGTGCTGCTCATGGCCGGCTCGGCGCTCATCGTCGTGCTCGTGCTGGCGAAGTTCGGCTTCAACCTCTCCGACCTGCTCGGCACCGCGGCGTCCAACACGGGCAAGGGCCAGGCCTTCCTCGAGCCCGGCCTGAAGTACGGCGCCACGACGACCAGCAAGATCGACTTCCTCAGCCTCGGCATCGCGCTGGTGCTGGGCACCGCGGGCCTGCCGCACATCCTCATCCGCTTCTACACGGTGCCGACCTCGCGGGACGCGCGGAAGTCGGTGCTGTGGGCGATCGGCCTCATCGGCACCTTCTACCTCTTCACCCTCATCCTCGGCTTCGGTGCCGCGGCGCTGCTCAAGGGCGACGAGGCCGCCGAGGTGGCCACCAGCAAGGGCAACCTGGCCTCGCCGCTGCTGGCCGAGGCCGTCGGTGGCGGCGCCGGATCGACCGGCGGCGCGATCCTGCTGGCGCTCATCGCGGCGGTCGCCTTCGCCACGATCCTCGCGGTCGTCGCCGGCCTCACGCTGACGTCGTCCACCTCGGTGGCGCACGACATCTACAACAACGTGCTCAAGGACGGGAAGGCGACGGAGAAGGAGGAGATCAAGGTGACCCGCATCGCGGCCTTCACCATCGGTCTCATCGCGATCCTGCTGGCCATCCCGGCCCAGAACCTCAACATCGCCTTCCTGGTGGCCCTCGCCTTCGCGGTGGCGGCCTCGGCGAACCTGCCGGCGATCGTGTTCAACATGTTCTGGAAGCGGTTCAACACCCGCGGCGCCACGTGGTCGATCTACGGCGGCCTGATCTCCTCGATCGGGCTGGTGTTCTTCTCGCCGGTCATGTCGGGCAAGGGCGTCATCGACGGCGTCAACCAGAGCCTGCTGCCCGCCTCGATCGACATCTCGTGGTTCCCGCTGGAGAACCCCGGCATCGTCTCGATCCCGCTCGGCTTCCTCTTCGGCATCATCGGCACCCTCACCTCGCGCGAGGCCCGGGCCGAGGAGATGTACACCGAGCTCGAGGTGCGCGCGCTCACCGGCGCGGGCGCCGAGCAGGCCGTCAGCCACTGACGGACCCCGATCAGCCCCGGGGCACGCGGACGGGACCACACCGCGTGCCCCGGGGCTTCGCCCGTCCTGCCCGGGAGGGCAACCACCTCGCAACCCTCGACCCCTACTGTGGTCTGAGCCACAACGATCGGAACCAGGAGAACCCGTGACCGCCGAGCCCCGACCGCAGGAGACGCTGGCCAACCTCAGCACCGAGGACCGCCGCTTCGAGCCCCCCGCCGACCTGGCCGCCAACGCCAACCTCACCGCCGAGGCCTACGCCCGCGCCGAGGCCGACCCCGAGGCCTTCTGGGCCGAGCAGGCGGGGCGCCTGGACTGGGCGCAGCCCTGGGACCGCGTCCTCGACTGGGACAACCCGCCGTTCGCGAAGTGGTTCGTGGGCGGGCGCATCAACGCCGCCTACAACTGCGTCGACCGGCACGTCGAGGCGGGCCGCGGCGACAAGGTCGCCCTGCACTTCGTCGGCGAGCCGCTCGGCGACACCCGCGACATCACCTACGCGCAGCTCAAGGACGACGTCAGCCGCGCCGCCAACGCGCTCACCGAGCTCGGCGTCACCGCCGGCGACCGCGTGGCGATCTACATGCCGATGATCCCCGAGGCCGTCGTCACGATGCTGGCGTGCGCGCGCATCGGCGCCCCGCACACCGTCGTCTTCGGCGGGTTCTCCTCCGACGCCCTCGCCTCGCGCCTGGAGGACTGCCAGGCCAAGGTCGTCGTCACCGCCGACGGCGGCTACCGCCGCGGGGCGGCGTCCGCCCTCAAGCCGGCCGTCGACGAGGCGCGCGAGAAGACCGCCGCCAACGGCCACACCGTCGAGAAGGTGCTCGTGGTGCGCCGCACCGGCCAGGACGTCGCCTGGGACGACGCCGTCGACGTGTGGTGGCACGAGGCCGTCGACGCGGCGTCGTCCGAGCACGCCTGCGAGTTCTTCGACGCCGAGCACCCGCTCTACGTCATGTACACCTCCGGCACGACGGGCAAGCCGAAGGGCATCCTGCACACGACCGGCGGCTACCTCACGGGCGCGGCGTACACGCACTGGGCGATCTTCGACCTCAAGCCCGAGACCGACGTCTACTGGTGCACCGCCGACATCGGCTGGGTCACCGGGCACTCCTACATCGTCTACGGGCCGCTGGCCAACGGCGTCACGCAGGTGCTCTACGAAGGCACCCCCGACTCGCCCGAGCGCGGTCGCTGGTGGGACATCATCGAGCAGTACAAGGTGACGATCTTCTACACCGCCCCCACCGCGATCCGCTCGTTCATGAAGCAGGGCCGCGAGATCCCCGACAAGCGCGACATGGGCTCGCTGCGCATCCTGGGCTCGGTCGGCGAGCCGATCAACCCGGAGGCCTACATCTGGTACCGCCACGTCATCGGCGGCGACCGCACCCCGGTCGTCGACACCTGGTGGCAGACCGAGACCGGCTCGATCATGATCAGCCCGCTGCCCGGCGTCACCGCGGGCAAGCCCGGCTCGGCGATGACCCCGATCCCCGGCGTCGGTGCCGACGTCGTCGACGACGAGGGTCACCCGGTGCCCAACGGCTCGGGCGGCCTGCTGGTGCTCACCCGGCCGTGGCCCTCGATGCTGCGCACCATCTGGGGCGACGACGACCGCTTCGTCGACACCTACTGGAGCCGGTTCAAGGAGCAGGGCTACTACTTCGCCGGCGACGGCGCGAAGAAGGACGCCGACGGCGACCTGTGGGTGCTCGGCCGCGTCGACGACGTCATGAACGTCTCGGGCCACCGGCTCTCGACCACGGAGATCGAGTCAGCGCTCGTCTCGCACCCGAAGGTCGCCGAGGCCGCGGTCGTGGGCGCGAAGGACGAAGACACCGGTCAGGCGGTGTGCGCGTTCGTGATCCTGCGCGAGGAGGCCGGCGACGGCGGCTCGGACATCGTCGCCGAACTCCGCCAGCACGTGCGCAAGGAGATCGGCCCGATCGCCACCCCGCGCCAGATCATGGTGGTGCCCGAACTGCCCAAGACCCGCTCGGGCAAGATCATGCGACGCCTGCTGCGCGACGTCGCCGAGAACCGCGAGGTCGGCGACGTCACCACCCTGGCCGACGCCTCGGTGATGAACCTGATCTCCTCGGGCCTCTCGGCCGGCAAGGGCGAGGACTGAACAGCAGAGCTTCATTCCCGGACGAAGGGCCTCCGACCGGACGGTCGGGGGCCCTTCGTCCTGGTGCTCCAGTCCACCGACGGCCGCCCGAACTGGTCGTCTGACACGGATGCGGGCGCGGCCCTAGGGTCCTCCTGTCAGAACTCCCCCTCCCCCTCGTGTCGTCCGGGTCGGCGCGCGAAGGATCAGTCATGCCCACGAAATCCCTCACCCTCCCCCGCGCGCTCGGCGCCGCCGCGGTCGTCGCCGTTGCCGTCGCCGCCACGACGACCGCGGCACCCCCGCCGGCAGGCGCCGCCTTCACCCCTGCCGAATGGTCCTGCACGCCGTCCGTCGTCGCGCCCTACACCGCGACCGTGCCGGTGACGATCAGCAACGTGGTGCGCAAGAACAAGTTCGACGGCACGATCGCCGCCGTCGCCGCCAAGATCACCACCAGCGTCACGGCAGGCAGCTTCCCGGGCACGTTCGGCTTCTACGCGAGCAACCCGTTCGGTTCGACGACAGCCACGCCCGTGGTGTCGACGACGGCCCAGCGCGGCAACAACTCCCTCTCGCTGTTCCCGCCGAACGACACCCACACGAGCGGCTGGGTCGCCTTCGACCCCGACCCGGGCTCGAAGTTCTGCGCGGCCAGCGCCGTGGTGCCCTGACCGGCACCCGCACACGCACCCGTCGACCGGTCCAGACCGTCGCCGTCGACGCCCGTCTTTACTTTCGCAGCCCCCGATGGCGCCCCTACCCTGGGCGCGTCGGCCCACCCAGCCGCGCACCCATCCCCCCACCCCCGACCGGATCGAGCGCCACCTCGCATCCGGTCAGAAGGACTCGTCATGCCTTCTCGCGCCTCCGCGACCGCTGCCGCCCTCGGCACCGTCGCCCTCGCCGTCACCGCCCTCGCGTCCGTGTCTGCCCCCGCCACCGGCGCACCGACCACCGCGGAGTGGACCTGCGACCAGACCAACACCACCGCGCCCTATACAGCCACCGTGCCGACCACCATCTCAGTGCGAAGGAACGGCGGCGGTGGAGTACTCATCAGCGTGACCTCGTCAGCCGGAACGCCGACCGGCAAGATCGCGTACAGCCGGACGACACCCTTTACCTCTTCAGCTTGGTCTGCAGATTTCACCTTGAATCTCAACCCGTTGGGCGGTGCAACGATGTCAAGACCCCCGGGCTACTACGGCTACGACCCCACCGACGAATCGGTGTGGTGCGCCAGCGCCACCACCACCCAGCAGTAGCCACGAGACGCACGACCCCGATCTTCACGACCGCCTCGCTCGTGGGCCCTGATGACCCGAGCCGGAAAGTCATGGGGACGCAAGCAAACACGTCATGACGACGAGGACGCCGGCCAGGAGGTCGGCGCCTTGGCGACCCTGCGCGACGTCACGGAAAGCCGCGAGGTTGGCGACGTCACCACCCTGGCCGATGCCTCGGTGATGAACCTGAACTGCTCGGGCCTCTCGACCGGCCAGGGCAAGGACTGACACCACGCCCCATCGCGCGACGGAGGGCCTTCGACCCGACGGTCGGAGGCCCCCGGCGTCCGATGCATCAATCCATCGACGGCACCGGGCGATCCGGACCGGTCCAGACCGTCGCCGTCGGCGCCCGTCTTTACTTTCGCAGCCCCCGATGGCGCCCCTACCCTGGGCGCGTCGGCCCACCCAGCCGCGCACCCATCCCCCCACCCCCGACCGGATCGAGCGCCACCTCGCATCCGGTCAGAAGGACTCGTCATGCCCTCTCGCGTCTCCGCGACCGCTGCCGCCCTCGGCACCGCCGCCCTCGCCGCCACCGCCCTCGTCTCCGTGTCTGCCCCCGCCACCGGCGCACCGACCACCGCGGAGTGGACCTGCGACCAGACCAACACCACCGCGCCCTATACAGCCACCGTGCCGACCACCATCTCAGTGCGAATGATCGGCGGCGGAAAGATGGTGACCGTGACTTCGTCAGCCGGAACGCCGACCGGCCAGGTCGCGTACAACACGACCACGCCCTTCACCTCATCGGCGTGGCCCGCGACGGTGACCAAGGACCTGAACGGGAATGGGTATGCCGTCTTCGGAATTGGGAGTAGGGCCTACTACGGCTACGACCCCACCGACGAATCGGTGTGGTGCGCCAGCGCCACCACCACCAAGCAGTAGTCACGCAGCACCGTCTTCGCCATCGGCGCCGACCACCACGACCTCCCGATGCTCCCGACCGCCATCCGCCGATTCCACAGACGGCGGACACCTCGGCGTGAGGTGATCCGGACGTGAAGCGTCCCCCCCTGCCGTCCCGTCGCGCCATCGCGGCCGGTCTCGTCGTCTGCCTCGTCCTGGTCGGCGCCTGGATGACCTACCAGCTGCTGCACGCCAGGAGCGAGCTCGAGGCGGCCCGCGCGGACGCCGACGACCTGCGCACGGCCCTGGCCGACGGTCGCACCCCCGAGGTCGAGCGACTCGCGGAGTCGTTGCGGGTGCACGCGGCCGCGGCCGACGGGTCGCTCTCGGGGCCGCACTGGTGGCTGGCCGCGCACCTGCCGTTCGTGGGCGACGACATCGACGCCGTCCGCACGATCACCTTCGGCCTGAACGACGTCAGCACCCGCAACCTGCCCGACCTCATCGACCTCTACAGCGAGATCTCGGGCGATGCCTTCCGGCCGGTCGACGGGCGCATCGACACCGCCGCCCTCCGCTCTGCGCGGGACCGGCTCGCCACCTCCGCCGACGGCATCGCCAGCACCAGCCGCTCGGTGGCCGCGATCGACACCTCCGGCCTCATCGGCCCTCTGCGGGGGCCGGTCGGCGAGGTGCAGCGCACCCTGTCGGACGCCGCCGAGGCGCTGCGCCGCGCGTCCGTCGCCGCCGACGTGCTCCCCGACGCCGTCGAGGGACGCCACCGCTACCTGCTGCTGTTCCTCAACCCCGCCGAGATCCGGGCCGGTGGCGGCATGCCCGGGTCGTGGGCGGAGCTGAAGGTCGACGACGGTCGCGTGAGCCTGGGCAAACAGGGCGCCGCGGCCGACGAGATCCTCGAATCCTCGCCCAGCGAGCTGACCGCCGACGAGCTGCAGTTCTACAACGACCGGCTCGGGCGCGACCTGCGCGACGTGCTCTTCACCCCCGACTTCCCACGGTCGGCCGAACTCGCGCGCACCCTGATGGAGCGCAAGCGCGGCCTGGAGGTCGACGGCGTCCTGGCGATGGACGCCGTCACCCTGGCGCACCTGCTCAACGCGACCGGCCCCGTCGATCTGCTCGACGGCACCCGCATCACCTCCGCCAACGCCGCCGAGGAGCTGCTGAACGGCGTCTACCTGCGCACCCCGAACCCGAAGAAGCAGGACGCCGTCTTCGCCGCCGCGGTCGACACGCTCTTCACCCGCTTCACCGACGGCGACCTCGACCCGACCGAGACCGTGCGGGCGCTCGTCCGATCCGGCGAGGAGCACCGGGTGCGCGCGTGGTTCGCCGACCCGGCCCTGCAAGCACGGATCGCCGACACGGCAGTGGCAGGCGAACTCCCCGCCACCGAAGCCGCACCGGGCTACGGCATCTACTTCAACGACGCCACCGGCGCGAAGATGCAGTACTACCTCGACGTCGACGCCCGCACCGACGTCTCCTGCGGCCGCGACGACACCTCGGTCTACACGACCGATCTGACCCTGACCTCGACGGCGCCGAAGAACGCGGCGTCCCTGCCCGAGGCCGTCGTCGGCCCCAACCCGCCGACCGGCCCGGGCGGCATGGTCATGCAGGTCGACATCGTGGCGCCGGCGGGCGGCTCCGTGCCTGTCATCGAACAGGACGGCGAGCGGCCGACCTACTACTCGATCCGCGTCGACGGCCGGCCCGGCGCCCGCATCATCGTGGCCCTCGGCCCCGGCGATGCGACGACGCTGCGCATCACCTCGAGCGCCGCGCCGGGGGTCCACGCCGACACCGCCTACGAGATCACCCCGACCGTGCGCTCGGGCCGGCAACCCGCGCCGCTCTACGACCCCTGCTGAGGACGCCCCAGCCCGCCGCCCTGTCCAGACGTCTGCCTGATCAGACTGACATCAGGTGCGGCAGCTGCGACCCTGCGACCGCACCCGTACCCCCATTCGGGCACCGACCGTGCCCTCGAAGGACCGATCATGTCCCTCCGCGCCGCGAGGATCAGCCTCGCCGTGACCACGTGCGCCGCTCTCCCCCTCCTCCTCACCACCGCCCCGCGGGCCGGAGCCGTGCCCACACCTGAGGAGTACGCCTGCGAGGAGGTGGCGGGCTACGCCGCCCCCATCCCGACCAGCTTGGGAGCCACCCGTGCCCCCGGCGGCGCCGACGTCACCGTCACCGCGGCCATCGGCTCGGCGATCGATCGGGGTACGGTCACCGGCCTCGGGGGCACTGCCCCCGGGCCGTCGATCCGGTACGCCGCCGATCCGACCCGGGTGGGCTTCGGGCCGGACGCCCGAAGGCCGCGAGTCGAGTTCGATCCCGACGACGACTCGGGGTTGTGCGCCTCCAGCGGAGTCGTCGCCGGATACTGAGCAGCGGCCGTCGAACGCCGGTCCAGACCGACTGACCAGACCGATCGGACCCACCGTCACGAACAGCAGACATCCCCACGCCGGCGTCCGTAGGCTCGCTTCCGCCATACCCTCCCCCGTATCGAGACGGCGCCGCCGGCAGCCGCGGCGCCGACCCGAAGGAGTCCCCATGAACCGCCGCCTCACGCTGTCCGCCGTCCTCGGATCCTCCGCCGTCGCTGCTGCCTGGTCCAGCTCCGTCATCGCACCCGCCGACGCCGCGTTCACGCCTGACGAGTGGAGCTGTCCGGTCAGCAGCTCCTACGTCGCCTCGACCCCGGTCGTGGGTCACGTCCGAGCGCGCGATGTCACGGGCAAGCACGTGAACTCCGCCACCGTCACCTTCTCGGTGCCGTCGGAGAGCACGAAGCTCCCCGATGCCGAGATCCAGGGCACCGGCCACACCGTGGGCTCCTACCTGCTCACCGACCCCACCGGCGACACGGGGGCCGTGCCGGCTGAGAGCCAGCCCTTCGACGTCGGCGGCAACACGCTCAGCTTCACCCACCTGCCGCTCGAGGAGCGTCCCTCCCAGTTCTATGTCGCCTTCGACCCTGCCGACGGCTCCTCCTACTGCGCCGCGACGGTCCTCGTCTCCTGGGTTCCGTAGGACACCTCCGACCCCCCATCGCGGGTGAGGATCGGGCGCACCCACGGCGGCCCGGCCCGGTAGCCTGTCCCCAGGTGTGCCGGGAAGTCTGGTCGGCGTCGCGTCAGCGACCCCGATCGTCCCCACCGACCAGGAGCCGCCCGTGGCCGTCCGTTCCCGCACCGCCCGCCTCTTCGACCGGGGCACCTTCGGTGAGTCCTCGCGGATCGCGGCGATCCTGCGTGCCGAGACGACCGGCGGCATCCTGCTGATCGTCGCGGCCACGGTGGCGATCGTGTGGGCGAACACGGGCTGGAGCGGGAGCTACACCGATCTGCGCGACTACACGATCGGGCCGTCGTCCCTGCACCTCGACCTGTCGCTCGGCACGTGGGCCGCCGACGGGCTGCTGGCGATCTTCTTCTTCGTCGCGGGCCTCGAGCTCAAGCGGGAGTTCGTCGCGGGCGACCTGCGCGACCCGAGGCGTGCGGCGCTGCCGGTGGCCGCCGCCGTCGGCGGCATGGTGACCCCGGCCCTGGTGTTCGTCGTGGTCAACCTGCTGGGCGACGGCGACCTGCGCGGCTGGGCGATCCCCACGGCCACCGACATCGCGTTCGCGGTGGCCGTGCTGGCGGTGATCTCCACCCACCTGCCCTCGGGCCTGCGCACGTTCCTGCTCACCCTGGCCGTGGTCGACGACCTGCTGGCCATCACGATCATCGCGGTCTTCTACACCGACCACCTGGCGCTCGGCTGGCTCGCCGCGTCGCTCGTGCCGCTCGCCGCCTTCGGCGTCCTGGTGCAGCGACGGGTGCGCTCGGGGTGGCTGCTGCTGCCGCTCGCACTGCTGACCTGGGGCCTGGTGCACGCCAGCGGCGTGCACGCCACGGTGGCCGGCGTCCTGCTGGCGTTCACGGTGCCGGTGCTGCGCCGCGACGGCAACGAGGGCCCGGGTCTGGCCGAGCACTTCGAGCACCTGGTGCGCCCCCTGTCGGCCGGCGTCGCGGTGCCGCTGTTCGCGTTCTTCGCCGCCGGCGTCTCGGTGGGCGGCTGGAGCGGGCTCACCGCGTCCTGGCAGGACCCCGTCGCCCTCGGCATCATCGCGGGCCTGCTCGTCGGCAAGACGGTCGGCATCTCGGTCTCCACCTGGCTGCTGGCCACCTTCACCGGCGCCGACCTCGACGACGAGCTGTCCTGGATCGACGTCATCGGCATGGCGATGCTGGCGGGCATCGGGTTCACCGTCTCCCTGCTCATCGGCGAGCTGGCGTTCGGCACAGGCAGCCTGCGCGACGAGCACGTGAAGGTCGGCGTGCTCACCGGATCGGTGCTCGCGGCCCTGCTCGCCACGGTCGTGCTGCGGCTGCGCAACCGGGTGTATCGGCGCCTGTGCGATCTGGAGAGCGTGGACGACGACGGCGACGGCGTCCCGGACGTCTTCCAGGTGCCGGCACCCGGTTCGCTAGGGTCGCCCTGACAGCCAGCCGACGGACGGAGAGCACGCGCATGGCCCACGAGGTCAAGGACACCGACCCGACGATCGGTCGGCTGGTCACGGACGCCAGCCGCGACATCTCGCTGCTGATCTCCAAGGAGATCGAGCTGGCGAAGTCCGAGCTCAAGGTCAGCGTGAGGGCCGGCGGCATCGGCACCGCGCTCTTCGCGGTCGCCGCGTTCCTCGGACTCCTGTCGATGATCTTCCTCTCCATCGCGATCGCCTACCTGATCCACTGGAACGGCGACGGCCTGGCCCTGCAGTGGGCCTACCTCATCGTCACCGGCGCCTACCTGCTCATCGCCGCGGGGATGGTCGTCGTCGGCATCCGCCTGGTGAAGAAGGTCAAGGCGCCGGAGAAGGCGATCGCGCAGGGCAAGGAGATCCCGAAGGCGCTGCGCGGCAAGGCCTGAGCCTCGCCCTCACGTCGGCCGTCCGGCGGCCGTACGTCGGCCGAGGAGCCTGCGGGGTCAGTCCGCGCAGGCGCCGGTCGAGACCGCCGTCGACCCGCGCTCGCCGGCGGCCGCGGCGTCCTGGGCCTGGCTGGCCGTCAGCGCGTAGCCGGTGTCGGCATCGGTGACCGAGGCCGCGAACACCACGCCGGCCACCTGGCCGCGGGTGGTGAGGATCGGGCCGCCGGAGTTGCCCGGACGCACCAGACCGCGCAGTGAGAACACCTCGCGGATGACCGTGCCGTCGCCGTAGATGTTGGGCGAGCGCAGGCGCTGCTCGGCCCGGATGCGGCCGGCGCGGACGTCGTAGGGGCCGTCCTGCGGGTAGCCGACGATCGCGACGGCGTCCTGGGCCTGGGCGTCCTCGTCGAAGGCCAGCGGGCGGCGGGTGCCGGAGTCGAAGGAGATGACCGCGAGGTCGACGTTGGGGTTGTAGTAGACGACCCGGCCCGGCACCGGCGAGCCGTCGATGATGACGTCGGGGTCGGTGACGCCGGCGACGACGTGGGCGTTGGTCATGAGCCGGTCGGCGGCGTAGAGGAAGCCGCTGCCCTCGACGCCGCGACCGCAGCGGTTGGTGCCGCGCACCTTGAGGATGCTGGCACCGGCCGCCCGGACGCCGGGCCGTTGGAGCATGCGCTTGTCGCCGGGCGCCACCTCGACGATGCGCTCGGGGGCGAAGGGCTCGAGGTAGCGCGGGAAGAAGCCCTCGCCGACGACGTCGTTGAAGGCCTGGAGCAGGTCGGCGGAGTCGCGCGGGAGGACGGCGTCGACCTCGCCGAGCACGGCGCTGCTGCGCACCAGCGGGGTGACCCCGGCGATGCGCGATCCGGAGATCGCCACCCCCAGCGCCCACGCCACGAGCAGGACGGCGGCCGCGCTCAGCGCGGCACCGCCGACGGCGTCCAGCGCCCGCACCGGTTGCCAGGTGATGCGCGATCGCAGCCGGGAACCCACGTACTGGAGCGAGGCCTGGCCGAGCGAGGCGGAGAGGATGACGATGAACAGGGCGCCCACCGAGACCGCCAGCGAAGGGTCGGCGTTGCCGAGCGCCAGCGGGGCGAGGACGACGCCGAGGCCACCGCCGAGCAGCAGGCCGATCGTGGCGAAGGCGCCGGTGACGAACCCCTGCCAGTAGCCGGAGACCGCATAGGCGAGCACCAGCAGCACGAGCAGCCAGTCGAGCAGGTTCACACGGGTCCTTCGCAGCAGGGGCGGGGCTCAGATGTCCTCGTCGGGGATGTCGTCGCGGCCGGCGGGCCGAGGATCGGCCGTCAGCATGTACGACGGGAGGTCGCGAACGCGAGTCTCGTCCCACGGCCGCGACCAGCCGAGGTAGTCGAAGAGCCGGGCGATGATGCCGCCGGTGAACCCCCACAGGATGACGTCCTTGTCGGGTCCGATGAGGAAGCCGGGGCTGGTGTAGCCGCGCGGATGACGCACCGTGACGCGGTGCTCGGGGTCGAGGAGGTCGGCGATCGGCGCCCGGTGGATGGCGTGCACCTCCTCGGGGCTGGTGATGCGCACCGCCGCCGGTTCGGCCCACCAGCCGAGCACCGGCGTGACGGCGAAGTTGCTCGGCGGCAGCCACAGCTCGGGCAGGGCCCCGAACACCTCCACCGACGTCGGCGGGAGCCCCACCTCCTCCTCGGCCTCGCGCAGCGCCGCCTGCTCGGCGGTCTCCCCGGGGTCGATCGAGCCGCCGGGGAAGGAGACCTGGCCGGGGTGGGAGCGCATCGTGTGCGACCGCTCGGTCAGCAGGATCTCCCCGCCGCGCTCGCCCTCGGCGAAGAGCATGAGGACGGCGCCGCGCCGGGCGCTGCCGTCGGCGGGCGGCAGGAAGCGGGTGAGGTGGTCGCCGGTGATGGTGGCCGCACCCGCGCGCACGGGCTCGAGCCACGCGGGGATCACAGGTCGATCCCGAGGTGCTGGCGGACGGCCTCGACGAGCTGGTCGAGGCTCTTGTACTCCACGGCCTGCACATGGACGACGCGGCCGTCGGCGTCGACCATGGCCGTGGTGGGCAGGGCCCGCAGCCGCACGGGGTCGGCGGTGGCCAGCGCGCCCTGGGTGTCGGCGACGAGGGGGTAGGTGACGCCGCTGCGCACCGCGAGCTTCATCGCCGCCTCGGTCTGGACGTCCTGGAAGTCGATGCCGAGCACGCCGACGCGGTCGCCGTACTTCTCGTGGAAGCGTTGGAGGATCGGCATCTCGGTACGGCACGGGCCGCAGTTGACCGACCACACGTTGACGAGCAGCGGCCCGCGCAGGGTGGCCAGGTCGACGTCCTGGCCGCCGCCGAAGCAGGGCAGGGTGAGGTCGGGCAGCCCCTCGGATGCCGGGGCGGCGTCGCCGGGACGGCACGGCGCGATGCCGGCGTCCTGCTTGGCCTGGCGCAGTGCGGGGGTGTCGACGTCGATCGCGGCCGGACGCACGCCGCCGCTGCCGACGACCGGGGTCTGGGTGCCGGGGGCGCAGGCGGTCGCGACGGCGAGGAGGACGACGGCCGCGAGGGCCGCCACGCGGAGGCGGGCCATCAGTTGCGGCCCTCGGTGCGCACCAGCTTCTCGGCGACGACCGGGTCGGTCGGACCCTCGCCGTAGGCCGGGCACCAGCGGGCCACCGGGCAGGCGCCGCAGGCCGGCTTCTGGGCGTGGCAGCGTCGGCGCCCGTGCCAGATGAGGCGGTGGCTGAGCATGGTCCAGTCGCGCTTCTCGAACAGCGCGCCGACGGCGTGCTCGACCTTGACCGGGTCGGTCTCCTCGGTCCAGCCGAAGCGGCGCGCGAGGCGCCCGAAGTGGGTGTCGACGGTGATGCCGGGGATGTCGAAGGCGTTGCCGAGCACGACGTTCGCGGTCTTGCGGCCGACACCCGGCAGCTTCACGAGCTCCTCGAGCTTCGGCGGCACCTCGCCGTCGTACTGCTCCACCAGCGCCGCGCTGAGCTTCAGCAGCGACTCGGTCTTGGCGCGGAAGAACCCGAGCGGGCCGACGATCTGCTCGAGGTGCTCGCGGTCGGCCGCGGCCATCGCGCGGGCGTCGGGGTAGGCGGCGAACAGGGTCGGGCGCACCGCGTTGACGCGCTTGTCGGTGGTCTGGGCCGAGAGCACCGTGACGACGAGCAGCTCGAAGGGGGTGGCGAAGTCGAGTTCGCAGTGGGCGTCGGGGTAGGTCTCGGCCAGCACCCGGTGCACCTTGCGGGCCCGCCGCACGAGCGTCGTCGGCGGCGCAGCGGGGACGACGGGGGCGGGCACGACGTCCAGCCTACGGCCCGGCGCCGACAGCGCCGGCGGCCACCGGGGGCGTCCGGGAGGGTCCGGCCGGCCTCGGCGAGCCCAGAGGTCCCACCCGACACCTGCGCCACATCCCCCCCATGTACGCCTGTGATGAATTCCACTGGATAGGATCCTGTCCAGCCCCGCCACGTCGCGGCGGGCCGACAAGGAGGACTCCGGTGGACAACGACGTACTGCGTCAGGCACCGCTGTTCGGCGCTCTCGACGACGAGGCCGCCGCCGCTCTGCACGCTTCGATGACCGAGGGGCGCCTGCGCAGGGGCGAGGTCCTCTTCCACGAGGGCGACTCCGGCGACAAGCTCTACATCGTCCTCGACGGCAAGGTGAAGCTCGGCCGCACCTCCGCCGACGGCCGCGAGAACCTCCTGGCGATCCTCGGCCCCGGCCAGATGTTCGGCGAGCTCTCCCTCTTCGACCCCGGCCCGCGCTCGGCCACCGTCACCGCCGTCACCGACGTCTCCTTCGCCTCCCTCTCCCACGAGGACCTCCTGCGCTGGCTCGAGGGTCGCCCCGTCGTCGCCCGCGGCCTGCTCACCCAGCTCGCCGGTCGGCTGCGCCGCGCCAACGACGTCGTCGCCGACCTCGTCTTCTCCGACGTCCCCGGCCGCGTCGCCAAGGCCCTGCTCGACCTCGCCGACCGCTTCGGCCGCACCGCCGACGACGGCGTCCACGTGCACCACGACCTCACCCAGGAGGAGCTCGCCCAGCTCGTCGGCGCCTCCCGCGAGACGGTCAACAAGGCCCTGGCCGACTTCGCCTCGCGCGGGTGGCTGCGCCTCGAGCCGCGCAGCGTCGTCCTGATGGACGTCGAGCGGTTGTCGCGTCGGGCGCGCTGACGCGGCTGCAGGTTTCCCCGGTCAGCCGGGGAAACCTGATGTTGTCGGGCGAAGTTTCGCCCCACAACATCAGGTTTCGCCCCCCAAGTGCCGGGCTCCCGACCGGACGCTGGTCCAGCCCGGCTGAGGAATCCCACCCTCGGTGACCCCCGCGGACGACGTCGCGGGCGTCTGGTCGTCGAGGAGGTGAGTCGATGGCACCCGACGAGGCGGCGTATGAGGAGTTCGTGCGCGCCTGCACGCCGTCCCTCTCGCGCACCGCGCACCTGCTGACCGGCGACGTCCACCTCGCCGAGGACCTCCTCCAGCACGCGCTCATCCAGGTCGCGCGGCACTGGGAGCGCATCCGCGGCAACCCCGAGGCCTACGCCCGGCGCATCCTCGCGACCCAGAACATCTCGTGGTGGCGGGCGCGCCGCCGGCGTCCGGAGGTGGCGCTCGAGACCTGGCACGACAGACCCGCGCCCGCCCCCGACCGCACGCTCGGCGTCGACATCCTCGCCGCGCTCGCGCAGCTCACTCCCCGCCAGCGCACAGTGCTCGTGCTGCGGTACGCGGAGGACCTCACCGAGACCCAGGTCGCCGATCTCCTCGGCATCCGCCCCGGCACCGTGAAGTCGATCGCCCGCCAGGCCACCGCCCGGATGCGCGTGATCGCCCCCGAACTCGACCCGGCCCTCGTCGAGGAGACCCGATGACCCCTCAGAGCCTGCGCGATGCGCTCCACCACACTGCGACCCCGCCGCTGCCGGTGGCCGACGACCTGTGGGCCCGCGGACGACGCCGTCGTCGGCGCGATCGGGTCGCGACGGCCGTCATCGTCGCCGCCGTGCTGGCGACGATCGGCTCGCTGCTCCTCGACATCGGCGGGCTGCCCCGTTCTGAGGTCGCGACCACCGACGGACGTCCCGCACTCCCGCGCCTGATGGCGATGCCGTCGAACGAGGACGCCGTGCCGAAGGCGCCGAGCCTGGCCGTCGGCCCCCAGGCCGCGGTCATGACTGTGGACCCGGCGATCGATGAGAGCACGGTGCGGCTCGTCGGACTGGACGCCGCGACCGGCGCCTACCGCTCCCTCCCGCTCCCGCATCTGGGCACCGCCGCCACCGCCGGCACCGGATTCCACGGCAACCGACCGTTCGCACTCAGCCCCGACGGCCGGCGACTCGCCTACCCGTGGGCGACCGGCGTCGGTTACGCCCTCCCGCCGACCCGCACGGCGATCGGCGTCGTCGACCTCGTCACGGGCCGTGTCGAGCGCCTGCCGCTGCGAGACGCTGGCCTGCCGATCCTCCTCGACTCCCTCTCGTGGTCGCCGAACGGTCGACGGCTGGTGTGGTTCGGGCAACGCGCCTCGGGCGGCTCGTTCGCCGACCGCCTCACCATCGGCACGATCGTTCCGGGCGCCCCGGGCTCCGCTCGCACGCTGGCACTGCGCCTCGGCAGCGTGCAGGCATCGATCGCCGACGACGGCACCGTCGCCATCGCCTCCTACGCACGGCCGACGGGCCTGCGGACCGTCACGCCGGACGACGCCGTCACCGTCCTCTCCCGCCGCTCGACCATCAGCCCGTACAGCACCTGCGTGACCGACGACGCCGTCCGCGTCGACGGCCGCCGAGGCATGCGCGACACCGGCGCCGTGCGGCAGTTCGTCGGCGGGGACGAACGGCCGGTCGCGCTGGGTGATGCGCTCGTCGGGCGCACCTGGGAGGTGCTCGGTTGCCGGGACGACGGGTCGGCCGTCGCGCTGGTGGGACCCCGGGACGACGAGCCGGGCGACGGCTACCGACTCGGTCTGATCACCATCTCGGACGGCGTCGCCGACGTGGGCTCCGCGTCGTCCGCGGTGCGGCTCTCCGACGGGCTGACCAGCGGTCGGCTCAGCGTGGCGACCGACCTCGTGGGCGCGCCGACAGCGGACCGTCCTCTGCCTCCGTGGGCGCAGGACGCGCCGTGGTGGCGCACGGGGCGGGCGTGGGCGATCGCCCTCCTCGGCGGGATCGGCGTTATCGCCCTGCTGCCCCGGCGCCGGCGGATCCGCTGAGATTCCTCCGCTCCCCTTCACCCCCGCAGCCCGGCCCCGATGCGTCAGGGTTCGTGGAGGAGGTCCGATGCAGAACCACGAAGCGGAAGCCGAGTACGAGGCGTTCGTGCACGCCCGCTCGGCCGCGCTGTTCCGGACGGCGTTCCTGCTCACCGGCGACCGGCACCTCGCCGAGGACCTCCTGCAGACAGCGCTGTTCCGCACCGCCCGCCACTGGAACCGCATCCACGGCCGCCCCGAGGCCTACGCCCGGCGCATCCTCTACACCCAGAACATCTCGTGGTGGCGCGCCCGACGTCACCTCCACGAACAGCCGCTGGAGCCGTGGCACGACCGACCGTTGCCCTCGACGGACGCGGACCTGCGCACCGATCTGCTGGCCGCCCTCGCACGTCTGACACCGCGACAACGCACGGTGTTGGTGCTCCGGCACGTCGAGGACCTCACCGAGACCCAAGTCGCCGACGTGCTCGGCATCAGGCTCGGCACGGTGAAGTCCACCGCTCGCGAGGCGGCGGCACGACTGCGGGCGATCGCCCCCGAGCTCGACCCGGCCCTCCACACCCGGCCCGGCCCGACGGATCTGGAGGAGACCCGATGACACTCCGCGAGGATCTCGAACGGCTCGCCGACGCCGTCCCGGCCCCACCGGTCGATCCGACCACGTGGGCACGGGCCCGGCGGGCCCGACGTCGCGATCGCTCGATCGTCGCGGCCGCGGCCCTCCTCACGATCATCGGCATCGGCGCCGTGTTGGTCGGCGTCCCGGGCACGCCGCGGGCGGAGACGGCGTCGACCTCACCGGTGACCGGCGTCCCCGACCGCCTCCGGCCCGTCCCGCCACATGTTCTGGAGAGCGGCACAGCATCCGGCCGGGGCTGGGAGGTCACGGACGATCCCGCCATCGGCGTCGGAGTCGCAGCGTGGGTGCAGAACGCCCGGCATCCGGTGGTCGTGGGCGTCGACGGCGACTACCACGTGCTGCGACTGCCGGGATTCCTCGGCGACCTGTGGGGCGAGGCGACGCGGCAGGACGCCGGGCTGACCCTCTCGCCCTCGGGCACGAAAGTCGCCTACGCCTGGGGCGACCGAGGGAGAGACGGCGTGATCGACCGCAGTGGCCTGGCGGTCATGAACCTCGAGACCGGCCGACTCACCGCCTACGCCCTGAAGGGGGCCGCGGGAACGGCGGTCAGCGCCATCGCCTGGTCACCGAACGAGGGCCTGATCGGTTGGGAGGGTCAGCAGTTCGATGCCGCGACCCCGAACGGACTCTCAGGTGCGCGCCCGGTCGCAGGCGTCATCGACTACCGCCTCGACGACGTCGGGCCATCGCTGGACGTGGCAGGCCTCGGCGCGGTCTCGGTCGACGACGCCGGCACAGTGGTCGTGGCCGCGACAGGACGGCTCACCTCGATCAGCGGTCGGCAGGTCTCCACACGACGGTTCGACGGTCCGAGCGAACCACGCATCGCCGCCTCACCGCGCAACGCCGTCGGCTGGTCGGTCGTCGGCGCCTTCAACACCCGCTCCCTCGACTACCTCGACCAGGACGATCGACGTCGTCGGGTGCCACTGCAGATTCCCGCGGGCACTGACTGGGACATCGCGCCGGTGGGCTGGAACGGCTACGACGCGATCGTCGCGACCCGCGAGTACGCCGACGACGGGCAGGTGTCGAGCCACCTCCGCGCGGTCGACACCCGGACCGGCCGCACCCGGATCGTCGGAGACGCCGAGGTGGGCGGACCGACCTCGGGATTCCTCTCGATCGCGACCGACCGGATCGTGCCGCGAGCGATCACCGTTCCCGCCGGCCCAGCGCCCGACTGGCCAGCCGCCGGTCCTGGTGTCGCCGGGCTCGCCTGGCGGGTCGGCCTCGCGCTGGCCCTGGTGTCGGGACTGGTCGCAGCGATGCGGCGCCGCCGCCACCGGACGCCGTCCCTCTGACCCCACAGGTCACCACGTGTCAGGGGAAACTCCCGCACCCCCACCTACCCCCGCAGGTACGCGATCTGCGCCCGCACCGACAGCTCCGCGGCCCCCCACAGCACGGGGTCGACGTCGCGGTAGACGATCTCGACGACACGGCGGGGCAGCTCGTCCTCGGCGATGCCCTCGGGCATCGGGGCGGCCGCGAGGTCGGCGAGCGCGGCCTCGACCTGGGCGAGGCGGTCGCGCCGGTGGGCGCGGTAGTGGTCGAGCGCGGCCAGGGCGTCGGTGATGACCGGGCCGTGGCCGGGCCAGATGGCGGCGAGCTCCCGCTCGGACGCCAGGGCGTGCAGCCGGTCGAGGGAGTCGAGGTAGGCGCCGAGCTGGCCATCGGGGTGGGCGACGACCGTGGTGCCGCGACCGAGCACGGTGTCGCCGGTGAGCACGGTGCCGTCGCCGGGCACCCAGAACGACAGCGAGTCGGCGGTGTGTCCGGGCGTGCCGACAACGCGCACCTCGAGGCCGTCGACCTCGACGACGTCGCCGTCGCGCAGGCCCTCCTCGCCGAGCGTGAGCCCGGGGTCGAGGGCACGGACGCCGCACCCGACCTGCTCGGCGAACTCGCGGGCCGCCTCGGCGTGGTCGTGGTGGTGGTGGGTGAGCAGGACGACGCCGACGGCACCCGGCCCGCCCGCGGCCTCGGCGACGGCGTCGAGATGGGAGAGGATCGAGGGCCCCGGGTCGACGACGATGCTGCGCCGCGCACCGGGCTCGCGCAGCACCCAGGTGTTGGTGCCGTCGAGGGTCATCATGTTCGCGTTCGGCGCGAGCACGCACTGCCCGCGATCACCGAACGCGCCGCCGGTCCACGGGTTCATGTGGCGATCATCCCCGCCGCGCGGCTACCAGCGCCCGCATGCGGTCGGGCATCGAGAGGGTCCAGCCCTCGCCGAGCGGCTCGACGCTGGGGCAGAACATCTCCGCGGTGCGCGCCCCGGCCGCGGCGAACACGGCGTCCGGGTCGGCGTAGGTGCCGACCTCCAGGCAGGTGAGGTAGGTGGGCGGCATCATCGCCAGCTCGCCGGTCTCGGCGGCGTCGGCGGCGAGACGGGCCGGCATCCAGGTCACCGAGGTCGACTCGGTGGAGACGTCGCGGGTGACCTGCCCCTCGGGCAGGTGCGCGGCGAAGAACCAGGTGCGGTAGCGCTTGGGCTCGAACACCGGGGTCAGCCAGGCGTCCCACACGCCCAGCAGGTCGGTGCGCAGCACCAGCCCGCGCCGGGTGAGGAAGTCGGTCAGCGACAGCTCCCGGGCCTCCAGCGCATGCCGGTCGGCCTCCCAGTCGGCACCCGTCGTGTCGGCGACGACCTCGGACGCCGACGGCCCGGCGAGCAGCACGCCGGACTCCTCGAAGGTCTCCCGGACGGCGGCGCACACCAGCGCGCGCGCCTTCGCCTCGTCGCACCCGAGGCGCCCGGCCCACTCCGACGGCGAGGGACCGGCCCAGGCGACGTCGGCGTCGAAGTCGCGCGGGTCGACGCCACCGCCGGGGAAGACGGCCATGCCGCCGGCGAAGTCCATGCCGACATGGCGCCGCAGCAGGTAGACGCTCGGCCCGTCGGCCGAGGGCCGCAGGAGCACGACGGTCGCGGCGTCGCGCGGCTCGACCGGCGTGCGGCGTCCGTCGGCGAACTCCGCCGCCACGCCGACGACGTGCTCGGGCAGCGGCACCGGCGGCAGCGGGATGCGCACGCTCAGTCCTCGACCTCGACGAGGATCTCGACCTCGACCGGAGCGTCGAGCGGCAGCACCGGGACGCCGACCGCCGAGCGCGCGTGCACGCCGGCGTCGCCGAAGACGGTGCCGAGCAGCTCCGAGGCGCCGTTGGCGACCCCGGGCTGACCGGTGAAGTCGGGGGTGGAGGCGACGAAGGCGACGACCTTCACGACCCGCTTCACCTTCGACAGCTCGCCGATCTGGGCGCGCACCGCCGCGATGGCGTTCAGCGCGCACTGCTGGGCGCAGGCGTAGGCCTCCTCGGCCGTCACCTCGCCGCCCACCTTGCCTTGCGCCAACAGCTCACCGCTGCGCATCGGCAGCTGACCGGAGGTGAAGACGTAGGCGCCGGTGCGCACGGCCGGCACGTAGGCGGCCACCGGTGCGGCCACCTCCGGCACGGCGAGCCCCATCTCGGCGAGGCGCTCCTCGGGGGTCATCGCTCAGGCCTCGATCGGGCGCTTGAAGTAGCCGACGAGGTTCTCGGGGTTCATGCCCGGCGCGATCTGGACGAGCTCCCAGCCGTCGGCGCCGAAGTTGTCGAGGATCTGCTTCGCCGCGTGCGTGAGGATCGGCGCGGTCAGGTACTCCCACTGGGTCTTGGCCATGCTCGGTACCCTACTCGGCGACGCCGACGCCGTGACGGCCCGATCCGCCCGCTTCGGCCTCCTCCCTAGGCACCGCGCTCTACGCTGTGCCCTCGTGGCCCCGCAGACGACGTCCTCCACCCCGGACTGGCCGAAGGTGCGCCTGCACGTGGTCACCGGCAAGGGCGGCACGGGCAAGTCGACGGTGGCCGCCTCCCTGGCCCTCGCACTCGCCTCGCACGGCAAGAACGTGCTGCTCTGCGAGGTCGAGGGACGCCAGGGCATCGCGCGGATGTTCGACGTCGACCCGCTGCCCTACGCCGAGCGCCCCATCGCCCGCGGTCTGCGACGCGAGGACGAACGCCCGCCCGGTGTCGTCCATGCGCTGCACATCGACCCGGAGTCGGCGCTGCTGGAGTACCTCGCGATGTACTACAAGCTCGGTCGCGCCGGGAAGGCGCTCGACCGCTTCGGGGTCATCGAGTTCGCCACCACGATCGCGCCGGGCGTCCGCGACGTGCTGCTCACCGGCAAGGTCTTCGAGGCCGTGCAGCGCAACAGCCGCAACAAGAACGCCATCGAGTACGACGCTGTCGTCCTCGACGCGCCGCCGACCGGGCGCATCGGGCAGTTCCTCAACGTGAGCGGCGAGCTGGCCGGCCTGGCGAAGGTCGGGCCGATCAAGAACCAGTCCGACACGATGATGACCCTCTTCCGGTCGCCGCGCACCGCGATCCACCTCGTCACGGTGCTGGAGGAGATGCCGGTGCAGGAGACCCACGACGGCATCGTCGAGCTGCGGGCGGCCGGGCTGCCGGTCGGCGGCGTCGTGGTCAACAGCGTGCGCCCCCGCGACATCGGGGACGACGACCTGGCCCGTGCCCGCGCCGGCACCCTCGACCGCGAGGCCCTGGCCGCCGACCTCAAGGCCGGCGGCGTCGAGGCCAGCGACGTCCTCCTCGACGGCCTGCTGCTCCAGGCGCACGACCACGCCGAGCGCCGCGACCTCGAGGACGGCCAGCGCGCGCTCGTCGCCGACTTCGGGGTGCCCGTCTACGAGCTGCCGCGGCTGGCCGGCGGCGTCGACCTCGGGGGCCTCTACGACCTCGCCGCCACCCTCCGCGACCAAGGAATGGCATGACACCGCGCACCCGGGTCGGCCCGCTCGCCGCTCATCCCGGCTCCGTCCCACCGCAGCTCGACGTCGACGCGCTGCTCGACGACCCCGCCACCGGCATCATCGTGTGCTGCGGCTCGGGGGGCGTCGGCAAGACCACGACGTCGGCCGCGCTGGCCCTGCGCGCCGCCGAGCGGGGCCGCAAGGTCGTCGTCCTGACCATCGACCCGGCGCGGCGTCTCGCGCAGTCGATGGGCATCGAGGAGCTCGACAACACCCCGCGTCCGGTCACCGGCGTCGAGGGCGAGGGCTCGCTCGACGCGATGATGCTCGACATGAAGAGCACCTTCGACGAGGTGGTGCTCAGCCAGGCGACGCCGGAGAAGGCCAAGCAGATCCTGGAGAACCCCTTCTACATCGCCCTGTCGACCTCCTTCGCCGGCACGCAGGAGTACATGGCGATGGAGAAGCTGGGGCAGATCCACGCGGCCGCGAAGGACGCCGGCACCTACGACCTCATCGTCGTCGACACACCGCCGTCCCGGTCGGCGCTCGACTTCCTCGACGCCCCCGAACGGCTCTCCAGCTTCCTCGACGGCCGCTTCATCCGGCTGATGCTCGCGCCGGCGCGCGGCCCGGCGAAGCTGATGACCGCGGGCCTCGGCCTGGTGACCGGCGCCCTGACGAAGATCCTCGGCGCGCAGATCCTCACCGACCTGCAGACCTTCGTAGCGGCCCTCGACACCGTCTTCGGCGGCTTCCGGGCGCGCGCCCAGGCCACCTACGCGCTGCTCCAGGCGCAGGAGACGGCCTTCGTCGTCGTCGCGGCGCCCGAGCCCGACGCGCTGCGCGAGGCGGCGTACTTCGTCGAGCGGCTCACCGAGGACCACATGCCGCTGGCCGGTCTCGTGGTCAACCGGGCGAGCCCGGTGCCGGCGGGCGACCTGGAGGCCGACGAGGCGACGGCGGCGGCCAACCGGCTCCGCTCGGCCGGCGGCTCACCCACGGCCGAGCTGACGGCGGGTCTGCTGCGTCTGCACGCGGACGCCGTCCGCACGGTCGAGCGCGAGGCGACACTGCGGCAGCGCTTCGCAGCAGCCCACCCCGACGTGGCCACGGCGGTGGTGCCGGCGCTGGCCAGCGACGTGCACGACCTCGACGGCCTGCGCCGGGTCGGCGGACTGCTCGCCGGCGACTGAGGCGAGGCGGAAGCCCCGGCTCCGCGACCGGCGGACGCGAACTCCGGGCGCCGCTGCGCCCGGCCTCGCGGAACGGAAGGGTCGGTCGTCAGCGACGACCGGCGGGCTGGGGAGCGGACTCCTGCTCCCGGGCCGCCTCGAGCACCGAGCGCCACGAGGCGTTCGGGCGACGGCGCAGCAGGGCCCGGCGCTCACGCTCGGTCATGCCGCCCCACACACCCCACTCGATCTGGTTGTCGAGGGCCTCGGCGAGGCATTCGGTGCGCACGGGGCAGCCGCTGCACAGCTGCTTGGCCTTGTTCTGCTCGGCTCCACGCACGAACAGCTGGTCCGGCTGAGCCGAGCGGCAGGCTGCGCGCGGCGTCCAGTCTTCAACCCACATGATGTCCCCACATCTTCTTCCGACCACCGGGGGCATCCCCATGACGTCCCGCGTCGTCAGAACTCTGTGAGAAAGTTAAGGAATCACCCAGTTCCGGGGACAGACCTGTCCGGCCCAAAGGCCGTAGTCCGAATTGACTAGTCCGACGGTGCCCTCCACCCCTGGGTGACCGGAGCGTCACCATCGTGTTGCCATCCTGTGGCGATCGGGGCCGAGGCCCGCTCCTCACGTAATCTGGAGGACATGCCCGCCCCGGACCGTCTCCCCGCCATCCGCGTCGTCTCCCACCTCGGCGCCATGGCGATCGTCTCGGTCGTCCTGGGCGTCATCGTCGCCGGCATCGCCATCCCGTTCGCCGGGGTGGTCGGCCTGGGCGCCCGCAACGCCTCGGACGCCATCGACTCCCTGCCGGCCGAGCTGGAGACCCAGCAGCTGGCCCAGCGCACGGTGATCGTCGACGACGCCGGCAACACCATCGCCACCCTCTACGACGAGAACCGCGTGGAGGTGCCGCTGCGCCAGGTCTCGCGCACGATGGTGAAGGCGATCGTGGCGATCGAGGACTACCGCTTCTACCAGCACGGCGCACTCGACCTGAAGGGCACGCTGCGCGCGTTCATCACCAACCAGGCCAACGACGGCACCGTGCAGGGCGGCTCCTCGATCACCCAGCAGCTGGTGAAGCAGACCCTCGTCAGCCAGGCCACCACGAAGGCCGAGCAGCGTGCGGCCACGGCCAACACCTACGAGCGCAAGCTGCGCGAGCTGCGCTACGCCATCGCGTTGGAACAGCGGCACAGCAAGGACTGGATCCTCGAGCGCTACCTCAACATCGCCTACTTCGGCGACGGCGCCTACGGCATCCAGGCGGCCGCCAAGCACTACTTCGACGTCAACGCCCACGACCTGAACCTGCGGCAGTCGGCCATGCTCGCCGGCCTGGTGAAGAACCCCACCGGCTACGACCCCACCAACTCCCCCGACCGCGCCCTCGAGCGCCGCAACGTCGTCCTCGACCGCATGGCCCAGCTCCACGTCATCGCGCAGCGCACGGCCGACCGGGTCAAGAAGCAGAGCCTCGGCCTGAACACCCAGCCCTCGAACAACGGCTGCGTGTTCTCCAGCGCCCCGTTCTTCTGCGACTACGTCGTGAACTACCTGATGAAGGACCCCGCGCTCGGCCGCACGGCCAAGGAGCGCAAGCGGCTGCTGTACTCCGGCGGCCTCACGATCCGCACCACGCTCAACGCCGCCGACCAGACCGCGGCCGACACGTCGATGACGTCGCACGTCAACCCGACCGACCAGGCGATCGGCGGCCTGGCGATGATCGAGCCCGGCACGGGCGACGTGAAGGCGCTGTCGCAGTCGCGACCGATGGGCCGCAACAAGGAGCTGGGGCAGACCTACCTCAACTACCTGGTGCCCCGCGAGTACGGCGACTCCGGCGGGTTCCAGCCCGGCTCGACGTTCAAGGCCTTCGTGCTGGCCGCGGCCATCAACCAGGGCATCCCGCTGACCACGACGATCAGCTCGCCGCCGACCATCACCGTCGACCAGGGCGACTTCAAGATCTGCAACGGCCAGTACTACCCCTCGACCCAGCCCTACACGCTGTCGAACTCGACCGGGTCGGGCACCTTCAACCTCTACACCGGCACCCGGGAGTCGGTGAACACCTTCTACGTCCAGCTCGAGGAGCGCACCGGACTGTGCGAGCCCTACACGCTCGCGCGCCAGATGGGCATCACCCAGCTCGACGACTCCAACCGGTGGATGGTCCCCTCCTTCACCCTCGGTGTGGCCAGCGTGAGCCCGCTGGAGATGGCCGAGGCGTACGCGACGTTCGCCGCTCGCGGCGAGCACTGCGCCTCGCGTCCGGTCACCTCCATCGAGGACTCGCGCGGCAACGTGCTGAAGAACTACCCCGAGGACTGCACGCAGGTCATGCCCGCCTCGACCGCGGACGCCGTCAACAGCGTGCTCCGCGGCGTCCAGGAGCCCGGCGGCTTCGGCTACGGCGCCGGGCTCGCGCTGGACAAGCCCTCGGCGGGCAAGACCGGCACCACCGACGACAACAAGTCGGTGTGGTTCGTCGGCTACACCCCCGCCCTCGCCGCCGCCGCGATGGTCGCCGGCGCGAACTCCGTCGGCGAGCCGATCACCCTGAACGGCCAGACCATCGGCGGGTCGACCATCGGCGCGGCCTTCGGCTCCACCGTCGCCGGCCCGATCTGGGGCGACGCGATGCAGGCCATCCAGGACACCCTCCCGGCCACCGACTTCACCACCCCGTCGGCCACCGACGTCGCCGGCATCGTGGCGACCGTGCCCTCGGTGGCCGGCATGAGCCTGGAGGAGGCGCAGAAGACGCTCGAGGCCGCCGGCTTCCAGACCAGCCTCGGCGGCTACCGCGACACCGGCTACCCGGCCGACACCGTCGCCTACACCTCGCCGGGCGCCGGCTCGTCGGTCTCGAACGCCACGCCGATCGTCATCTACCAGTCGACCGGACGCGAGCCCTCCCGGGGCGGGCGCGGCGGCCGGGGCAACGGCGGAGGCAACGGCAACGGCGGAGGCAACGGCGGTGGTCCGGGCAACGGCGGGCAGGGAGGCGGCGGCCGCTGACGCCGTCCGTCAGCCGAGCTGGCGCCTGACCTCGGCGGCCACCGCGCCGCCGTCGGCCCGGCCCTTGGTCTGCGGCGTGACCACGCCCATGACCCGGCCCATCGCCTTCATACCCTCGCCGGCGGCTCCGGTGCTCTCGACGGCCGCGCGCACGAGCTCGGCGATCTCCTCGGCGGAGAGCTGCTCGGGCAGGTAGTCGGCGATGACCTCGGCCTCCGCGCGCTCCTTGGCCGCCATCTCGGCGCGGCCGCCGTCCTCGAAGGCCGCCGCGGCCTCACGGCGCTTCTTCGACTCGCTGGTCAGCACGGTGAGCACCTCGTCGTCGGAGAGCTCGCGGGCCGTCTTGCCGCTGACCTCGGCGTTGGTCACCGCGGTGAGCACCATCCGCAGGGTGGAGGACCGGATCTCGTCGCGGGCCTTCATGGCGGTGGTGAGATCGGCGCGCAGGCGGTCCTTGAGAGTGCTCATGGTGCCGATTGTGGCAGCCTGACCCGGTGACCCTCACCCGCGTTATCGGCCGCACCGTCGGGCTCGGCGCTCTCGCCGGGGCGGGCCTGACGGCGTACGGCGCCTGGGAGGCGCGGGCCTACACCCTGCGCCGGGTCACGGTGCCGCTCCTGCCCGCCGGGCAGCGTCCGCTGCGGGTGCTGCATCTCTCCGACCTGCATCTCACCCCCGGGCAGACGCGCAAGCGGGCCTGGATCGCCGGGTTGGCGCGCCTCGAACCCGACCTGGTCGTCAACACCGGCGACAACCTCGCGCACCGCGACGCCGTCCCGGCCCTGCTGGACTCCCTCGGGCCGCTGCTCGGTCGGCCCGGCGTCTTCGTGCTCGGCTCCAACGACTACTTCGAGCCGAGCGGACGCAATCCGCTGCGCTACCTGCTCCCCGACGACGGCGTCCGGCACACGGGCACCCCCCAGCTGCCGTGGCCGGAGCTGAAGCGCCGGCTCACCGATCACGGGTGGCTCGACCTGACCAACGACCGCGGTCGCCTGGTCGCCGGCGAATCGCTGCTGTCCTTCGCCGGCGTCGACGACCCGCATCTGGCCTACGACCGCCTCGACCTGGTGGCCGGACCGGCCGACCGGGACGCCGACGTCCGGCTGGGCGTCGCGCACGCGCCGTACCTGCGGGTGCTCGACGCGTTCGCCGCCGACGGCTACGACGCGATCCTCGCCGGTCACACCCACGGCGGCCAGGTCTGCCTGCCCGGCGGTCGTGCGCTGACGACGAACTGCGACCTCGAGCCGGCCCGCGCCAAGGGCCTGCACCGGCATCCTGCCGACTCCCGCGACGGCGACCCGGGCTCGGCCTGGCTGCACGTCTCGGCGGGCCTGGGCACCAACCCCTACGCGCGCGTCCGGGTGGCCTGTCGCCCCGAGGCCACCCTGCTCACCTTCGCGCCCCGGCCGCGGGACGACGCCTGATCCGCGCCGTCGGACCGGATGGCGACCGCGATTCGGTGGCCTCGATCCGCTCCGGTATGCTCCGGTACTCGTGAGCTCGTCTCACATCGGGCTGTGGCGCAGCTTGGTAGCGCGCTTCGTTCGGGACGAAGAGGCCGCAGGTTCAAATCCTGTCAGCCCGACAGATCGAGGGCCGGATCGCGTGCGATCCGGCCCTCACTGCTTCCCCGGCGGTGCGTCCGATCACGAGCGCTCCTCGGCCCGCGCCAAGCGGGCGCGCAGCCGGCGGTTCTCCTCCTCCAGCGCCAGGACCCGCGCGATACCGGCGAGGTTGAGCCCCTCCTCCAGGAGCTGGCCGATGCGGCGCAACCGCTCGACGTCGGCCCGGCTGTAGAGGCGGGTGCCGCCCGGCGTCCGCGCCGGGCTCACCAGGCCACGGCGCTCGTAGACCCGCAGGTTCTGGATCTGCATCGAGGCCATGTCCGCCGCGACCGAGATGGCGAAGACGGCGGTCGTCGACGATTCCACGCAGGCTCCTCGGGCTTGATCAGATCTCTTCTCGGCGCTATATCTAACCTATATCAGCCGATATAGATCGGCAGCCGTCCTCGACGAGAAAGGGAACCGCCATGTTGATCCGCACCACCGACCCCTTCCGCGAGTTCGACCGTCTCGCGAACCAGCTGCTCGGCGCCGGAGTGGGCACCACCAACCGACCCGCCGCCATGCCGATGGACGCCTGGCGCGAGGGCGACCGCTTCATCATCGAGTTCGACCTGCCCGGCGTCGCCCGGGAGAGCATCGACATCGACGTCGAGCGCAACGTGCTCACCGTGCGCGCCGAGCGCCTCGCCCGCAACGGCGACTGGCAGCTGCTCGCCGCCGAGCGCACCCGCGGCTCCTTCAGCCGCCAGCTGGTGCTCGGCGACAACCTCGACCTCGACCGCATCGAGGCCGCCTACGACGCCGGCGTCCTGCGTCTGGTCGTGCCGGTGGCCGAGAAGGCCAAGCCGCGGCGCATCGAGGTTGCCGGCGTCGAGCAGGCGGACGCCGCCCCCGCCGCGATCGAGGCCTGAGCGCACCCGCGGGGTCGCGCCGGACACGCTCAGGCGCGGCCCCGCGGGCGGTCAGCCACAGGCCGAGGGGATGGTGTGCTCGGTCGAGGCGAAGCGCACCGTCGGCGTCATGCCGAAGGGCGTCGGGCCTCGCTCACCCGCTGGGCCCGACATCGAGATCTGCAAGGGCGCCGCCTCGCCGGGGCGCAACAGGAGGGTGAGGAGGGCGCCCGGCCGCCCGTCGACCGAGAGGTCATCGGTCGGGAACCGGCCACCGAGGATGCTCGCGACAGGGACGGTGCCTCCGCGGGGCGCCAGCATCAGGATGTTGACCACTTGAGCCCCCTTCTCTCGGAAGTCCGGTCCGAGGACGTAGCTGGGCTCGGTCGTCGCGGCGTCCGGCGGCGCTGTCGACCTGAGGGTCAACGCGATGCGGTACTCCTGACCCTCGCTGCCGCAGTCGACCGCACGGGCCGTCGCGTCGACGTCCAGGAAGTAGCTCATCTTCGAGCGCGTACCGTCGGAGAAGTAGATGCCGACGCCCTGGCCATCAGCGGGCAGCGCCCCCGACACCGAGGTTCGGGAGATCCGTCGCTGAACGGCATCCTCGTCGGACCACACCAGGAACCGACGCTCGCCGACGGCCCTGGAGACCGCATCGATGAGATCGGCGGTAGGAAGGTCGGCTGAGAGGAGGCGGTCGAAGACCTGCTTGACGATCCCGGCGAAGACCGCATCCTGCTCGTCCGGATCGGGGATGTCGACGTAGACCTGGTGCAGCAGGTAGTCCACTGCATTGTCCTCGCTCAGCGACGTCCCGGAGCTGAGGGTGATCGGGCCGGTCGCGCCGAGCAGGTAGCTGATGGCGACCGGATCGATGGCGAGGACGCCATCGACATCGACACCCTCGACCGCAGCGAGAAGCGCTTGCTGATAGGACGCCGCGGTCGGGAAGTCCGGCACGAGGGCGGTGTCGCGGAAGTCGGTGGCGACGCGAGCGCCCAGGGTGCGTTCGACACCCGGGTCGATGGGTGCAACGGGTCCGTCGGCGATCACGTCACGTCCCGACCCCTGACGGCCGATGGCGATACGGCCGTCGCGCACCTCCAGCACGCTCCATGCACCCGGGAGGCCACCGGTCGGCCGCAACTCGGCGCTGTTCTGGAACACGACGGCGTAGTCGTGGCTCCCCCGGAGCATGGGCACGGCGATGTTCAACGTCCGATCAGCGACCCGCACCGCGTTCGCGGCCCGCTCCGCGGCGTCCGCTGCCGCTTCGACGGCATCTCTGATCGAACTCGACAGCCCGTTCTGCGGCAGGTCGCCGAGGCGCTCGGCCGCGTCGGCGAGAGGCGCCGCCGCTGCACCGAGTGGTCGCCGCAGTGCAGCCACTCGGGCCAGGTCGACACTGCCGTCGTCGCGGCGCAGGCCACCGTCGGCGAGCGTCCCACGGGCGTCGAGGAGGTCGTCGAGGATCTTCCCGCCGACCGTGGCACCGACCTGCGCGATGGTGCGGACCGCTCGGGCATCGTCACCGACCCACGGCAGGTGCGCGTAGAGGGACCATTGCGGCTGGGAGACCGCGTTGCTCGCTGCCTTCAGCTCGGCACCGGCCCTGCGTGCCGCCTCGTCCACCTCCGGCTCATCGTCTCGGTCACTGGCTGCTTGTGCGGCCTCGAGGGCTGCGCGCGCGTCGAGCAGGTGGTTCCGAGCCGAGACGGCGTTGAACGCCAGCCACCCGAGAACCGAGAGAGCGACCACGCCGAAGGCGCCGATGATGCGGCGCTTTCGACGCGATCGCTCAGGCTCGTAGCGACGCGCGCCCCTGGCGGGACGTCGCGGCACTCAGGATCAGGGGATGCCGAAGAGCAGGTTGGCCAGACCGGCGAAGCCCGACAGGAAGTTGGCGACGGCGGTCTGAACCGCTGCCGGGGCACCCGCGAACGCCTGGGTGAAGGCCGAGGAGAAGGCGCCGAAGGCCTGCTGGACGGCGACCGGGGCGTTCGGGAGGCCGTAGTCCTCCGCGGAGGCGGAGCCGGCGAACACGAACGTGGTGGTGAGAACGGCGAGGAGAAGGCCGATCAGGGCGAAGGTCTTCTTCATGGGAATGTCCTTGGGGTGGATTGACAGGGAGGGAGCGCTACCAAGGTAAAGAAGGAACGGCGGTTCCGTACCCCCAGCGCCGATTGTTCATCCGCCGGTATAGACCGCGTGGGACGTTTTGCGTCACATCCGTCCCACGCCTCACATGTCCGGGACATCCGACCCTCTGCGACACTGGGCGCCATGGCCGAGGACGAGCGCGAGACCCCGTCGATCGCACCCCCGTCGCTGTCGTTCGGACGCCGGCGACGACGCGAGCGGCCGGAGCCGGCGCCCGAGTCCGACGTCACACAGCCGGCCGTCGAGGAGACCGCCGTCCTGCCCACCGCTGCGACGCCCGACTGGGACCCCGCGTGGGGGCCGGCGCCGGAGATCCCCGGCGAGCGCCGCGCTCGCGCACCGAAGCCCGCGAAGGCGCCCAAGGCACCGAAGGCCCCGAAGCCGCCGAAGGCCGCGAAGGCCGCGAAGGAGCCGAAGGCACCGCGGCCGCCCCGGGAACCCCGGGCACCGAAGCCACCCCAGGCCCCCCAGGCCCCGAAGGCGGCCAGGGCGCCGCGTCCACAGCGCCGTCCGATCGCCCTGCCGGCGGTCCCGCCCCTCGCCGCGGTGACTATCACCGGCCTGCTGATCGGTCTGCTGATGGTGGGGCTGACCGCCGGTTCGCTGCGCGCCTGCGAGGCGGCCCGCGGCACCGCCACCTGCGGGGGTGGTGCCGGCACGCTGCTGCTCGTGGCGATCGTGATCGTCGCGATCTGGGCGGGCGGTCTGCTGCTGCGCGTGCTGCGGGTGGCCGACTCCGGTGGCACCAGCTTCCTCGGCGTGGCTCTGCTGTGCGTGATCGCGCTGCTGTTCCTGATCGACGACCTCGACCAGTGGTGGATGGCGATCGTGCTGCCGGTGCTCAGCGCGGGCAGCTTCTGGGCGTCCCACTCCGTCAGCAGCGCCGTCACCGACGAGGGGTGACGGCGCCGCTGCGCGGGATCAGCGAGCGGCGAGCCGCTCGACGAGCAGCTCGGCGATCTGCACGGTGTTCAGCGCCGCGCCCTTGCGCAGGTTGTCGTTGCTGATGAACAGCGCGAGGCCGCGGTCGCCGTCGACGCCGGGGTCCTGACGGATCCGGCCGACGTAGGACGGGTCCTTGCCGGCGGCCTGCAACGGGGTGGGGATGTCGGTGAGCTCGACGCCGGGCGCGTCGGCGAGCAGCTCCTTGGCGCGCGCGACGGTCAGCGGCCGCTCGAACTCGGCGTTGATCGCCAGCGAGTGCCCGGTGAACACCGGCACGCGCACGCAGATGCCCGAGACCCGCAGATCGGGGATGCCGAGGATCTTGCGCGACTCGTTGCGCAGCTTCTGCTCCTCGTCGGTCTCCTCCGACCCGTCGTCGACGAGGCTGCCGGCCAGCGGGACGACGTCGTAGGCGATCGTGCGCTGGTAGACGCCCGGCTCGGGGAAGGCCACGGCCTCGCCGTCGTAGGCCAGCTCGGCGGCCTTGTCGCCGGCCGCGGCGATCTGGGTCGCGAGCTCCTGGACGCCGGCGACGCCGGAGCCGGAGACGGCCTGATAGGTCGAGGCGATGAGGCGCACGAGACCGGCCTCGTCGTGCAGCGGCCGCAGGACCGGCATCGCCGCCATCGTGGTGCAGTTCGGGTTGGCGATGATGTTCTGCTTCTCGCCGGCGAAGGCCTGCTCGATCGCGTCGGGGTTGACCTCGGAGACGACGAGCGGGATGTCGGGGTCCTTGCGGAACGCCGAGGAGTTGTCGACCACGATGACGCCGGCCTCGGCGAAGCGCGGGACGAGCGCGCGGGACGTGGTGGCGCCGGCGGAGAACAGGGCGATGTCGAGCCCGGCCGGGTCGGCGGTGGCGGCGTCCTCGACGACGACCTCGCGACCCGCGTAGGTGAGCACGGTGCCCGCGGAGCGCGCGGAGGCGAAGAAGCGGATCTCGTCGGCGGGGAAGTCCCGCTCCTCGAGGATCTGCCGCATGGCGACACCCACCTGGCCGGTGGCGCCGACGATGCCGATCTTCACGCCCATGTCAGCGACCGGTCCCGCCGTAGACGACGGCCTCGACCTCGGTGGCGTCGAGGTCGAACGCGGTGTGGGCGGCCTGGACGGCGGCCTCGACCTGGTTCTCGTCGACGATCACCGAGATGCGGATCTCCGAGGTCGAGATCATGCCGATGTTGACGCCCGCCGAGGCGAGGGCGGAGAAGAACTTCGCGGTGATGCCGGGGTGCGAGCGCATGCCGGCACCGATGAGGGACACCTTGCCGACCTGGTCGTCGAAGAGCAGCTTCTCGTAGCCGATCTCCTCCTGGAGCCGGGCCAGGGCGCCCATGGCGGTCTGGCCGTCGGCGCGAGGCAGGGTGAAGGAGATGTCGGTGAGGCCGGTGGCCGCGGCCGAGATGTTCTGCACGACCATGTCGATGTTGACCTCGACGCCGGCCAGGGTCTCGAAGATGCGCGCAGCCTCGCCGACCTTGTCCGGGACGCCGACGACGGTGATCTTGGCCTCGGAGCGGTCGTGGGCGACGCCGGCGATGATGGCGTGTTCCATGTCTTCTTCCTTCGTGTCGGCGGGGTCGATGACCCAGGTGCCCTCGAGCGTGCTGAACGAGCTGCGCACGTGGATCGGGATGTCGTAGCGGCGGGCGTACTCGACGCACCGCAGGTGGAGGATCTTGGCCCCGGAGGCGGCCATCTCGAGCATCTCCTCGTAGGAGACGCGGTCGAGCTTGCGAGCCGCCGGCACGATGCGCGGGTCGGCGGAGAAGACACCGTCGACGTCGGTGTAGATCTCGCAGACGTCGGCGCGCAGCGCCGCGGCGAGCGCGACCGCGGTGGTGTCGGAACCGCCACGCCCCAGCGTGGTGATCTCCTTGGTGTCGCCGGAGACGCCCTGGAAGCCGGCGACGATGACGATGTGGCCCTCGTCGATGGCCGAGACGATGCGGCCCGGCGTGACGTCGATGATCTTGGCCTTGCCGTGCACCGCGTCGGTGATGACGCCGGCCTGCGAGCCGGTGAAGGAGCGGGCCGAGAAACCGAGGTCGTTGATGGCCATCGAGACGACCGCCATCGAGATGCGCTCGCCGGCCGTCAGCAGCATGTCCATCTCACGGGCCGGCGGCCGGGGGCTGACCTGCTCGGCGAGATCGATGAGGTCGTCGGTCGTGTCGCCCATGGCCGAGACCACGACGACGACGTCGTGGCCGGCCTTCTTGGCCTGGACGATGCGCCGGGCGACCCGCTTCACGGACGCCGCATCGGACAGGGACGAACCGCCGTACTTCTGGACGACAATGCCCACGACTGGAGAACCCTCGCGTTCGACTGAGTCGGCGATGCTCGCGCCGACCGGACCCGGTGAGTCTATCGGCGCGGGCCGAGCGACCCCGACCGATATCTCAGCCGCGGACGTCGTCGGCGGCGAGCAGTTGCTCGGCCGCGGCGACCTGGTCGGCGTCGACGAACGCGGCGGCGTCGAGCCGGTCGTGGGCGACGATCGAGAGCAGCGCGTTGAGCGCGGCTCCGGCGAGGTTGCCCCACGAGGAGACGTAGGAGAACTGCCACCACCACAGCGCCTCCTCGATGTCGCCGGAGCGGTAGTGCCGCAGGCCGGTGTCGAGGTCGGTGGCGATGCTGGTGAGGTCGTCGGAGAGCTGGCTCTCGACGAGCTCGGGCAGGTAGGGGTCGAAGACCAGGCCGTAGGTGTCGACGTCGCCGAGCATCTCGGCCAGGCGCAGCCGCATCTGGTCGAGGTCGGGCTCGGGGCCGACGTCGGGCTGGTACTCGGTGCGCGGGGTGAAGTCGCGCTGGGCGCCGAGGCGGGCGCCGGCCAGGAGGATCTGGCTGATCTCGAGCAGCAGCAGCGAGATGGCGCGGCCGGGCTCCTGGGCGCGGGCGATCTCGCGGACGGCCAGCAGGAAGCTCTCCACCTGGTCGGCGATCTGCTGGGCGAAGTCCTCGGTCTCGCCGTCGGTGATGCTCATGGTGCTCATTCTGCGCTCCGGCGGCCCGCGAACGCTCGCCCGAGGGTGACCTCGTCGGCGTATTCCAGGTCACCTCCGACCGGCAGGCCGCTCGCCAGGCGGCTCACCCGCACCTCCAGCGTGCGCAGCATGCGGGTCAGGTAGGTGGCCGTGGCCTCGCCCTCGAGGTTCGGGTCGGTGGCCAAGATGACCTCGACGACGGTGCCGTCGGCCAGCCGCGGGAGCAGTTCGCGGATGCGCAGCTGGTCGGGTCCGATGCCGTCGATCGGGCTGATCGCGCCGCCCAGCACGTGGTAGCGGCCCTTGAACTCGCGGGTGCGCTCGATGGCGACGACGTCCTTGTACTCCTCCACGACGCACAGCACGGTGGGGTCGCGCCGCGGGTCGCGGCAGATGCGGCACTGCTCCTCCTCGCTCACGTTGAAGCAGATGGAGCAGAACTTGACCCGCTGCTTGACCTCGATGAGGACGTCGGCGAGCCGGCGCACGTCGGCCGGGTCGGCCTGGAGCAGGTGGAACGCGATGCGCTGTGCGCTCTTCGGGCCCACGCCGGGGAGCCGGCCGAGCTCGTCGATGAGGTCCTGGACGACGCCTTCGTACACGCGGCGACGCCTAGAACCCGAGCTTGCCGGGGTTCGGCAGGCCCGGGACGTCGGGCAGACCGCCCGCCAGCGGACCGAGGGCGTCGTTCGCGAGCGCGTCGGCCTGGGCCTTGGCGTCGCGGTAGGCGGCGACGATGAGGTCGCCCAGGTCGGCGAGGTCGTCGGCGTCGGAGCCGTCGAAGGAGCCGGCCTTGATGCTCACCCCGCGCAGCTCGCCGGTGCCGGTGACCGTGACGGTGACGGCGCCGCCGGCCACGGTGCCCTCGACCTCGGCCTCGGCCAGGCGCTGCTGGGCGGAGGCCAGCTGCTCCTGCATGGCCTGCGCCTGGGCGAGGATCGCGTTCATGTCGAGGCCGCCGAGGGCGTCGAAGGGGTTCTGGCTCATCGGGATGCTCCTGTCGGGGACGGCGGACGGACGCTCACTGGTGGCGGATCTCCTCGACGATCTGGGCGCCGAGCTCGCGTTCGAGCAGGGCCGCGCCCGCGAGGTCGTCGGCGTCGGCGTCGGGATCGTCGGGGTGGGCCTCGGCATCGGCCGCGGCGAGGTCGTCGGCGCGGGCTCCGGCCAGGGTCGGCCCGCCGGGATCGCGCGTGGCCGCGATCGCGTCGCGGGCCGCTGCCGACCGGGACCCGAACCCGGGGTCGGGCGGCGGGGGCGGGCCGTCGTCCTCCTCCTCGAGCCAGGCCGGGGGCCGGGCGTCGGTGAGCGGGCGGGCCTCGGCAGGTGCGGCGGGTGCCGGCGGCGCCGCGGGAGCGGCGGATGCCGCCTGCGGATTCGTCTGCGGGGCCGGTGCCTGCGGGGCGGCCCACGGATCGACGCCGGAGGGTGCGGGAGCCGCCGGGGCGGGGGCGGCGGGGGCGGGGGCGGCGGGGGCGGCGGGGGCGGCGGCCGGCGGGGGCGGTGCGCCCGGGTCGGCTCCGGGATCGACGATCGTCTCGATGCGCCACTCGACGCCGACGACGTCGATGGCGGCCTGGCGGACGATGTCGATGCTGCCGCCGCGCTCGAAGGACTCCCGGGCACCGGCGTTGGCGAAGCCGAGCGTCAGCGTGGTCGCGTCGACCGCGACGACCTGGGCGTTCTGGGTGAGGTGGATCCAGGTCATGCGGCGCTTGGACTTGGTGACCTCGACGATGTCGGGCCACAGCCGGCGCACGTCGACCAGGCTCAAGGTGCTGCCGCCGCTGGTGGCCGCCGGTGCGGCCGGGGCAGGTGCGGCCGGTGCGGCCGGAGCGGGTGCAGGCGCGGCAGCGGCCGGAGCAGGCGCCGTGGGAGCGGGCTCGGCGACGGGCTCGGCGACGGGCTCGGGAGCTCGCGCGGCGACCGGTTCGGGCGCAGCCGGCGGGACCGGTGGGGCCGGTGGGGGCGGGACGACCTCGGCCGCCGAGGCCGGCGACTCGGGCACGGCAGGCGCCGGCGCGGGACGGTCCTGGGCGGGCACGGCCGGGGCGGCGGCCGGCGGCGCCGGTGCGGGGGCGGCCGGGGAGGCCGGGGCGGCAGGCGGGGACGCCGGCAGCGCGGCGCTCGGCGTCCCGCTGATCGCGATGCGCCGCTCGAGGCGGTCGAGGCGCGCCATGACGCCCTCGGTGGTGTGGTCGGCGCCGGGCAGCAGCAGGCGGGCGCAGATGAGCTCGAGCAGCAGGCGCGGTGCGGTGGCGCCGCGCATCTCGGTCAGGCCGGCGGCGACGAGGTCGGCGGCGCGGGTGAGCTCGCTGGCGCCGAAGCGCGCGGCCTGGGCGACGAGGCGCTCGCCCTGGTCCTGGGACACGTCGATGAGGCCGGTGGCCGGCGCGTCGGGCACCGCCGCGACGATCACGAGGTCGCGCAGGCGCCGCAGCAGGTCTTCGGTGAAGCGGCGAGGGTCCTGGCCGACCTCGATCACCTTGTCGACGACCCCGAAGACCGCGGCACCGTCGCCGGCCGCGAACGCGTCGACGACCTCGTCGAGCAGGGTGTCGGGGGTGTAGCCGAGCAGACCGGTGGCCAGGGCGTGGGTGACGCCGTCGGGGCCGGCGCCGCCGAGCAGCTGGTCGAGCACCGAGAGGGTGTCGCGTGCCGAGCCGGCACCCGCCCGGACCACCAGGGGCAGCGCGGCCGGCTCGATGGCCACGCCCTCCTTCTCGCACAGCTCGGAGAGGTAGGACGAGAGCAGCCGCGGCGGGATGAGCCGGAACGGGTAGTGGTGGGTGCGCGAGCGGATGGTCGGCAGCACCTTGTCGGGCTCGGTGGTGGCGAAGATGAACCGCAGGTGGGGCGGCGGCTCCTCGACGAGCTTGAGCAGGGCGTTGAAGCCCTGCGTGGTGACCATGTGGGCCTCGTCGATGATGTAGACCTTGTAGCGGCTGCGCACCGGCGCGAAGAACGCCTTCTCGCGCAGGTCGCGGGCGTCGTCCACACCACCGTGGCTGGCGGCGTCGATCTCGATGACGTCGATGGAGCCCGGGCCGCCCCGCGCGAGGTCGCGGCAGCTGTCGCACTCGCCGCACGGATCGGCGATCGGGGCGCGCTCGCAGTTGAGGGCGCGGGCCAGGATGCGCGCGCTCGTGGTCTTGCCGCAGCCGCGCGGGCCGGAGAAGAGGTAGGCGTGGTTGACCCGGTTGTTCGCGAGCGCCGCCCGCAGGGGTTCGGTCACGTGCTCCTGACCGATGACCTCCGCGAAGGTCTCGGGTCGGTAGCGGCGATACAGCGCCAGCGGTGACTCCACGTGCTGAACCCTAACCAGCGCCGCCGACAAGGGCGATGGCGGACCGATCCGGGTCGGCGTCCCCGACGTGGGTGCCCTGGAGACGCAAAGGCCCCCCGCGCACCCGACAGAGCCCGCCTACCCTTGCTGCCTTCCGGCCCTGGGGGAGTTCGGTGAGATGCCGCCACACGGGGGGTTGCCCCGGAGTCTAGGTGACCCGGTGCCCGCCACCAACACGGCGGGCACTCCCGCCGTCCCCGACGCCGGTGGCTGGCGGATGGCTGGCGGGTGGCCGGCTCTCGACGGAACGTCGGCGGGGCGTCGGCGGGCGATTTCGCGCCGTCCTCACGCACCGGTACCCTCCTCGGCGGAGGTATCGCCTAGTGGCCTATGGCGCTCGCTTGGAAAGCGGGTTGGGTTAACAGCCCTCGGGGGTTCGAATCCCCCTACCTCCGCCATCAGGACGGCGTCGCAGCGCAAGCTGCGGCGCCGTTCGTGGTTCCGGGAGCGGGTTGGGTCAACAGCACTCCGCCGACGAGCTCGAATCCCCCTACCTCCGCCACTCGATCGGCGTCGCAGCTTCGGCTGCGGCGCCGTTCGTGGTTCCGGGAACGGGTTGGGTCTGCGAAGTTTCGGCGGGTACCCGCCGAAACTTCGGCTCGCGGCCGAACCTTCAGCCGGGCACCGAAAGATCCAGCGGGTACCCGCCGAATCTTTCGGCCGCCCTACCCCCGTGGGCCACGATGGCGCCGTGGACGCCAGCCCGCGATCGTTCGAACCGATCGGACCCGAGGAGCTCGGGCGCATCGCGACGTTCGTGGGGCACGGCGACGCGCGCCGGACGGCGTCCCGGCCCGAGCTCGCGGGCCGACTGGTCGCGGGCTGCCTGGCGCAGGGGGCGGCCGCGCACCTGCTCGACGGCGTGACCGGCGTGAAGGACCTCGACGTCTGGCTCTTCTACGACACCCGGGGCATCCGCTTCGTGCACGGGCTGGCCCGCAACCGGCTCGACTACGGGCCCTCGAGGTTCGGGCGGCACCCCGACGACCCGCCGCGCTTCACCGGACGCCGGGTCGACGTGATGGCCCGCTCGGTCCCGGACGACGCCCCGCGGCGCACCGGGACGATCGGCGACATCGACCCCGCCGACGGCGTCCGTGCGTGGCTGGCCGGACCCCAGGATTCCCCGCGCCATCTCCGCCGCCGACCGGTGGTGCTGCTGTGGCCGACGGGACGTCTGGGAGAGGTGGTGTGGCGAGGGCGCGGATAGCTTCTTCGGTCAGCCGAGGAGACGGTCGACCGAAGAAACGTGCACGGGGCCTCAGCCCCGCAGCTCCGCCGTCGCGGCCGCGAGCGCGATGATGCGGTCCCAGTCGCCGGCAGCGACGGCGTCCTTCGGCGTGAGCCAGGAACCGCCCACGCAGGCGACGTTCGGCAGCGCGAGGTAGGACGGCGCCGAGGCGGGCGTGATGCCGCCGGTCGGGCAGAAGCGGACGTCGGGGAGCACCGAGGCGACCGCGCCCAGGTAGGCGGTGCCGCCGGAGGCCTCGGCCGGGAAGAACTTCACCTCGGTGAAGCCGGCCTCGCGCGCGGCGATCACCTCCGAGACCGTCGCCGTGCCGGGCAGCGAGGGCACCGGCAGCGAGCCGAGGTGCGCGAGCAGGGACGGCGTCGCGCCCGGCGAGACGAGGAACCGCGCACCCGCCTCGACGGCGGCGTCGGCCTGGGCGGGCGTGGTGATCGTGCCGGCGCCGATGACGACCTCGGGGGCCTCGGCGGCGATGAGGCGGATGGCCTCGAGCGCCACGGGGGTGCGCAGCGTCAGCTCGACGACCGGGACGCCGCCGGCGGCGAGCGCCCGCGCCAGCGGGACGGCGTCCTCGGCGCGGTCGACGACGACCACGGGGACGACGGGGACCAGGTCGAGCACCGACCCGCCGGAGCCGAGGAGATCAGGCAGTACGGACAACGGAGTCCTCCAGTCGCGGGTCGCGGGCGTCGTGCGCGGGCTCGCCGGGAGCCCCCGTGGGCAGGATCGCACCGAACACGCTCGCACCGGTGTCGGCGGCGCCGACGGAGCGGCGGAAGGAGGCGAACAGCTCGCGTCCGGTGCCGGTCCACTCCGAGGCCGAGGCGGCCCGGCCCGACGGCACGCGGCCGGCGAGCGAGGCGTCGAGGTCGAGGCGGTCGGCCACGGCGTCGACGGTGATGACGTCGCCGTCCTGCACCCGCGAGAGCGGGCCGCCGAGCGCGGCCTCCGGGGTCACGTGGATGACCGCCGGCACCTTGCCGGAGGCACCCGACATGCGGCCGTCGGTGACGATGGCGACCTGCTGGCCGCGGTCCTGCAGGACGCCGAGGGCCGGGTTGAGCTTGTGCAGCTCGGGCATGCCGTTGGCGGCCGGACCCTGGTAGCGGACGACGGCGACGAAGTCGCGCCCGTCGAGGTCGCCGGCGGCGAAGGCGGCCAGGAAGTCGTCCTGGTCGTCGAAGACGATCGCCGGCGCGGTGACGCGACGGTGCTCCTCCTTGACCGCGGAGACCTTGATGACGCCGGTGCCGAGCGGACCGCGCAGCACCCGCAGGCCGCCCTGGGCCGAGAAGGGCCGGTCGGCGGGTCGCAGCACCGCGTGGTCGAGGGACTCCTTGGGGCCCTCCTCCCAGCTGAGGTCCCCGCCGCGCAGCACGGGCTCGCGGGTGTAGTGCGACAGACCGCGGCCCATGATCGTGGTGACGTCGTCGTGCAGCAGGCCCTCGCGCAGCAGCGTGTGGATGAAGAACGCCATGCCGCCGGCGGCGTGGAAGTGGTTCACGTCGGCCGAGCCGTTGGGATACATCCGGCTGATGAGCGGGACGACGTCGGAGAGGTCGGCCAGGTCGTCCCAGGTGAGCTGGATGCCGGCCGCGGCGGCGATGGCCGGCAGGTGCAGCGTGTGGTTGGTCGAGCCGCCGCTGGCCAGCAGCGCGACGCAGGCGTTGACGATCGCCTTCTCGTCGACGATCTCGGCGATCGGCGTCGGCTCGCCGCCCTGGCGGGTGATGCGGGCCGCCCGCTCGCCCGCGGCCCGCGTGAGCGCGTCGCGCAGCGGGGTGCCGGGGTTGACGAACGACGCACCCGGCAGGTGCAGGCCGAGCACCTCCATCAGCAGCTGGTTGGAGTTGGCGGTGCCGTAGAAGGTGCAGGTGCCGGCGGAGTGGTAGGAGGCCGCCTCGGCCTCGAGCAGCTCCTCGCGGGTGGCCTTGCCGTCGGCGTAGCGCTGCCGCACGGCGGCCTTCTCGGAGTTCGGCAGACCCGAGGTCATCGGACCGGCCGGCACGAACACCGCCGGCAGGTGGCCGAAGGAGAGCGCGCCCATCAGCAGGCCCGGCACGATCTTGTCGCAGACGCCGAGGAACAGGCCGCCGTCGAACATGTCGTGCGCGAGCGCGATCGCGGTCGACATGGCGATGACATCGCGGCTGTAGAGCGAGAGCTGCATGCCCGCGCGGCCCTGGGTGATGCCGTCGCACATGGCCGGGACGCCGCCCGCGACCTGCGCGATGCCACCGGCCCGCGCGACCGCCTTCTTCAGCACCGGCGGGTAGGTCTCGAACGGCTTGTGGGCCGAGAGCATGTCGTTGTAGCTGGTGACGATCGCGATGTTCGGCTTCACCCGGCCGCGCAGCGCGAGCTTGCCGGCCTCGGGCTCGGCGGCGAACCCGTGCGCGAGGTTGGCGCAGGCCAGCCGGTGGCGGGCCGGCGCGGTGCCCGACGCCTCGGCGACGCTGGCGAGGTAGGCGGCGCGCGTCTCGGCGCTGCGCTCGCGGATGCGGTCGGTGACGGCCGCGACGACGGGGTGGACGGCTGCGCTCATCGGTCGAACTCCTGCCAGGTACGGCCATCGCGCCCGAGCAGGGCGTCGGCGGCGGCGGGGCCGGTGGTGCCGGCGGGGTAGGCGAGCGGCCGGTCGCCCGCGGCGTCGGCCGCACGCCAGTGCTCGAGGATCGGGGTGACCCAGGTCCAGGCGGCCTCGACCTCGTCGCGGCGCATGAAGAGCGTGGGGTTGCCGCGGACGACGTCCATCAGCAGCCGCTCGTAGGCCTCGGGCGAGCGCTGGTCGAACGCCGCGGCGTAGGAGAGGTCGAGCGAGACCGGCCGCAGCCGGATGCCGCCCGGGCCGGGCTCCTTGGCCGTGAGGTGCAGGCGCATGCCCTCCTCGGGCTGCACCAGGATGTGCAGGCGGTTCGGGCCGCCGCCGCCCTCGGCGTTCGGGAACATCGCGTGCGGCGGCTCCTTGAACTGCACGACGATCTGCGAGACGCGGTCGGAGAGCCGCTTGCCGGTGCGCAGGTAGAAGGGGACGCCGGCCCAGCGCCAGTTGGAGATCTCGGCCCGGATCGCCACATAGGTCTCGGTCGTGGTGTCGGGGCGACCGACCTCGTCGGCGTACGCCGGGTCGCCGTCGCCGCTGCCGACGTACTGACCGCGGACGACGTCGCGCGCGACGTCGGCAGGGCCGAGCGGGCGCAGCGCCTGGAGCACCTTGAGCTTCTCGTCGCGCACGTTCTCGCGGCCGACGTAGGTCGGCGGCTCCATCGCCACGAGGCACAGCAGCTGGAGCAGGTGGTTCTGCACCATGTCGCGCAGCGCGCCCGCGTGGTCGTAGTAGCCGCCGCGGTCGCCCACGCCGAGCGATTCGGCCACGGTGATCTCGACGTGGTCGATCCACCGCGAGCTCCACAGGGGCTCGAGCAGGGTGTTGGCGAAGCGCGTGACCAGCAGGTTCTGCACGCTCTCCTTGCCCAGGTAGTGGTCGATGCGGAAGATCTGCGACTCGGCGAAGACCTCGCCCACCGCGTCGTTGATCTGGCGCGAGGAGGCGAGGTCGTGGCCGATCGGCTTCTCCATGACCACCCGCGAGGACGGCGTCACCAGGCCGATCTCGTCGAGCTGGCGGCAGATGGGCCCGAAGAGGGACGGCGCGACGGCCAGGTAGTAGACGCGGACGACGTCGAGCGGGCCGTCGGGCCCGGAGCGGACGCCGAGCTCGTCGTCCTTGAGCAGCCCGGCGAGCCGGTGCCAGTCGGTGGGGTCGTGGGCGTCGAGGGTCAGGTGGTGCAGGCGGCCCAGCAGGCGGCGGACGGCGGCGGCGTCGAGTTCGGCGGCCGGCACGTGCTCGGCGAGGGCGTCGGCGACGATCGAGCGGAAGCCGGCGTCGTCGGTCTCGGTGCGGGAGACCCCGACGATGCGGAAGTCGTCGGGCAGCTGGCCCTCGCGGTCGCGGTGGAACAGCGCGGGCAGCAGCTTGCGCAGGGCGAGGTCGCCGGTGGCCCCGAAGACCACGAAATCGCCGTGCTGGGGAAGCTCCGCGGCGGGCGGCAGGTCGGTCATGTCTCCACGGTCGCATCGGAATTGGATCGATACAAGCTCATTTCGGTTTTTTTCATACATAAGTCGGTGACTACGATGCACAGATGGCCCAGATGACCGCCGTCGAGCGCACCCGGCTGCCCGCCGGGCCCACCCCGGGCGCGCTCTTCGACCTCGTGCGCAGCGGCCGGGCCGTCACCCGCAGCGCGCTCGGCACCGCCACCGGGCTCTCGCGCACCGCCGTCTCGGCCCGCCTCGACCTGCTGCTCGCCGCCGGCCTGCTCACCTTGGGCGAGCAGGTGACGACCACCGGCGGGCGGCCCTCGGAGTCGCTGCGGGTCGCCGCCGAGGCCGGCACCGTGCTCGCCCTGGCCATCGGCCGCTCGCGCCACCAGGTCGGCCTCTACGACCTCGACGGCACCGAGATCGCCTCCGACGCCGCCCTGCACCGCGCGGGCAGCAGCGCGCCCGACCTCATGCCGGACGTCGTCGGACTCGCCGTCGCCCTGCAGGCGGCCCATCCTGGGCCGCCGCTGTTGGCCGTCGGCATGTCGCTGCCCGGTGCCGTCGACACCGAGGCGCTGACCAGCGTCGGGTCGCCGGTGATCCCGGGCTGGGACGGCGTCCCGCTGCGCCCCTTCCTCGAGCCGCTCGGCGAGGTGCCGGTGTGGCTGGGCAACGACGCCGAGGCCCTGGCCCATGCCGAACTGCTCGGCCGGCCCGACCTGCGCGACGCCCTGGTGATCAAGGCCTCGACCGGTATCGGGCTCGCCGTGCTGGCCGACGGTCGCCTCGTGCGCGGTCACGACGGCGCCGCGGGGGAGCTCGGGCACTGCCGGGTGCCCGCCGGGGCCGACAAGGTGTGCCGTTGCGGCGCCACCGGCTGCCTGGAGACCGTGGCCGGCGGCTGGGCGCTCATCGGCGAGCGCACCGACGGACTCGACCACGTGCGCGAGCTCGTAGCCCTCGCCCGCGACGGCGAGACCGAGGCTCGCGCGGCCATCAGACGCGCCGGCCAGCACCTCGGCGAGGTGCTGGCGGTGGCGGTCAACCTGCTCAATCCCGAGGCCGTGGTGCTGGGCGGCGACCTCAGCATGGCCTTCGACCCCCTGGCGGGCGGGGTGAAGGAGACGCTCTACCCGCGCACCAGCGAGCTGGCCACCCGGCGGCTGCGGCTGCTGCCCTCGGTGCACGGCGAGCGCGCCGGTCTCGTCGGATGCGCGGCGCTGGCCCTCGACCACGCGCTCGCACCTGCCGCCATCGACGCCCGGTTGGTCGCCACCCTCGGCTGAGCCGTCGGTGGCCGCGTCTCATCGGCCGGCCTCCTCGGCCGGGCGCGCCGGGGCGTCGGCCGCCAGCACCTCCACCGCGGCGACCCCACCCAGGGCGAGGAGGGTCGCGAGGACGCCGGCGACGACCGCGCGGGCGGCCGACGGGCGCGGACCGACCGTCGCCTCGACCCAGCGGCGCCGATGCTCGGCGGCGATGACGGCGGCATGCTCCTCAGTCGGGCCGAGCGTCATCGCACCAGCTCCCGGACGAGATCGGGCAGCCCGGCCGTGACCGCGGCCGACGGCGCCAACGCGACGAGCGCGACCACGCCGACGGCGTCCACCAGCCGATGCCGGGGCAACCACACCGGCCAGCGGGCACCGGAGCCGAGCAGCAGGGTCGCCGGGGCGCCGACGAGCACGAGCACGGCCGCCACGACCGGCCGCACCTCGGGCAGCAACAGGCCGGAGCCGACCACGGTGGCGAGGACGGTCGCACCGGGGAGCCGGGCGGTGCCGGGCGCCGCCCGGTCGAGCAGGACGACGCCGCAGGCCGTCGCGAGCGCGAGGCCGGCGGGGCCGCTGGCGACCAGAGCGGGCACGAGGACGACGATCGTCGCGCCGAGGCCCGCCCCCAGCACGGCCGTCAGCGCCACCGCCCGGCGTACCTGCGCCGCCGCGGCCTCGACCCCGATCGGACCCTCGGCGGACGGCGTGCCCAGCGCGAGCGCGGCGACTCCCGGCACGGCGCAGAACAGGGCGGCGGCCATCGCGGCCAGGGGGCCCACCGCCGCAGACGGGAGGGGGCCCACGAGGGCCGCGAGGCCGGTCAGGAGTCCGACGACGACAGCCGCGACGGCCACCTCGAGGCCCGGGCCGACCGGCGCGGGCCGGCCGGCGGTCCAGGCCTCCACCGGGTCGTCGTGGCGGAGCCTCGGCACCGGGAGGGGATCGGGCCGCAGCACCAGCAGCACGCCGTCGGGCACCTCCTGCCGTGCCAGGGACCGCTCCGGGTCGAGCGGCTCACCGGCGATCGACGCGAGCGCCCACGCCCCTGTGACGGGGAGGCCGGAGGCGCGAGCGAGCTCGGGCACGAGCTCGACCACGGGGACCTCGGCGGGCAGGTGCAGGTCGAGGCGGCGGCGTCCACCGACGACGGTCGCGCGCAGCAGCGGAGGTGCGGTCACGGCCGGACCCGCTCAGCCGAAGAGCGCGGCGCCCCGCAGGTCGGCGGCGGCGTACTCCGCGTTGGCGCGGGCCACCGTCACCGCCGTGCGGGCCAGGAGCTCCTTCATCTCGCCGATCAAGGCGTCCCAGCGGGCCTTGGCCTCGGTGTAGGACTGCTCGGCCGCACCGGCCCACACGCCGCGCAGCCCGGCGAGATCGGCCTCGAGCCGGTGCAGCCGCTCCTCGAGGGAGCGCACCCCCCGGGCGAGGTCGGCGGCGCCGGCGTCGAGGCCGGCGTGATCGACGAGGATGCCGTCGAAGGTCATGGTGGTTCTCCTTCAGTTCAGGGCGGATCCGGGGGCTCAGCGACCGGGGACGGCGCCGAGGGCGTGCTGGAGGGCGAGGAGCCCGGCGTTCTGCTCCTCGTCGGCGGACTCGGCGACGCGTTCGGCGCCGCGCAGACCGGACTCGAAGTCGTCGAGGGCTCCGACGATGCGGGCCTGCCGCTCCTGCCAGGCAATGGCGAGGGCGGCGAAGGCGGTGGCACCGCGTCCGGACCAGTGGACCTGGAGGCGCTCGGCGTCGGCGCGGACGCCGGCCCCGATCGCGTCGAGGTCGAACCGGGCCTCGGCGACGAGGGCGGCCGCGCGGCTCAGCGCGTGCTCGCCCTGCCGGAACGTTCCGGGCACGAGGGGGGATGTCATGACGATCTCCTTGGGGCTCCTGGGGGCCGGCGCACCGGCGATCGAGTGGATGCCGGACTCCTACCCCGCTCCGGTCGGCCGGGGCCGCTCGTCCACAGGCCACTCGACCTGGGGACGACGACGTCCGGGCGTCCCGGCGCGGGTAGGGGGCGCGGGTGACCCGTATCGAGATCGAGGCACCGCCCGAGCTGCCCGACGACGACGCCACGCCGGGGCCGGCCCTCACCGTGCTCCCGATGCTCGGGGGCCTGGGCTCGCTCCTGCTGCTGACCACCTCGGCGGGAGGCTCGCCCGCCCGCGCCGCGGTGGCCGCAGGGATCATGCTGACCGCGACGCTCGCCGTCGCCGGCGCGCAGCTCGACCGCCAGCGCCGTCGCTCCCGACGCCGGCTCGCCCGCAGCCGGGCGCGCTACCGGCGCCACCTGGCGGAGGTCCGCGCCCGCGCCCGGCAGTGCGCCGCCGACCAGCGGGCCGAGGCGCTCGACCGCTTCCCTCCCCCGCACCTGCTGCCGCAACGACTCGCCCACCTCCCGCACCCGCCTCGAGCTGCGGCGCCGAGCGATCCGATCGCGGTCCGCATCGGCGTCGCCGCCGCACCGCTCGCGGCCACCTGGCAGCTCGCGCCCGACCCCGGCGAGCGCACCGATCCGGTCTGCGCGGAGGCCCGACGCCGGCTGGTGACCGCGCACGCAGAGGTCGACGACGTCCCTCTCGTGCTCGATCTGCGCGAGCACCGCGTGCTCCTCCCCCACGGCACCGAGGACGACGACCGGGCCTGGGCACGCGCGCTGATCTGCTCCGCCGCGGCCACGCATCCGGCCGCAACGCTCGCCGTGGAGGTGCGGGCGGCTGCCGACCGGCTGCCGGAGTGGGACTGGCTCAAGTGGGTGCCGCACACCGGCGCCGCCGACGCCGCACACCGGCTGATCGTGCTCGACGGAGCGGACCACGCAGAGCCGGTGGCCGACGACACGACGGTCGTCGTCCTGATGCCCTCGACGGAGCCGCCGGCGGTCGGCACCCCGATCACCCTCACGCCCGCGCACGACCGCTGCGGTCCGGCGACGGCGGAGGCGATCGCGCGGCGCCTGGCCGGGCGCGGGGGCGCCGATCGCGCGGTGGCCGGCTGGCGGACGCTGCTCGACGCGGCGGGGTCGCCGGCCGGGGCACGGCTGCGGGTGCCCCTGGGCCTCGACCCGGACGGCGTCCCCGTCACGCTCGATCTGCGCGAGGCGGCCGAGGGCGGGGTGGGGCCGCACGGGCTGGTGGTCGGCGCCACCGGGTCGGGCAAGTCCGAGCTGCTGCGCACCCTCGTGGTGGGCCTGGCCGCACGTCATCCGCCTAGCGAGCTGACCTTCGTGCTCATCGACTTCAAGGGCGGTGCGACCTTCGCCGAGGTGGCCGCACTCCCCCATGTCGCGGGCGCGATCACCAACCTGGCCGACGACCTCGAGCTGGTCGAACGTGCCGAGGACGTGCTGGCCGGCGAGCTCGTGCGGCGACAGGAGCTGCTGCGGGCGGCCGGTGCCGCATCGGTGCGGGAGGCCCGAGCACGCGGTGCGGGTGCGGCGTCCGAGCTTCTCGACCTGCCCGACCTGCCCGACCTGCTCGTGGTCGTCGACGAGTTCTCCGAGCTCCTGCTCGCCCGCCCCTCGTGCGCCGACCTCTTCGCCGCGATCGGGCGCCTCGGTCGCTCGCTCGGGCTGCATCTCGTGCTCGCGACCCAACGCCTGGAGGAGGGGCGCCTGCGCGGCCTGGAGGCCCACCTCTCCTACCGCATCGCGCTGCGCACCTTCAGCGCCGCGGAGTCGCGGGCCGCGATCGGGGTGCCGGACGCCGTCGACCTGCCGCAGGCGCCGGGCCATGCGCTGCTGCGCTGCGGGCCGGGTGATCCGGTGGCGTTCCGGGCCGTCCACCTGGGCGACCCGGCACCGTCATCCTGCGGGGGTGGCGGGAGCGGACCACCTCGACTGCGCGCCTTCCGCAACGGGTCGGCGACGATCCGCCCGCCGTCCCCCCGGCCGGGCCCCACGCTCCTGGAGGCGCAGGTCGCGGCGCTGCGGACCGCGGGCGCGCCGACCCGCCGGCTCTGGCTGCCGCCGTTGTCGATACCACCGCGGCTGGGCGAGCTGGTCGGGGACGTGACGACGGGGTCCGCGGGGCTGCACTCGCCGCGCATGCGCGCCGACGGCGGCCTGCGGGTGCCGATCGGCCTGGTCGACCGTCCCCGCGAGCAGCGCCACGACCCGTTCGTCGTCGACCTCTCCGGGGCCGGTGGTCACGTCGCGGTGGTCGGCGGGGCCCGCAGCGGCGTGTCGACCACCCTGCGCACCCTGGTCGCCGCGCTCAGCCTCGCGGCGTCGCCGCGGGAGCTTCAGGTGCTGGCGATCTCCCCCGACGACCCGGCGACCTGGCGGCTGCCGCACTTGGCGGGCATCGCCGCACCGCACGACCCGGCCGCGGTGCGTCGCCTCGTCGAGGCGGCCGGCGACCTGCTCGCCGACCGGGCCCGGGCGCAGCGCGAGCGGGGCGCCTGCGCCGAGGGTCGGGTGGTGCTGGTGGTCGACGACTGGGGCGCACTTCGCCTGGAGGATCCCGATCTCGAGGGGCCGCTGCTCGACCTGGCCGCCCGGGGCCTCGGGCTCGGCGTCCACCTCCTCCTCGGCGCCCGTCGCTGGAGCGACCTGCGCCCGGCCCTGCGCGACCTGCTCGGCACCCGCGTCGAGCTGCGCCTGGGCGATCCGGACGCATCGGCGGTCGACCGCCGCCGCGCCGCGGCCGTCCCCGTCGACCGACCCGGGCGCGGGCTGACCCCGGGCGGCCACCACCTGCTGATCGCCCGCCCCGAGCTCGCGGACGGCGTCCCGGTGGCGCGGGCGCTGACCGAGGCGTGGCCGGGGCCGCCGCCACCGCAGGTGCGCACTCTCCCCGATCGGATCGACCTCGACGCCGTGCGCCCCGCCGTCCCGTCGGGAGCGGTGGCCCTGGGCTGGGAGGAGCGGAGCTGGGGCCCCGCGACCTGGCACCCGGACGCCGACCCGCACCTGCTCGTGCTCGGGGACGCCGGGTCGGGCCGCACGGCCACGCTGCGCGCGGTGGCGGCCGAGCTCGCGCGCCTGCACGCGCCGGACTCGGCGCGGCTGATCGTCGTCGATCCGCGCCGTTCGCTGCTGGAGGCGGTGTCCGAGGGGCACGTGCTCCACCACGCCGGCGAGGAGGAGGCGATCGGGCGCATCGCGACCGACCTGGCCGCCTATCTGCGCGCGCGGCTGCCCGGCCCCGGTCTGACCGCAGCCGAGCTGCGCGCCCGCTCGTGGTGGACCGGCGCCGAGGTGTTCGTGCTGGTCGACGACGCCGATCTGCTGGGGGTGGGCGGCCCGTCGCCGCTGCGCCCTCTGGCGCCGCTGCTGCCGCACGCCCGCGACATCGGCCTGCACCTGGTGCTCGCCCGCCGCATGGCCGGGGTGTCGCGTGCGTGGGGCGATCCGGTGCTCACCACCCTGCGCGACCTGGGCGGCCCGGCGCTGCTGCTCGCCGGCTCCCCCGACGAGGGGCCGGTGCTCGGCGGCCTGCGCCCGGCCCCCGCCGTCCCCGGGCGGGCCCGCCTGCTGCGCCGCGGGGACGACGTCCGCCGGGTGCAGGTGGCCTGGACACCCGGGCCGGGCGATCCGTGAGCGGGCGAGGAGCGCTCAGACGTGGGTGTGGGTGCCCGGACCGCTCACCTTGAAGCTGGGGATGTCGTCGAGGCTCATGGTGGCCTCATAGGTGCGGCGGTAGCCGGTGTGGGCGACCCGCCAGCCGTCGGCGGTGCGCACGTAGCGGTCCTCGTAGATCGCGGCGCCCTCGAGCATGAAGCGGAAGGCCTCGACGATCACCTTGTCCTGGAGGTACCAGCGGCCGGTGGCGGTGTCGCCGTCGATGACGATCTCGGGGTGGTGGGCCTGGTGGAGGGTGATCATGCCCTCGGTGATGTTGGTGCGCATGTAGGTCACCAGGGCGTCGCGGGAGTCGAAGATCAGACCGTTGTAGTCGCCGGTGGTCTCGGGGACGAAGCAGTCGGCGAACTCGTCCCACTGCTTGGTGTCCAGGGTGCGCAGGTAGCGGTACTTCAGCGCGCAGATCGCGTCGCGGTCATCGCGGGGGTCCGGGAGGGAGGTGGTCACGCGCGCACCGTACGCCCGGCCGATAGGTGTCCACGCTCACATCCGGCGAAAAACTCCTGTAACCCGCCTGCTACCTGGGCGCTATCCGCCTGAGTAAAGATTGGATCGTTCCAGACGGACCGTCACCCGTACACCTCAGGAGGCCACGATGGAGAACCCCACCAGCGCCGCTCGGAGCTTCGACCTGCACACCGCCCCGCGTGCGGACCTGAAGACCCGACACTCGCAAGCGCTCGCCAAGCTCATGGCGGAGCGCGAAGACCTGCGCGGCATCAACGGATTCGCCGACATGATCGACGACTCCCTGCGCTGGACCGCCTGAGGCGGAAGGCATGCCCGCCACGCGGCGGGCCACTTCGACGGGCCGGCCCGGCGGCGTTCGCGCCACCGGACCGGCCCATCGGCGTGCTGGCCACGACCACCGGCGGACGCGCCCGCGGAGCCCGACCGGCGCCCGTCGTTATAGTCGCCACGTGATCTTCAAACGGGTGGGCGAAGGCCGCCCGTACCCGCCCCACGGACTCACCCAGCGGGGCTGGGCGGAGCTGCCGCCCCGGCAGGTGCGCCTCGATCAGCTGATCACCACCAAGGACACCCTCCAGCTCGCCGCCCTGCTCGACGAGGACTCCACCTTCTACGGCGACCTCTTCGCCCACGTCGTCCAGTGGCACGGCGAGCTCTACCTCGAGGACGGTCTGCACCGGGCACTGCGGGCCGCCCTCCAGCAGCGCACCGTCCTGCACGCCCGGGTCTACGCCTGGGCGGCGGACGAGGGCGGGGCCGGCGCATGAGCGAGGAGGAGTCGACCTCCACCCGGGTACTCGGCGACGGCGCCCGCAGCGCACTCACCCTCGCGGCACTGGCCCTGCTGCTCGTGGTCGGGTTCGTGTGGGGTCTGCGGGAGCTGACCGCGCCGTTCGGGTCCAGCCCGTTCCAGACGGCCACCGGCACCGGCGCGGAGGAGACGAGCGACGCCGACTGCCGCATCGTCGAGGTGCCGGCGGGCAACCAGATCACGCCGTCCGACCTCGTCGTGAGCGTGCTCAACGCCGGCAGCCGCGAGGGCCGGGCGAGCGAGGTGCTCCAGCAGCTCACCGACGAGGGGTTCGCGCCCGGGCGCATCGGCAACGCGCCGGCCGGCAGCGCGGTCTCGACCGTGCAGATCTGGACGACGACGCCGCGCCAGGCCTCCACCCGCCTGGTGCTCAGCGCGCTCGGTCCCGGTGCCACCGTGGTGCGCCGCGAGACCGACCTGCCCGGTGTGGTCGTGGTCATCGGCGACGGTTTCGACGCGCCGACGACGCCGCGGGAGTCGGTCACCTCGGTGCTGGCCAGCCGTATCTGCAGCCCGCCCGAGAGCTGAGCCGCAACCCGCGACTCGCCTGGATCAGCGGGGCCGCTCCGCCGCCCTCCGGCGCCGCTCCTCCGGCCCGAGCCACTGGGCCAGTCGGCCATGCCGGCTGACCTCGCGCAGGCGCCGCTCGGTCTGCTCGCGCACCGCACGCGGCGTCACCACGAGCAGATCGTCGCCGCGCTTGAGCACGCTGCGCTGCTCGGGGGCGAGGGTCTGCCCGTCGCGGATGACGAGGGCGATGGTGGCGCCCGTGGGAAGTCGCAGCTCGCCGATCTCGACGCCGTGCAGTCGGGAGACCGGGCTGATCGTCACCTGGAGGAGGTCGGCGGCGATGCGTTCGAGCGGCGCGGCCTCGAGGTCGAGGTCGCGGGGCTCGCTGCGCCGGGCGACCCGCAGCACCCGGGCGACGAGCGGCAGGGTCGGGCCGGTGATGAGGGTGTAGACGACGACCATCACGAAGACGAGGTCGAAGAGCCGAGCCGACCCCGATACCCCCTCCGACAACGGGATCGTCATGAGCACGATCGGCACGGCACCGCGCAGACCGGCGTAGGAGACGAAGACGAGCTGGCGCGGGGAGAGCGCGCGCGGGTCGACCAGCGCGCTGATCGCCACCGACAGCGGCCGGGCGAGGAAGGTGAGCACGAGACCGGCGAGCAGCGCGAGGCCGATCGTCTCCGGCGTGATGCGGCCCGGGGACAGCAGCAGGCCGAGCATCACGAACAGGCCGATCTGGGCCAGCCAGGCGATGCCCTCGGAGAACGACCGGGTGGCGCCACGGTGCGGCAGCTCGCTGTTGCCGAGCACGAGGGCGGCGACGTAGACGGCTGCGAAGCCGCTGGCGTGGATCGCCGCGCCGGCGCCGTAGGCCAGCAGGGTGAGGGTGAGCACGGCGATCGGGTAGAGACCCGACGACGGCAGGGCCGCGCGCCGCATCACCCAGGCGCCGCCGAAGCCGATCGCCAACCCGAGCAGCACGCCGACGACGAGCTCGTAGACCACCAGGCCGCCCATCGCCCAGGGCGACTCCTCGGCGAGCGAGCCGCCGGCCACCAGCGTCACCAGCACGACGGTGGGCGCGTCGTTGAGTCCCGACTCCGACTCCAGGACGCCGATGAGCCGGCGCGGCAGCGGGACGACCCGCAGCACCGAGAACACCGCGGCGGCGTCCGTCGGGGAGCACACCGCGCCGAGCAGGATGGAGAGCTGCCAGCTGAGGCCGAGCACGTAGTGGCCGGCCACCGCCATCACGGCGGTGGAGACGGCGATGCCGACCGTGGCCAGGGAGAGGCCGAGGCGCATCGAGGGGCGCACCTCGCGCCACGAGGTCGTCAGACCGCCCTCGGCGAGGATGAGCACGAGCGCGCCGAACCCGAGCGCGTGGGCGACCTCGGCGTCGTCGAAGCGGATGCCGATGCCGGACTCGCCCAGGGCGACGCCCATGAGCAGGTAGAGCAGGAGGCTCGGCAGTCCGGCGCGTGCGGTGAGCCGCACGGCGAGGACGGCGGCGAGGGTGACGGCGGCACCCACCAGCACGACCTGGTCGAGCTGGTGGACGTCGAAGCTCATGTCACCTTCCGGCGTCGTCGGGGGTGGCGGAACCCGACCCTATCGGTCCGCGGGGGTGCCGTGCGGCGCCGATCGGGCGAGGCCGTCGCGCAGAACTGGAACTTGTTCTAGATTTGCGCGCATGAGCGGAACCGCGATCCCGGCCGTCCTCCCGGCCTCCGACGTGCCGGCCGACGCCGAGCACTACGACGTCGTCGTCATCGGCTTCGGCATCGCCGGGGGCTGCGCGGCCCTCGAGGCCGCTCGCGCCGGCGCCCGCACCCTCATCCTGGAACGGGCCGCGGTGCACGGCGGCACCACCTGCATGGCCGGCGGCCACTTCTACCTCGGCGGCGGCACCGCGGTGCAGCAGGCCACCGGCCACGAGGACTCCCCCGAGGAGATGTACAAGTACCTCGTCGCCAACTCCGCCCACCCCGAGCACGACAAGATCCGCGCCTACTGCGAGGGCTCGGTCGAGCACTTCGACTGGCTCGAGGCCCTCGGCTTCCAGTTCGAACGCTCCTACTTCCCCGGCAAGGCCGTCATCCAGCCCGGCACCGAGGGGCTGATGTTCACCGGCAACGAGAAGGTCCACCCCTACCGCGACGCCGCGATCCCCGCCCCCCGCGGCCACAAGGTCCCCGTGCCCGGCGACACCGAGGGCGCCAAGCTCGTCATCGACCTCGTGCGCGACCGCTGCGAGGACGCCGGCGTCGAGGTGCGCTACGAGACCGGCGCCACCCACCTCGTCACCGACGAGGTCGGCACCGTCGTCGGGGTCGCGTGGAAGAACTTCGAGCGCACCGGCGTCCTGCGCGCCGAGGCCGTCGTCATCGCCGCCGGCGGATTCGTGATGAACCCCGACATGGTCGCCGAGCACACTCCCGCACTCGGCTCCAAGCTGTTCACCCTCGGCTCCACCTACGACGACGGCCTGGGCATCCGGCTCGGCGCCTCGGTCGGCGCGGCACTCGAGCACATGGACGAGCCCTTCATCACCGCCCCGTTCTACCCGCCCTCCAGCCTGGTCAAGGGCGTCATCGTCAACAAGGAGGGCCGCCGGTTCGTCGCCGAGGACTCCTACCACTCCCGCACCAGCTATCACGTGCTGAAGCAGACCGACCAGACCGCCTACCTCATCGCCGACTCCGCCCACATGGCCGAGCAGGGCATGCCCCTGGTCAAGTTCCTCGACGGCTACGAGACCATCGAGGAGATGGAGACCGCCCTCGGCCTCCCCGCCGACTCCCTGGTCGCGACCATGGAGCGCTACAACAACCACGCCGCGGTCGGCGAGGACCCCGACTTCGGCAAGCACCCCGACTGGCTCGCCCCCCAGACCGAGGGGCCGTGGGGCGTCTTCGACCTCAGCCTCGGCGTCGCCCTCTACGCCGGCTTCACCCTCGGCGGCATCTCCGTCACCCTCGACGGCCAGGCCCGCCGCGCCGACGGCACCGTCATCCCCGGCCTCTACGCCGCCGGCGCCTGCGCCTCCAACATCGCCCAGGACGGCAACAGCTACTGCTCGGGCACCCAGCTCGGCGAAGGCTCCTTCTTCGGACGCCGCGCCGGACGCCACGCCGCCGCCCGCGCGGGCTCCGCCCTCACCGCCGGGTGAGGGTGCGCCTACCCTCGGTGAGGTGACCGTCCCCGACAGCCCGGCCCGCTTCGCCGCCGCGTCGCGTGCCGCCGTCCCGCCGTTCCACGTCATGGACCTGCTGGCGGCCAGTGCCGAGCGGCAGCGCACCCACGGCGACCTGCTCAACCTGCTCGCCGGGCAGCCGAGCTCGGGCGCGCCGGCGGCGGTGCGCGACGAGGCGGTACGGCTGCTGGGCTCGGGCGACCCGCTCGGCTACACGCCCGCCACCGGCATCCTGGAGCTGCGGCGCGCGATCGCCGGCCACCACCGACGCTTCCACGGCATCGAGGTCGACCCGGACGACGTCGTGGTCACCACCGGCAGCAGCGGCGGGTTCCTGCTGGCCTTCCTCGCCGCCTTCGAGCACGGCGACCGGGTGGCGATGGCCCGCCCCGGCTACCCCTGCTACCGCAACGTGCTGGCCGCCCTGGGTTGCGAGGTCGTGGAGATCCCGACCGGCCCCGAGACCCGGTTCCAACCCACGCTGGCCCAGCTCGACGAGACGATCTCCCGCCACGGCGACATCCGCGGCCTCGTGGTCGCCAGCCCCGCGAACCCGACCGGCACCATGCTCGCCCCGGCGGAGCTGGCCGCACTCGCCGGCGGCTGCGAGGAGCGCGGCATCACGCTGGTCAGCGACGAGATCTACCACGGCATCGAGTACGCGCCCCTCGACGGGCTGCCCGCGATGGCCCGCTCGGCGTGGGAGACCTCGCGGGAGGCGGTGGTCTTCTCCAGCTTCTCCAAGTACTTCTCGATGACGGGCTGGCGGATCGGCTGGATGCTCGTACCCGAGCGGCTGCGGCGCGCGGTCGACGTCCTGACCGGCAACTTCACCATCTGCCCGCCGGCCCTGGCCCAGCACGCGGCGATCGCGGCGTTCACCGACGAGGCCTACGCCGAGCTCGACGGACACGTGCGCCGCTACGCCGGCAACCGGCGCCTCCTGCTCGACGGGCTCGCCGACCTCGGCATCACCCGGCTCGCCCCGGCCGACGGTGCGTTCTACGTCTACGCCGACGTCTCCCACCTCACCGACGACTCGATGGCGCTGGCCCGCCGGCTGCTGGCCGAGGTCGGGGTGGCCACCGCCCCCGGCGTCGACTTCGACACGGTCGACGGCGGGCGGTTCCTGCGCATGAGCTTCGCCGGCCAGGGCAGCGACATCACGGCCGCGCTCGACCGGTTGTCCACAGCCCTGCGTGGCTGAGATCGGGCTGCAATCCGCCGATGCGGGTAGGCACGGCCGGATGTGGTTTCCGACGCCGAGCATCGGGGCAGGGGTAGGCCCCATCCCCATCCCTCGGAGGGTGTCATGCGATCTACGTCTCGGGCGGTCCTCATCGCTGCCATCGTCAGTACGGCCTTTCTCGGGTCGACACCGCCGACTGCTCAGGCCGACGCGATACCGAGGCTCGGCACGGACGTCGTGCAGATGACGGGCTTCCTCCTCGATCCCGCCGGATTCCCGGTCCCGGGGGGCGAGGTGGAGTTCCGGACCCTCCGGCAGACTCGCACGGGCGCTGTGACGGGATTGGTCGACAGCACCGTGACAGACGACGACGGCGCCTTCACCGTCCAAATGCCTCTGGCCGGTGCCCCCCGCGACTCCGCGGGAGGGATCGTCGGCGAGATCGTCTACCGTGCGCCGGCCCATGCGCCCGGACTCGTCTACGACGTCCGTTTCACCCCCGATGAGGACGGGCAGTGGGACCTCGTCGCGCCCGTCGATGCCGTGGCTCGGGCGGTCGGGCGGACCGTGTCCACGACCCAGTTCTACCTGCAATTGGGGGAGGGCGTGGTGACGGATGCCAGGCGGCTGCGGGGGACAGTGCCGCGGCCGACGGCGGCCGTGGACACGGTCGGGCGAGTGGTCGCGAACGGCACGGCGGCGGACCCGTCCGCGTACACGGGCACCGTACGGGTCGACGGAAGCGCACAGCCAGAGTTGAAGCCGCTTCACACCGCCCGCAGGAAGGGCTCGGCGGACTGCCCAGAGAGGGACTACGGATGCTTCCCCGACCAGACCTCGTGCGACAGCGGTGACAGCCTCGGCTACGAGTTCCTCCCCGACGCCCGCAAGCGCCGGACCTTCGTCCCCACGAAGTTCACCGACGGCCCGAAGAACGGTCACCTGACTTGGACGTGGGACCGCACCAACGAGACCACCTTGGGTGTGGCGACGAAGGTCGGCGACGACAAGTACGTGGGCGCCGACTTCGGCGCGAGTCACGAACAGGACGACGGCCTCAACAAGTCCTACACGACCAAGCATGGACAGAAGCGCGTCATCTACGAGATGTGGGAGTACCGCAAGCAGCAGGGGATCTGCTTCGGTGACGGCGGGCGGCTCTACTACATAGGTGTGTGGAAGTACGTCCCGTACCAGGTCGACCCGTCGGCCCAGAGCCGTACCGAGAAGACGAGCATCACCTTCAGGTGCGAGAGGGAGAACCGGGCCGTCTTCGGCGTGACCACCCAAGTCACGAAGCGTTCGACGATGCGCTTCAGTGCGGCGTTCAGCATGTGGGGCGTGCACCTGTCGGACGCCCAGTACACGAACTCGCACGAGGAGAGCCTGACCATCGCTCCGGACCCGGGGAAGAACACCGTGCTGTGCGGCTATGCCGCCACCCCCGTGTCCGCCGAGGCGGTCCGCGCGATGTCCTGACGAGCGGCGGGAGCCTGGACTCCGGACCGGTTGTCCACAGCCCTGCGCGGCTGAGGTTTCTCCCCAGGCCGGAAGCGGGCACCCGGAACGGACCGCGGTCATCCTGCCGCGCGATCCATCGCAGGGGGCTCGCATGAGCATCGACACCGACCGGCTCGCCGGTCTCGCCGCCGAGGTGCGGCACCTCGCCGAGGCGTTGGGCCGGGAGGCCGACGACCTGCGTCGCCGGGTGGACGACGTCCCGTGGCGCGGGCACGCGGCCGACGCCTTCCGCGCCGCGGCCGCCGACCACCTCGGCGTCCTGCTCACCGCCACCGAGGAGGCGCAGGCGGCGGCCCGGTCGTTGGAGGAGCACGCCGCACGGGTCGATCACCGCCGCGCCGAGATGGCGCGGGCGGCGGGCGTCCTGGTCGCCGGCACCGTCGGGCTCGGCGGCGTGGTCGCCGCGGTCGTGCCGTGAGCGGCTCCGGGGCCGGGGTGACGGTCACCGGCGGCGTCGCAGGCGTGGAGGCCCGCACCGAGGCGCTGTATGACGTCGCCGACCACTGCGACGCGTGCGGCGACCGGGTGCGGGAGCTGGCGCTGCGGCTCGCCGTCCTGCTGACCGATCCGACCCTGGTGGCCTCGGCACCGTTCGCGCCCGCGTCCTACGCCGAGGTGACGCTGCGGCTGGGGCGGGCGACCGGCGGGCCGAGGAGCGCGGTGGCCGCCGCGCTCCTGCTGGAGGCCGACGCCCGGGCGGTGCGCGCGGCGCTCGCGCTGCTGGAGGCCGCCGACGTGCTGGCCGAGGAGGCCGTCGCCGAGGTCGACGCCGCGGCGGTGCTCGGGATCGGCGTGCTGGCCGTCGGCACCGCGCCGGCCTGGCGACCGTTCCTCGACGACCACGGCGTGACTGCCGACGAGCTCGGCCAGCGGGCGCTGGTCGCGCATCCGGGGCTGGCCGATCACCTGATCCGCGGGCTCGGCGGCCCCGGCGTGCTGCCGGGGGCGGCGGGTGCCGCCGCGGGTCTCTCCCTGCTCTACGAGCGGGGGCACGGCCGGGCGGAGCGCCGCGACGTGCCGATGCCCGGCGGTGCGCCGAGCACCGTCACCGCGCTCACCGAGCACCTCGCCGCGGTCGCGGCCCTGGCCCGCACCCCCGACGGTGAGGGCACCATCGAGGTGCAGACGCTGCACACCCCCGACGGGCCGCGGCACATCGTGTACCTGCCCGGCACCGACGACATGACCACCCTGCCCTGGCAGCGCGACGGCGACGTCCGCGATATGGGGGCCAACCTCGAACTCGTCGGTGGGCGCGGCACCGCCTACGGCGACGGCGTCCTCGCCGCGCTGGCGCAGGCCGGCGTGCGCTCGGATGAGCCGGTGCTGCTGGTCGGCCACTCCCAGGGCGGGCTGCTGGCCGGACGGCTGGCGACCGAGGGCGGCCACGGGTACGACGTCGTCGGCGCGGTCACGCTCGGCGCGCCGCTGGGCACGGTGCCGCACCTGCCCGACGGCGTCGGCGTGCTGGCACTGGAGAACAGCCACGACGTCGTCCCGCACCTCGACGGGCGCGCCAACCCCGACGAGGTCGGCCTGGTCACGCTGACCGCCGACGGCGGGGGCAGCGACGTCGTCGGGGCCCACGAGTTCCCGGCCTACGAGCAGGTCGCGGCCGCGGCCGATGCCAGCACCGACCCCTCGGTGACCGCCCAGCTGGCGGCCTTCGACGCCGCGGGCTTCCTGCGGGGCGGCGCGGGTGCCGCCACGACGTCCCAGGTCTTCCGCATCACCCGCGAGCCGTGAGCCGTGAGCCCGAACGTCGACGGCAGGTCAGAGGAGGTCGTGCACGAACTCGGCGAGCTGGGTGAGGTTGCGGCACTCGACCATCGGCACCACCTCGCCGTAGCGGCGGGCGGCGGAGTCGCCGGTGTCCCAGTGCCGCCGGTGCTCGGGGTTGAGCCACCAGGCGTTGCGGGTCTGGTCGGTGATGCCGCGCAGGGTCTCCAGGGCGAGGTCGGAGTAGTTCGAGCGGGCATCGCCCAGCACGAGCAGCGAGGTCTTGGGGCCGATCGCGTCGGGGTGCTGCTCGGCGAACCGCTCGATCGCCCGGCCGTAGTTGGTGCGGCCCCACAAGGCGGCGTGGGCGGTGCTGGCGGCGAGGTCGGCCATGACCTCCTGGAGGTCGGCGCCGGGCCGGAAGTACGGCGTCACCTCGTGGATGTGGTCGATGAAGGTGAAGGCCCGCACCCCGCGGAACTGGTCGCGCAGGGCGAAGACGAGCATGAGGGTGAACTGCGCGAAGTTGGCCACGCTGCCGCTCACGTCGCACAGCACGACGAGCTCGGTGCGGTGCGGCCGCTTCGGACGGTGGTGGGTCACCAGCGGGACGCCGCCCGTGGACACCGAGGCGCGCACCGTGCGGCGGAAGTCGAGCGGCCCGCGGCGTTGGGCGTGGTGCTCCTGGGTGAGCCGGGTCGCCAGCCGCCGGGCCAGCGGGTAGATCTCGCGACGCATCTGCTCGAGGTCGGTGCGGCGCATCTGGAGGAAGTCGAGCCGGTCGAGGGTCGGCTTCACCGCCACCTTGGCGACGTGATCGGGCCCCTTCTCCTCGGCGATGCGGCGGCGGGCGTCGTTCTCGACCGAGGCGGTGAAGCCGCCGACGCGCTGCGCGGCGGCACGGGTGGCCTCCTCCTCGGTGCGGCCCTGGGCCAGCAGTCCCTCGACGATGCGGTCGACGAGCTCCTGCGGCGCCACCCGCTGGAGCGCGGTGTAGGCCGACCACGAGGAGAGCCCCGGCCCCCGGCCCGGCATCGCCCCGAAGCGGGCCACCATCTCGGCGGCCAGCTGCGAGAGCCGTTCCTGGTCGCCGGCGACCAGCGCCTCGAGCAGCTGCTGGCGGAAGTCCGAGAGCGCCTCGGCGTTGTCGCGCACCCCGCCCGGCTGCTCCTCGGCGCCGTCGGCCCCCTCGGTGCCCCCGGTGCCGTCGTCGTCCCCGCCGTCGTCGTCCTGCGGCGCGAGCGAGCCGACGCCGTCGCCGGTCATCCGCGGGAAGTAGAGGTCGAAGAGCGCGTCGAAGGTGGGCCGCTGCGCGTGCTTCTTGACCACCGCGGCCGCGTAGCCCTCGCGCACCACCACCCGGTCGTCCCAGTCGAGCGCGCCCAGCACGGCGATCGCGTCGAGGTCCTCGGCGAGCGAGACCGGCAGCCCGGCGGCGCGCAGCGCCTCGACGAACGCCAGGTGGCGGTCGAGGATGCCGGAGCCGCGCGGTGCGGGCGGTGCAGAAGCTGCGGGGTCGGGGGCGGCCATGGTCAGCGCGGGAGCCGCAGCTCCTTGACGGCGCGCTCCTGGTCGGAGACGTGCTTGAGGACGACGCCGAGCGTGCGGCTGACGGCGTCGTCGTCGAGGTCGCGGATCTCCAGGGCGATGAGCGTGCGCGCCCAGTCGACCGACTCGGCGATCGAGGGCGCCTTCTTCAGCTCCAGCTCGCGCAGCCGCGCGACCATCGCGACCAGCTGGCCGGCGAGCGCGTCGTCGAGCTCGGGCACCTGGGAGCGCAGGATCTGCCGCTCGCGGGCGACGTCGGGGTAGTCGAGGTGGAGGTAGAGGCAACGTCGCTTGACGGCCTCGGACAGCTCGCGGCTGGCGTTGGAGGTGAGCACCACGAACGGACGCCGCACCGCGGCGACCGTGCCGAGCTCGGGGATCGTCACCTGGAAGTCCGAGAGCACCTCCAGCAGCAGGCCCTCGACCTCGACGTCGGTCTTGTCGACCTCGTCGATGAGCAGCACCGTCGGCTCGTCGCGGCGGATCGCGGTGAGCAGCGGACGGGTGAGCAGGAACTCGTCGGTGAAGATGTCGTCGTGGGTCTGGTCCCACTCCTGGCCCTGGGAGGCCTGGATGCGCAGCAGCTGCTTCTTGTAGTTCCACTCGTAGAGCGCCCGGGCCTCGTCGAGACCCTCGTAGCACTGCAGGCGCACCAGCTCGGCGCCGGTCGCGCGGGCGACGGCCTTGGCGAGCTCGGTCTTGCCGACGCCGGCGGGCCCCTCCAGCAGCAGCGGCTTCTCCAGCGCGCCGGCCAGGAAGGTCGTCGTGGCCGAGGCGGCGTCGGCCAGGTAACCGTTCGCCTCCAGGCGCGTGGCGGCGTCGGCGGGCGAGGCGAACCAGGTCGTCATGGGCCCCATCCTGTCACCGGTGCTGTCACGGTCGGCGGGCGACCGGCGACCGGACGGCCCAGGGTCCGGCGCGAGGTGGACCACACCGGGCGATGACGACCGTCACCTCCCCCGCGGTGCCTCGTTGAGTGCACGTGATGCTCACAGCGAACCGCTCCCAGGCCCGGCGCCGTCCGCCGCGCCCGTGGCGCGTGGCGCTCACCGTCACCAAGACCGCGCTCGCCAGCGCCGTCGTCGTGGCGATGCTCGGCACCCAGATCACCGGCACCGCGACGGCCACCAACGAGACCGACCAGACCACCTCGGTCGACCCGCTCTCGGCCCGCATCGACGCCCTGATGGTGCGCGAGCGCTGCTCCTACACCGGCTTCGGTGCCGACGTCATCCCGGCGTCCGCGCTGCTGCGCACCGACCGCGGCGACGTGCGGATCGTCAGCTTCGCCCGCGGCTGGGCGGCCTACGAGGGCAAGGCGTCGGGCACGCTCATCGCGGTCTGCCGCGGCCGCTGACCCGCCCGCGCCCTCACTGCGGCGCGCCGTGCCGTCCGGCACCGGCGGCGAACCGCTCGGCACCCGCCAACGCGTCGGCGGCCAGCGAGCGCAGGCCATGACGCCACTCGACCGCCAGCGCCTCGCCCTCCGGCAGCCCCCACTGCTCGCGGGCCGAGGCGAGGTCGCCGCGCAGGCAGGTCTGCGGCAGCGCCGCCAACTCCCGGGCGAGCTGCTCGGCGGCCTCGCGCGCGTGTCCGGGCTCGACGAGCCGGTTGACCAGTCCCATCCGCTCGGCCTCCTCGGCCCCGACCGGACGGCCGGTCAGGATGAGATCGAGGGCCCGCCCCTCGCCGATGATCCGCGGCAGCCGCACGGTGCCGCCGTCGATGAGCGGCACGCCCCAGCGGCGGCAGAAGACCCCGAGGACGGCGTCCCGCGCCGCGACCCGCAGGTCGCACCAGGCGGCGAGTTCGAGGCCGCCGGCGACGGCGTGCCCCTCGATCGCGGCGATGACCGGCTTGGACAGCACCCGGCGGCTCGGCCCCATCGGCCCCGGACCGGCCCCCACCTCGTGGAGGGCGTTGCCGCGGTCGGTGCCGATCGCCTTGAGGTCGGCGCCCGCGCAGAACGTGCCGCCCGCGCCCCACAGCACGGCGACGGCGAGGTCGGCGTCCGCCTCGATCGCGGCGAACGCCTCCTCGAGGGCGGCCGCCGTAGGTCCGTCGACGGCGTTGCGGGCCTCGGGCCGGTGCAGGACGACGGTCGCCACCGCACCGTCGGTCTCGAGCCGGACGGCGTCGCTCATCGCGCTCACTCCACCGGGACGGCGCCGGCGGCGTGCCGGCGGGCGAGGTCGCGGTAGTACTCGGCGTTGGTCTGCACCCAGAACTCCGAGGAGGTGCCGGTGATCGGCTTGGTCGGCTTGGCCGGGATGCCCGCGGCGACGACCTCGGCGGGGATCTCCGCGCCGGGCGTGACCACCGACCCGGCCGCCACCAGGGTACGGTCGCCGACCGTCGCGTGGTCGAGCAGCGTGCTGCCGTTGCCGATGAGGGCGTTCTCGCCGATGTCGCGGCAGTGCACGACGCAGGAGTGCCCGACGGTGGCGTTCGGGCCGAGGGTCAGGGTCTCCCCGGGCGCCGCGTGCAGCACCGAGTTGTCCTGGATGTTGGTGCCGGCCTTCACCACGATCGTGCAGATGTCGGCGCGCAGCACCGCGCCGTACCAGATGCTCGCCCCGGCCTCGACGGTCACATCGCCGATGAGGGTGGCGGTGGCGGCGACGAAGGCGTCGGGGTGGACCGTGGGGCGCTTGCCCTCGAACTCGATGAGATGCATGCGCCCATGACACCAGACCGCGCGAGCGGCCCCCGTGCAGGTCGGGTCAGCCGACGTGCACGTGCGGCCGCCGCGACCGGTCGGGCTCGGCGCGGCGCAGCACCTCGCGGGTGACCGGGGCGACCTCGCCGACACCGAAGGCGATGAACCGCAGGAACTGCACCACCGGGTTGCCCTCGGTCCACTCGAAGTAGATGTGCGGGGTCACGCCGGTGGTGTCGCGCACGTGCAGCAGCAGCGCCGCGAGCGAGTTCGGGACCGTCGCGGACTCGAAGCGCAGCACCCGGCGGGTCTCGCAGACGACCTCGCCGTGCACGCGCAGGGTGCCCTCGAACTCCGAGGGGTCGGTGACGACGACCTCGACGAAGATGACGTCGCCCTCGTCGCGCAGGTCGTTGTCGCGCACGACCTGACGCACCTTCTCGTCGTACTCCAGGGCGTCGCCGGCGTCGGGCTCGTTGGCGACCAGCCGGATCGTGCGGCGCGCGCAGTCGCGCAGGAACCGCTCGGCGGTGGCGTCGAGCTCGATGGTCTGCACCCGCAGCTCGAAGGCGCGCCGCACGCGCGACCACAGCGAGACCGCGATGATCGCGGCGATGAAGCAGGCGCCGATCTTCACGCCGTCCGGCCGCTCGAAGACGTTGTTGACCGTGGTGTAGAGGAAGACGACCGCGATGACTCCGAAGCCGATGGTCTGGCGCTTCTGCCCGGCCGATCGGGCCGCCAGGGTGACGGCGACCGCGGCGGAGGTCATCAGCACCAGGACGCCGGTGGCGTACGCGCCGCCCTGGGCGTCGACGCTGGCCTCGAAGTACCAGGTGACGAAGAAGGCGACGGCGATCAGCACGAGCACGAGCGGTCGCACGGCGCGGGTCCAGTCCGGCGCCATGCCGTAGCGGGGCAGGTAGCGCGGGATCAGGTTGAGCATGCCGGCCATCGCCGAGGCGCCGGCGAACCAGAGGATCGCGATGGTCGAGACGTCGTAGACGGTGCCGAAGGCCGAGCCGAGGTACTCGTGGGCCAGGAACGCCAGCGCCCGGCCGTTGGCCTCGCCGCCGGGCTCGAACTCCGCCTTCGGGATGAGCAGGGTCGTGACGAAGCTGCTGGTGATGAGGAAGACGCTCATGATGAGCGCGGCCGTGGTGAGCAGTCGCTGCGTGCCGCGGATGCGCCCGGCCGGTCGCGCCGGGTCGTCCCCGACTCCGCCGCGCACCTGCGGCATCACGGCGACGCCGGTCTCGAACCCGCTCATCCCCAGCGCCAGCTTGGGGAAGACCACCAGCGCGATGGCGACCATGAGGAACGGGTTGCCGTGCTCGCGGGTGAGCCCGTCGGTCCAGCCCGAGATCGTCGAGGGCTCGGTGACGACGTGGTAGATGCCGACGGCGACGACGACCGCGTTGAGCAGCAGGTAGGTCGCGACGAGCAGGACGGCGATGCCGATCGCCTCGCCGAAGCCGCGCAGGAACACCGCCCCGAGCAGCCCGAGGAGCACCAGGGTGATGAGCACCTCGTGGCCGTGCCAGGCGCTCGGCACGTGCGGGTTCTCCACGATGTGCGCGGTCGCGTCGGCCGCCGAGAGCGTCATGGTGATGAGGAAGTCGGTGGCCGCGAACCCGAGCAGCACGAGCACGAACAGCTTGCCCTTCCAGAAGGAGAGCAGCCGCTCGAGCATCGCGATCGAGCCCTCGCCGTGGGGCGACTCCGAGGCCACCCGCCGGTAGACCGGCAGGGCTCCGGCGAGGGTGAGGATGACCAGCACGATGGTCGCGATCGGGGAGAGCAGGCCGGCCGCCAGCGCCGCGATGCCCGGCTGGTAGCCGAGGGTGGAGAAGTAGTCGACGCCGGTCAGGCACATCACCCGCCACCACGACTTGCCCTGGGCGGGCTCCTCGGTGGACGGCGGGGTGCCGTGGGCGGCGGGACGGGAGCGGTGGTCGCCGAGGTCGGCCATCAGCCAACGACGCAGCGGACCGGGGGAGCCGGCAGCGTCGTCCGGGGCGGACGGGCGGGGCTCGACGACGGTGGCCATGACGACAAGCGTGTCCGCTCCGGGCGCCCCTTCCACACCGATCTCGTCACACGCCCCATCAAGGATCCGTAAATATTCGGCGACGGAGGCCGTCAGGGGTGCGTCAAGGTGCCGTCAGAGCACCTTCCCTCGCCGCGCGGGAACCGGTGTGCTGGTGGCGTGGAGTCCCTCGTCGCATCCGTTCCCGCCGTCCGGGCCGCCCTCGGAGCGGCCGCCGTCACCGTCGTCACCGCGGTCGCGGTGCGCCTGGGAGCCGGGGCGGTCGACCTGCCCGCCGTGCTGGTCGTCGTGGCGGCCACGGCGCTCACCGTGCCGCTCGGCTACGGGCTGCTGGTCGCGGTGACGGGCTGGGCGATGCTCACCGGCTTCGTCGTCAACACCGCGGGCACGCTGACCTTCCACCACGGCGACCTGGGGCACCTCGCCCTGCTCGCCGGCGTCGGCCTGGCGGCGTGGACGCTCAGCCGCGGTGCGGGCGTCGGGGTCACGCCCCGGGGGTCGGCTCGGGGGTCGGCTCGGGTGACGTCTCCGCAGCGGGTTGCGACTCGAGCAGGTAGCCCAGCCCGCTCGAGGTGATGAGATAGCGCGGGTGCGCCGGGTCGTCCTCGATCTTGCGGCGCAACTGCGCGGCGTAGACCCGCAGGTAGTGGGTCTGGTTCTCGGTGCCCGGGCCCCACACCTTGCGCAGGATCTCCTCGCGCGGCACCAGCTTGCCGAGGTTGCGGGCCAGCAGGTCGAGGAACGCCCACTCGGTCGGGGTCAGGCGCACCTCCTCGCCCTTCTTCAGCACCCGCTTGCGCGCGAAGTCGACGAGCAGGTCGCCGACCTCCAGCGACTCCGCCGGCGGCGCCTGGTGCACGCGGCGGACGGCGGCGCGCAGCCGCGCCATCAGCTCGTTCATCGCGAACGGCTTGGTGACGTAGTCGTCGGCGCCGAGGTCGAGGGCCTCGATCTTGTCCTCGCCGTGCTGGCGCGCCGAGAGGACGACGACCGGCACGGTGGTCCAGCCGCGCAGGCCGGCGAGCACCTCGGTGCCGTCCATGTCGGGCAGGCCGAGGTCGAGCAGGACGACGTCGGGGTGGGTGTCGGCGGCCGCGGCCAGACCCGAACGCCCGTCGGCGGCGGTGACGACGTCCCAGCCGGCGGCGCGCAGGTTGATGGCGAGCGCGCGCGCCAGGGCGGGCTCGTCGTCGATGACCAGCACCCGCTTCTTCATCGCACACCTCCGGTCGCATCCACGCGGGCGTCGTCCTCGACACCGGGGGCGCGGGGGAGGCTGAGCACCATGGTGAGGCCACCGGCGGGGGTGTCCTCCGCACTCAGCCTGCCACCCAGGGCCTCGGTGAGCCCGCGCGCCACGGCCAGGCCGAGGCCCAATCCGCCGGGGCTGTGGTCGTCGAGGCGCTGGAAGGGCTCGAACATCCGCTCGCGCTGCTCGGGCGGGACGCCGGGCCCCCGGTCGACGACGAGGATGTCGACGGCGTCGCGGCCCACGTGCGCCAGCACGCGCACGGGGACGCCGGCCGAGACCCGCACCGCGTTGCCGACGAGGTTGGCCACGACCCGCTCGAGCAGACCGGGGTCGGTGAGCACCCAGGGGACGTCGTCGCCGAACTCGAGGCTGACCTCGCCGGGCGCGAAGCCGACGAGCGCAGGCAGGAGGGCCTCGTCGAGGCTGGCCGACACGAGCTGGGGTCGCACCAGCCCGGCCTGCACGCGGGAGAGGTCGAGGAGGTTGTCGATGAGCCGTTCGAGCTGCTCGCCGGCGTCGCCAAGCGCGTCGAGCAGCAGGCGGCGGTCGGCGGCGTCGACCTCGGCGGTGCGCAGGCCGTCGACGGAGGCCCGCATGGTGGCCAGCGGCGTGCGCAGGTCGTGGGAGACCGCGCGCAGCAGCGCGGTGGAGGTGGCCTCGGTCGACTCCAGCAGCGCGGCCCGCACCTCGCGTTCGCGCAGCCGGCGGTACTCCAGCACCAGGCTGGTCTGGATGCCGAACGCCTCGAGCACGCGCCGGTCGCCGGCGCGCAGCGGCTCGCCGCGCAGCACGAGCAGGTGGTCGTCGTCGACGACAACCTCGGCGACGCCGTCGCCGGGCCGGGTGGGCGGGTCGGCACCGTCACCGGCGAGGAGGGCCCAGCCGCCCGGCGTCCGCTCGAGCAGGGAGACGGCGCTCTGGCCGAAGGTCTCGCGCACCCGTTGGACGATGGCCTCGGCGGTGTCCTGACCGGTGAGCACCGAGCGCGACAGCGAGGTCATGGTCGTGGCCTCGGTGCGCGCGCGCAGCGCGTCGCTCGCCAGCCGGGAGGCGCGGTCGACCACGGTGGCGACGCCGATGGCGACGGCCACGAAGACCACCAGCGTCAGCAGGTTGCGCGGCTCGGCGATGGTGAAGGTGCCCGTCGGCGGGGTGAACCACCAGTTGAGGCTGAGGAAGCTGACGACCGCGCCGAGCATCGCGGGCAGCAGGCCGCCGACCAGCGCGATGAGCACGGTGCTGGCCAGCAGCACGAGCGTCACCAGGTCGAGCTGGCCCGAGCTGATCTCGGGCAGGCGCAGCAGTTCGGCCAGCGCGAGCGGGAGCGCCAAGGCCAGCAGCCAGCCGGCGACCTGCCGGCGGATCGGCAGGGCCGAGGTGAGCCGGCCGGGACGCCACCGGCCGGCGACCTGCTCGTGGGTGACGAGGTGGACGTCGATCGAGCCGGCGAGCTGGGCGATACGGTCGCCCGTGGTGCCGAGGAAGCTGCGCCGCAGCCGGCCGTGCCGGGAGACGCCGACGACGATCATGGTGGCGTTGGCGCCGCTGGCGAAGTCGACGACGGCGGCGGGGACGTCCTCGCCGACCACCGAGTGGTAGCTGGCGCCCAATGAGCGGGCGAGCTCGACGGTGCGGGTGATGGTCTGCTCGTCGTGGGTGCGCAGGCCGTCGGCGGCGACCACGTGCAGTGCGATGAGCTCGGAGCCGGCGGCGCGTTGGGCCAGGCGGGCGCCGCGGCGCAGCAGGGTGACGCTCTCGGGGCCGCCGGTGACCGCGACGACGATGCGCTCCTTGGTCGGCCACGGGTGCTCGATGCGGTGCGCGCGCCGGTAGTCACCCAGCGCGTCGTCGACCCGGTCGGCGAGCCACAGCAGCGCGAGCTCACGCAGGGCGGTGAGGTTGCCGACGCGGAAGTAGGAGGCCAGCGAGGCATCGATGTTCTCGGGGCGGTAGATGTTGCCGTGCGCCATCCGGCGGCGCAGCGCCTCGGGTGCCATGTCGACGAGCTGGATGGCGTCGGCGGTGCGCACGACCTCGTCGGGCACGGTCTCGCGCTGGCGCACGCCGGTGATGCGCTCCACCTCGTCGTTGAGCGACTCCAGGTGCTGGATGTTGACGGTCGTGATGACCTCGATGCCGGCGGCCCGCAGGTCGGCGATGTCCTGGTAGCGCTTGGCGTGGCGGCTGCCGGGCACGTTGGTGTGGGCGAGTTCGTCGATGAGGACGACGGCCGGGCGCCGCTCCAGCACCGCGTCGACGTCGAGCTCGGTGAACTCGGTGTCGCGGTAGACGATCCGCCGCCGGGGTAGCACCTCGAGCCCGTCGAGCTTGCCCTCGGTGTGCTGGCGGCCGTGGGTCTCGACGTACCCGACGACGACGTCGGTGCCGCGTTCGAGCCGGCGCCGCGCCTCGTCGAGCATCGCGTAGGTCTTGCCCACGCCGGGAGCGGCCCCGAGGTACACGGTCATCCGCCCGGGTCGGGGCGCGATGGCGTTCGGGGCCGCCGGGGCCGCTCGCTCGTCGGTCGGATCGTCGGTCAGCTGGAGCTCCTCGCCTGGGCGGCCTGCCGGACCGCGATGTTGAGTCGGAGCACGTTGACGTGCGCCTCCCCCAGCGTGCCCCACGAACGCCCGGAGGTGAACCGGGCGACCAGCTGGCGTACGGCGTCCTCGCTCAACCCCTGGGCTTTCGCGACCCTCGGCACCTGGAGCGCAGCGTAGGCCGGGGAGATGTCGGGGTCGAGGCCGGAGGCCGACGCGGTGACCGCGTCGGCGGGCACCTCGGAGGCCGGCACGCCCTCGCGCTCGGCGATCTCGGCACGGCGCTGCTCGATGGCCTTCTCCAGGTCGGGGCTCTCCGGGCCGAGGTTGGAGCCGGCCGTGGCCAGCGGGTCGTAGCCGTCGCCGGCCGCCGAGGGCCGCGGCTGGAAGAGGCCGGGGTCGGTGACGAGCTGGCCGATGAGCGCCGAGCCGACGGCGTCCCCGGCCTGATCGGTGTGGGCGCCGGTGGCGGTGACGAGCGAGCCGTCGGCGCGCCAGGGGAACGCCACCTGGGCGATGCCGGTGACGAGCAGCGGATAGGCCAGGCCGAGGACGACGGTGGCCAGCACCAGCATCCGCAGGCCGGCCAGGGAGTAGCGGCCGAGAGCGACGAGATCCTTCACGGTGGGCCTCACAGTCCGGGGATGAGCGAGATGACGAGGTCGAGCAGCTTGATGCCGAGGAACGGGGCGATCAGGCCGCCGACGCCGTAGATGAGCAGGTTGCGGCGCAGCAGGGAGCTCGCGGACGACGGCCGGTAGGCCACGCCGCGCAGGGCGAGCGGGATCAGGCCGACGATGATGAGCGCGTTGAACACCACCGCGGAGGTGATCGCCGAGGCCGGCGAGCTGAGCCGCATGATGTTGAGGACGTCGAGCTGCGGGAACGTGCCGACGAACATCGCCGGCAGGATCGCGAAGTACTTCGCCACGTCGTTGGCCACCGAGAAGGTGGTCAGGGCGCCGCGGGTGATGAGCAGCTGCTTGCCGATCTCGACGACCTCGATGAGCTTGGTCGGGTCGGAGTCGAGGTCGACCATGTTGCCGGCCTCCTTGGCCGCCATGGTGCCGGTGTTCATCGCCACGCCGACGTCGGCCTGGGCCAGCGCGGGCGCGTCGTTGGTGCCGTCGCCGCACATGGCGACCATGCGGCCCCCGCGCTGCTCGGAGCGGATGAGGGCCAGCTTGTCCTCCGGGGTCGCCTCGGCGAGCACGTCGTCGACACCGGCCTCGGCGGCGATGACCCGCGCGGTCACGGCGTTGTCGCCGGTGATCATCACCGTGCGGATGCCCATGGCCCGCAGCTCCTCGAACCGTTCGCGGATGCCCTCCTTGACGACGTCCTTGAGGTGGACGACGCCGAGCACGCGGGGCGCGTCGGTGCCGACCCGGTCGGCGACGACCAGCGGGGTGCCGCCGAGCTCGCTGACCCGCTGGACGGCGGGCGCGAGGTCGTCGGGCACGGTGCCGCCCTCGGCGCGCACCCAGGCCTCGACCGCCGAGGCCGCGCCCTTGCGCACCTGGCGGCCGGCGGCGTCCAGGCCGCTCATCCGCGTGGCCGCGGAGAACTCGACGAGGACGGCGTCGGCCAGCGGCTCGGGCTGCACGCCCTCGAGCAGCTCGACGATGCTGCGCCCCTCGGGGGTCTCGTCGGCCAGCGAGGCCAGCACGGTGGCCTCCTCGAGGTAGCGCTGCACGGTGCCGCCGACGGCCACGACCTCGCTCGCGCGGCGGTTGCCGTAGGTGATGGTGCCGGTCTTGTCGAGCAGCAGGACGTCGACGTCGCCGGCCGCCTCGACAGCGCGGCCCGACATCGCCAGCACGTTGCGGCGCACGAGGCGGTCCATGCCCGCGATGCCGATGGCCGAGAGCAGGGCGCCGATCGTGGTCGGGATGAGGCAGACCAGCAGGGCCGTCAGCACGAGCACCGACTGGTGGGCGTCGCTGTAGTCGGCGACGAAGTAGAGCGAGCCGACGACGGCCACGAAGATCGCCGTCAGCGAGGCGAGCAGCACGTTGAGCGCGATCTCGTTGGGGGTGCGCTGCCGCTCGGAACCCTCGACGAGCGCGATCATCCGGTCGACGAAGGAGTGGCCCGGCTCGGCGGTGATGCGCACGACGATGCGGTCGGAGAGCACCTCGGTGCCGCCGGTCACCGCACTGCGGTCGCCGCCGGACTCGCGGATCACGGGGGCGGACTCGCCGGTGACCGCCGACTCGTCGACCGAGGCGACGCCCTCGACGACGTCGCCGTCGCCGGGGATGCGCTCGCCGGCCTCGACGACCACCAGGTCGCCCTGGTGGAGGCTGGTCGAGGGCACGTGCTCCTCGGTGCCGTCGGGGCGCAGTCGGCGCGCGTCGGTCTCGGCCTGGAGCGCGCGCAGGCTGGCGGCCTGCGCCTTGCCGCGGCCCTCGGCGACCGACTCGGCGAGGGTGCCGAAGAGCACCGTCAGCCACAGCCAGACCGTCACCATCCAGCCGAGCGTGCTGGGGTCGATGATCGACAGCACGGTGGTGGCCACCGCGCCGATCTCGACGACGAGCATCACCGGCGTCGCGAGCAGCGCGACCGGGCTGAGCTTGCGGAACGCGTCGGGCAGCGCTGCGAGGAGCTGACGTCGACCGAAGCCGACGGGAGTGCCGCCGACGGTGCCCGCGCGGCGGGGGTGGTCGTCGCCGTCGCGCGAGGGCGCGGGCGAGGGGGACAGGGCGGTCACAGCAGGGCCTCCGCGATCGGACCGAGGGCGAGGACGGGCACGAAGGTCAGGCCGACGAGCACGATCGCCACTCCGGTGAGCAGGACGACGAACAGGGGGCGGTGCGTCGGCAGGGTGCCGGCACCGGCGGGCAGGGTGCGGGCGGCGGCGAACCGGCCGGCCAGACCGAGCACGAGGATCAGGGGCAGGAACCGCCCGAACAGCATGAGCAGGCCGAGCAGGGTGTTCCAGAACGGCGTCCCGGAGGTGAGGCCGCCGAAGGCGGAACCGTTGTTGTTCGCCGCCGAGGTGACCGCGTAGAGCGCCTCGGAGAGACCGTGCGACCCGGACTCCTGCAACCCGGCGAGGCCCGCGTTCGCGGTGATCGCGGTGGCGATGCCCACGAGCACGAGCACCGGGGTGGCGAGCACGTAGGCGGCGACGAGCACCATCTCGCGCTGGCCGATCTTCTTGCCGAGGTACTCCGGGGTGCGACCGACCATGAGGCCGGAGAGGAACACCGTGACGACGGCGAGCATCAACATGCCGTACAGGCCCGAGCCCACACCGCCGGGGGCGACCTCGCCGAGCATCATGTTGAACATCGCCAGCCCGCCGCCGGCGGCGGTGAAGGAGTCGTGCATGGCGTTGACCGCACCCGTCGACGTGCCGGTGGTGGCCGCTCCGAACAACGCACTGGCGGCCTCGCCGAAGCGCACCTCCTTGCCCTCCATGGCGCCACCCGCGAGCTGCGGGGCGGTGCCGTGGCCGGCCATCTCGGCCCAGGTCATCAGTGCGATCGAGGTGGTGAGCAGCAGGGCCATCACCGACACGACGGCGGCACCCTGACGGCGGTCCTTGACGATGTGGCCGAAGGCCCAGGCCATCGCGAAGGGCAGCACGAGGATCAGGAAGATCTCCAGGATGTTCGTCAACGCGGTCGGGTTCTCGAAGGGGTGCGCGGAGTTGGCGTTGTAGAAGCCGCCGCCGTTGGTGCCGAGCTCCTTGATGACCTCCTGGCTGGCCACCGGGCCGCCGGTGATCGCCTGGCTGCCGCCGTCGAGCGTGGTCACCAGGCGCGGCGCCGCGAAGTTCTGGACGACGCCGGCGGCGACCAGCAGCAGGGCGCCGACGACCGCGCCGGGCAGCAGTACCCGCACGACGGTGCGCACGAGGTCGGCCCAGAAGTTGCCGACCCGGCCGCCCGCGCGGCTGCGGGCCAGGCTGCGGGCGAAGGCCGCCGCCACCGACATGCCGACCGCCGCGGAGACGAAGTTCTGCACCGCCAGGCCGGCCATCTGGAAGAGGTGACCCGTGGCCGCCTCGCCGGAGTACCACTGCCAGTTCGTGTTGGTGACGAAGGAGACCGCGGTGTTCCACGCGCCGTCCGCAGGCAGCGCGCTCATGCCGATGTCGAGCGGGAGGTGCTGCTGCAGACGCCCGAACGCCTCGAGGAACAGGATGCCGACCAGGGAGAACCCCAGCACCGAGAGCGCGTAGACCCGCCAGTGCTGGTCGGCGTCGGGGTCGAGACGGAGCAGCCGGTAGGTGCCGCGCTCGACCGCGAGGTGCTTCTCGCTGGTGTAGAGGTGGGCGAGGAAGCGGCCGAGCGGCGGGACGACGAGCACCAGCGCCACCACGAGCACCGCGAACTGACCGAAGGCCGCCGCAGTCTCGCTCATCGCGTCACCTCCGCTGGCGCTCCGGTCGCGATGAGGGCCTCGATGATGAACTCGCTGCGCTCGCTCATCGCGTCACCTCCGCGGTGGCAGTGGCGGTGGCGGTCGCGGCTGCGGGCTCGTCAGGCTCGGGGTCGGGATCGGTGAGGTAGCGGTCGATGACGCCGGCGAGCATCGCCAGGCCGGCGAAGCTGGCCAGGGTCAGCAGCACATAGAGAAGGTCGGACACGACCTATTCCTAGGCCCGCCACCGATCCTTCACGCACAGTCTTGACGGGACCTTGACGGGTCGTCGGATCTTCTTGACGCCACCCTTCCGGCGACGTCTCGTGCGTCACGGTGTGCCGCGGGTGATCGTCGGATCCGAGTATCTCGACGGATCCGGTGGCGGGTGCTCGCTCAGCGCGACGGCGACCACTGCCACCGCGGCCGCCAGAGCGATCACGGGAGCCGCCCACACGACACGGGGAACGCTGGGCTTGATCCGGATGGAGCGGGCCAACTCCCCCCGCACGGGCGCCCGCGGCGTCGGCACCGGATTCGGGCCCGGATCCTTGGAGGTCGACTCACCCACGCTGCACCTCAGGCTCGACCGCAGCCAGGTCCGGGTAGTGGAGGTCGAAGGCCGGCGAGTCCGAGCGGATCCGCGGGATGGTGTGGAAGTTGTGCCGCGGCGGCGGGCAGGACGTCGCCCACTCCAGCGAGCGGCCCCAACCCCACGGGTCGTCCATCTCGACCAGCGGGTTCCGCCGCGAGACGTAGACGTTGTAGAAGAACGGCAGCATCGACAGGCTCAGCAGGAACGCACCCACCGTCGAGATCTGGTTCAGCGTCGTGAAGCCGTCACCGGGCAGGTAGTCCGCGTAGCGACGCGGCATGCCCTCCACGCCCAGCCAGTGCTGCACCAGGAACGTGGTGTGGAAGCCGACGAACAGCAGCCAGAAGTGCAGCTTGCCCAGGCGCTCGTCGAGCATCCGACCGGTGAACTTGGGCCACCAGAAGTAGAAGCCCGCGAACATCGCGAACACCACGGTGCCGAACACGGTGTAATGGAAGTGCGCGACCACGAAGTAGGAGTCGGACACGTGGAAGTCCAGGGGCGGGCTAGCCAGGATGATGCCGGTCAGACCACCGAACAGGAAGGTCGTGAGGAAGCCGATCGACCACAGCATCGGGGTGTCGAAGCTGAGCGATCCGCCCCACATCGTGCCGATCCAGTTGAAGAACTTCACCCCGGTAGGCACCGCGATGAGGAAGGTCATGCCGGAGAAGAACGGCAGGTCGACGGCACCGGTGACGAACATGTGGTGGGCCCAGACCGCGACCGAGAGGATCGCGATACCGAGCGTCGCGCCGACCAGGCCGATGTAACCGAAGATCGGCTTGCGGCTGAAGACCGGCAGGATCTCGGAGACGATCCCGAAGAACGGCAGCGCGATGATGTAGACCTCGGGGTGGCCGAAGAACCAGAACAGGTGCTGCCACAGGATCGGGCCACCACTGATCGGGTCGAAGACGTGACCGCCCAACTGCCGGTCTGCCTCCAGCATCAGGAGGGCGCCCGCCAGCACCGGGAACGCGATGAGCACCAGCAGGCTGGTGACCAGCACGTTCCAGGTGAACAGCGGCATGCGGAACATAGTCATGCCGGGGGCACGCATGCAGATGATCGTGGTGATGAAGTTGACCGCACCGAGGATCGAGCCCAGACCGGCCATCCACAGACCCATGATCCACAGGTCGCCGCCGACACCCGGGCTGCGGACGGCGTCCGAGAGCGGGGTATAGGCGAACCAACCGAAGTCGGCCGCGCCCTGCGGGGTCAGGAAGCCGGACGCCGCGATCAGACCGCCGAACAGGTAGATCCAGTAGCTGAACATGTTCAGGCGCGGGAACGCGACGTCGGGCGAACCGATCTGCAACGGCATCATGACGTTGCCGAAGCCGAAGAACAACGGGGTCGCGAAGAGCAGCAGCATGATCGTGCCGTGCATGGTGAAGAGCTGGTTGTACAGCTCGTCGTTGACGATCTGCTGTCCCGGGTAGGCCAGCTCGCTGCGGATGAGCAGCGCCATGACGCCCGCGATGAGGAACCAGGCGAACGAGGTCACCAGGTACATCTTCCCGATCAGCTTGTGATCGGTCGTCGTCATCATCTGGACCAGACGCGTACCCAGCGCCGGACGGATCCGCGGCGTTGACGGGCGGTCGCGGACGATCGGACTATCTGCCGTGACGGTCATCGACGAACCTCTCCTCTCGGCCGGGCGTCGTCCCTCAGGCCCCGGCCCCCGCGCGGGTCGCCTCCCACGCGCCGAACCCGCCGAGGATGTCGCTGACGTCGGCGAAGCCCTGGCTGCGCAGGTAGCTCGCACCGACACTGGAGCGCCAGCCGCCCGCGCAGTAGAGGACGACGGCACCCGACCGGGGCACCTCGTCGACGCGGCGGCGCAGCTCGGCGAGCGGGATGTGTAGCGCACCCGGCACCCCGCCTGCCTCGAGCTCGCCGGCGTTGCGGATGTCGATGAGGGTGACCTCGAGGTCCGGGTCCGACAGGGCGGCGTCGAGCCGGGCGGGCGTCAGCCGGCTGGCGTGACCGACCTCGTGCACGGCCATCGCCGTCAGGGCGCTCTCGACGTCGGCGAGCCCACCGACGACCCGGTCGAAACCGATCCGTGCGAGGCGGGTGACCGACTCCTCCTGTGCCTCCACGCCGTCGGCGAGGACGACGATGCGGTCATCGTGCGCCAGCAGCATCCCGGCGGTCTCGGCGAAGCGGCCGTCGAGCGGCACGCTGAGCGCACCCGGGAGGTGACCGGCGGTGAACTCCACCTGGTCGCGCGTGTCGAGCAGAACGGCGCCGTCGGCCTGGGCCGCCCGCACGCCGACAAGGTCGAGGGCGGGCACCTGGGGGCCGTCGTACGTCGCCCGGTTCTGCTTGTTGAGGGTGGCGTCGTAGGAGAAGTACGCCGGCGCGGAGGGCTGCCCGGCGGTGACCAGTTCGACGAACCGCTCCTGGGCCATCGGTTGGCAGGCGTAGTTGAAGCGGCGCTGCTCGCCGATCGTCGACTGCTTCTCGGTGGAAAGGTTCTTGCCACACGCGGATCCGGCCCCGTGGGCGGGGAACACGCGGACAGCGTCGGCGAGGCCCATGAGGCGCCGCTGGATGGAGTCGTAGAGCATCTCGCCGAGCTCGTCGGCCGTCACGCCCACCGAGGCGAGCAGGTCCGGCCGGCCGACGTCGCCGATGAACAGCGCGTCGCCGGTGAGGACGCCGTAGGCGACCTCGTCGTCGGGGCGCTCGTACACCAGCACGCTGATGGACTCCGGGGTGTGCCCGGGCGTGTGCATGATCTCGAGGACGACGCCGTCGTCGTCGCCGAGAGCGATGCGCTCGCCGTCGGCCAGGGAACGCACGGCGTACTCGGGACGGGCGACCGAGCCGTAGCCGATCCAGGCTCCGGTGGCCTCGGCCAGCTCCAGGTGGCCGGCGAGGAAGTCGGCGTGGAAGTGGGTGTTGATGACACCGACGATCTCCAGGCCCTGCTCCGCCGCGTCCTCCAGGTAGACCTCGACGTCGCGGCGGGGATCGACGACGACGGCCTTGCCGCTCACGCGGTCGCCGATCAGGTAGGAGGCCTGCGAGAGGCAGTCGAGGTAGTGCTGCGTGAAGCTGAGGCGCGAGGCGGCGGGCGTGGTGGTCATGGTGTCCTCCTGGACGATCGGCGGTGCGGGTGCTGGTTCAGAGGAGCGCGTTCAGCGCGGTGTAGGCGGCGACGGCGACGAGCAGGGCCGCGAAGCCGGAGCGCAGCCGTGCCCCGGGGAGCCGGTCGGCGAGACGCCGGCCGAGGAGCGTGGCGGTCATCGCGGCCAGCGCGAAGGGCACGATGACCGACCAATCGAACTCGGCGGTGCCGGCTCGGGAGGCCAGCGCGGTGGCCGAGTTGAGGGCGACGACGACGAGGGACGTCCCGACCGCCCGGTGCATCGGCAGTCCGAGCACCAGCACGAGGGCGGGCACGATGACGAAACCGCCGCCGACCCCGAAGAAGCCGGTCAAGAAGCCGACCAGTACGCCGACGACGGCCACGGCCGGCCACGGGGTCGACACGACGGCGGTCGAGGTCGGCGTCAGGACGGCAACGGCTCCATCGCCCGGGGTACCGGCCGGTCGGGGCGCGGTGGTCGGCGACCGGTCGGTGCGCCGATCGGTCACCCAGGCGTGGAAGCGGGCCCGGATATCGGCACAGCCCTCGGGGCTGTCGGCACAGGTCGGCTGCTTCACCATGGCGACGGCGGCCAGCACCATCAGGACCGAGAACCCCACGAGCAGGACCGCCTCGTCGACCTGATGGGTGAGCTGCGACCCGAGCCAGGCGGCGGGGATGCCGGCGGCGGCGAACCCGGCCCCGAGACGCCAGTCGACGCGACCGGAGCGGATGTGGCCCACCGCCCCGGTGATGGCCGCGAGTCCCACGATGACCACGGAACTGGTCGTCGCCTCGGCCGCGTTCTCACCGACGAGGAACACCAGCGCGGGCACGGTCAGGATCGCCCCCCCGCCGCCCAGGCCGCCCAGCACGAGGCCGATGACGATCCCGAGCAGCACCGGCAGGACGATCCCCATGGCGATCAGGCCCCGGCCGGGGTGATCGGCAGGCCGGCGCGGGCCCAGGCCAGCATCCCGCCGGTCATGTTGACCACGTCGTCGCGCCCCGCCGCCACGAGGGCACGGGTCGCCTGGCCCGAGCGGTTGCCCGAGCGGCACACCATCACCACCGGACCCGCGGGGACGTCGGCGAGGCTCAGACGACCGAGGGGACGGTGACGCGCGTGCGCGATGTGCCCCTCAGCCCACTCCTCGGGCTCGCGGACGTCGATGAGGACGGCGCCCTCGGCCGCGAGTCGGAGGGCGGCGAAGACGTCCACCTCGGGGAGGGGATCGGCGGTGACGGTCATGGTGACTCCTGGTCGAGGATCGTGCGAGGACGGATGGTTCACGGGACCAGCGGACGGTGAGGGACGAGGGTCGTCCGCTCCGGGCTGGCCAGATCGGTGGCGAAGGCGAAGCGATCGCCACGGACGAGGGTCTGGCGCCACTCGACGGGCCGCCCGCGCAGTTCGCCCACCCGCTCGAGGTGGAAGAGCGCGACGCCCTCGGGCAGGGCGAGGAGTCGACGCTCCGCCGCCGAGGCGACGACGGCGCGGATCTGTTCGCGACCCCCGGTGAGGGACACCCCGCAACGCTGTTCGAGCTGGGCGTAGAGCGAGGTGTCGGAGAAGTCGGCCTCGAGCAGCGGTGCGGCGATCTGCGCGGGCAGCCAGACGCGGTCGAAGGCGAGCGGCTCGCCGTCGCTGAGTCGCACGCGCTCGAGGTAGACCAGCGGCGTCGACTCCTCCAGTCCGAGGCGCGCGGCCACGACACCGTCCGCGCGAGCGTCGAGGGCCCGGACGATGCTGCGTTGGCGGTGGCCGGACCCCTCGACGGAGACGAAGAGGCTGTAGAGCGTGCCCTGAGCCTGGTTGATCGCGTGGTCGGCGACCCTGCTCGGCCGGCCTCGACCGGCCTCGATCAGGCCCTCGTCACGCAGGCCGCGCAGCGCCTCGCGGACCGTGTGGCGACTGACACCGTAGGACTCCACCAGCTCGTGCTCGCTGGGGAAGAGCTCGTCGAACTCGCCTCGACGGATCCGCCGGGAGATGTCGTCGCGGACCTGGGCCCACAGCGGCATCGGGCTGCGGCGGTTGATGCTCATCGTCGACCTCCTCCCTGCTGGTGCTTGACGCAACCCCCCCTGGGGTTGCATGGTTCGAATGTACGTACATCCGGATACCGCGTCAATCCCGCGTCCGACGAGAGCTGCGCCACACCGGTTGCGACGACCCGGACCCAGCCACGGACCCAGCCCACGGACCCAGCCCACGGAGGACCCCATGACCCAGCCCGCCCGCACCCATCACCGGATCGTCGTGGTCGGCGCCGGCACCGCCGGACTCACCGTCGCCGCCCGCCTGCGACGCGCCGGCGAGCAGGACGTCGCGATCATCGATCCGGCGACGACGCACCACTACCAACCGCTGTGGACCCTGGTCGGCGGCGGCCTCGCGCCGCTCGCGGCCAGCGCCCGACCGATGGCCGGACTGATCCCGCGCGGCGTCACCTGGATCCGCGCCGCCGCCGAGGGCGTGGACGCCGCGAACCGCACCGTGACGACGTCACAGGGCGAGGTCGGGTACGACCGCCTGGTCCTCGCGCCCGGGATCCAACTCGACTGGCACCAGATCCCCGGCATGAGCGAAGCAGTGGCGACACCCTTCGCGTCGAGCAACTACAGCGCCGCGCTCGCCGCGGGCACCTGGTCGGCCCTGCGGGACCTCCGCAGCGGTACCGCCGTCTTCACCATGCCGGCCGGGCCGATCAAGTGCGCGGGCGCCCCCCAGAAGATCGCCTACCTGGCCGCCGACTGGTGGCGCCGCCAGGGCGTCCTGCAGGACATCCGCGTCGTGATGGTGCTCCCGACGCCGGGGATGTTCGGCGTGCCGGTCTTCGCCCGCGAACTCGAGCGGGTCGTGGCCGAGTACGGCATCGAGGTGCGGTTCTCCAGCGAGGCGGTGGAGATCGACCCCGATTCGCGAGAGGTGATCGTGGCCGATCACGACGCCGGCACCAAGGAGGCGCTCGCCTACGACGTCCTGCACACCGTGCCCCCGCAGTCGGCCCCGGACTGGCTCAAGGCCACCGGCCTCGGCGTGCCCGGCACGGCGACCGGCTACGTCGATGTCGACAAGCACACGCTGCAGCACGTGCGCCATCCCGAGATCTTCGCGCTCGGCGATGCCGGCTCGACGCCGAACTCGAAGACCGGCGCCGCCGTCCGCAAGCAGGCGCCGGTGGCGGTCGCCAACATCGTGTCGTCCCTGGCCGACCGTCCCCTGGTGGCCGCCTACGACGGCTACGCGTCGTGCCCCCTGACGACGGGACGCGACCGCCTGCTGCTCGCCGAGTTCGACTACTCCCTCGAGCCGCACCCGACGATCCCGTTCGTCGACACCATGCGGGAGCGACGCGACCTCGGGCTCTTCAAGCGTCGGATGCTGCCGACGATGTACTGGAACCTGATGCTGCGCGGCCGCGCCTGACGTCGGCTCCTCGATCGCCCCGGAGACGACGGAAGGGCGGGCCCCGGCGGAGAGAGGGGCCCGCCCTTCCGGGCTCAGGGAGGCGCGACTAGCGGCGCGCCGCGTAGGGCAGGAGCGCCATCTCGCGGGCGGTCTTGATGGCGCGGGTGACCTGGCGCTGCTGCTGGGGAGTGAGCCCGGTGAGACGGCGCGAGCGGATCTTGCCGCGGTCGGAGATGAAGGTGCGCAGGAGGTCGACGTCGCGGTAGGTCGCGGTCTCGCGGCCGGCGGCGTGGAGCAGGTTGCGGCGGGGACGGGCGGCGGCGCGACGGGCGGAGGCGCTGCGGGGCGAACCGGAGCGGGAAGCAGGCATGCCGGGACTATATCTGATAATGATTCTCATGCCCACACCGAGATCCGGTGCCGGCCCCACCCATGGAGGAACCACGTGAACCGCACCCAGCTCGTCGACCAGGTCGCCGCCCGCACCGGTCTCGGCAGCGCCAGCTCGGACGCCGTCGGCGCCGTGCTCGAGGCCATCGCCGCGGCGCTCGCGGCCGGCGACAAGGTCACCCTGCCCGGCTTCGGCGTCTTCGAGCCGCGGGCGCGCCCGGCCCGCACCGGCCGCAACCCCCGCACCGGCGAGGCGATCGAGGTGCCGGCCACCACCGTCCCCGCCTTCCGCCCCGGGGCCGAGCTCAAGCGCCGCGTCGCCGGGGAGTGAGGAACCACCGGCCGACCTCTGGGGAGAAGCCGGGCGGATCGGCGGGGGACGACCTAGCATCGATCGTCCCTCGATCTCGGGAGTCCTCATGACCACCGCCGCCCCCGCCGACTCGCCACCGGGTCCCCAGCGACCCCGCAGCCGCGAACGGTGGCTGGGTCAACCCGAACTGGTCGCCGCCGCGATCCTGCTCATCCTGCTCGGGCAGAGCTGGATCTCCCCGCTCTTCGACTCCGAGCGACTGGCCACCTGGTGCACGGTCTTCGTGGCGGTCGTCGTGCAGTCGACGCCGTTCCTGCTCGGAGGCGTGCTGCTCTCGGCCTTCATCGCCACGGTCCTCTCCGACCGGCTGCTCGCCCGCGTCGTCCCGACGAGGAACGTGCTGGCGGTGCCGGCGGCCGGCATCGCCGGCATCGGCCTGCCCGGCTGCGAGTGCGCGGCCGTGCCGGTGGCCTCCAGCCTCATCCGGCGCGGCGTGGCACCGGCGGTCGCGCTGACGTTCCTGCTGGCGGCGCCCGCGGTCAACCCGGCCGTGCTGGTCTCGACCGCGGTCGCCTTCCCCGGGCAGCCGGAGATGGTGCTCGCGCGCTTCTCCGCCTCGATGGCCACCGCCGTCCTCGTCGGCTGGTTCTGCCTCTGGCGCGGCGAGCGGCTCCCGCTGCGCCTGCCCACCCTCGCCGCCGAGCACGGCACCGGGTGGCGCGGCTACGCCACCGCGGTGCGCCACGACTTCATCCACGCCGGCGGGTTCCTCGTGCTCGGCGCGATGCTGGCCGCGGGCGTCAACACCTTCGTGCCGACCCACATCGTCGACACCGTCGCCGGTCAGGCGGTGCTCGGCATCCTCACCCTCGCCGTCTTCGCCTTCATCGTCGCGCTCTGCTCGGAGTCCGACGCCTTCGTCGCCGCCAGCCTCACCGCCTTCTCCGACACCGCGAAGCTCGTCTTCCTCGTCGTCGGCCCGGCGATGGACATCAAGCTGGCCTCGATGGAGGCCGGCCAGTTCGGGCGGGCGTTCGCCGTCCGGTTCGTGCCGGTCGTGGTCATCACCGCGATCGGCAGCGCCGTCCTCACCGGGTGGTGGCTGCTGTGACCCGCCGCACCCAGGGCCTCGTGCTCGCCTTCCTCGGCGCCCTCCTCACCCGGCTCTCGCTCACCGGCGAGTACGAGCGCTTCGTGACCACCTGGATGCGCTGGCCCCTGCTCGTCACCGGCATCGGCCTCGTCGTCCTGGCCCTCCCGGCCGCCCTCGGGGTGGGCGGGGAGAACGGCGACCACAGCGACCACGGCGACCACGCGCACCCGGGCGAGGAGGACGACCACGGGCACCGGGCACCGCGCAGCGCCTGGCTGCTCCTGCTGCCCGGCCTGGTGGCCTTCGTGGTCAGCCCGCCCGCACTCGGCGCCTACCTCGCCGAGCGGCGGGCGAGCGACGCACCGCCGCCGGCACCGACGACCGTCTTCGCCGCTCTGCCCGACGACGTCACCAGCGACCTGGCGCTGGAGGAGTTCCTGTGGCGCGCCCAGACCGACGAGGGCGCCACCCTGGCCGGCCGCGACGTGCGCCTGACCGGTTTCGTCAGCACCGACCCCGACGGCAACTGGTACGTCACGCGGCTGGTGATCGCCTGTTGCGCCGCCGACGCCCGGCCCGTCCGGGTCCGGGTCGGCGAGGCCGACGCGCCGCCCCGCAACACCTGGGTCGCCGTCACCGGCACCTGGGAGAAGGGCACCGGCACCACCCGCACCTCGGCCGCCGTCCTCGACGCCGGCGAGGTCACCCCGATCGATCCGCCCGAGCAGGTCTACGAGTAGGCCTACGCTGCGCCCATGGCGCCGCAGATCCCCGTTCCCCTGGCCCGGCTCATCGTGCGGCGCACGCTGCGACCCGTGCTGACCCCGCGGGTGCCGGTCGGCGTCCAGCGCCGCCTGCTCGGCGGGGTCGCCGTCACCGTGCTGGCGCCGCGCGAGGCCCACATCGCGACCACCACCCTCGGCGGGCGGCCCTGCGAGGTGGTCACGATGCCCGGCGTCGCCGCCGACCGCGTGGTCCTCTACCTGCACGGCGGCGGCTACACCGTCGCCTCGCCCCGCACCCACCGCGCGCTGGCGGCTCACCTCGCCGCGACCTCCGGCGCCACGGTGTACGCCCTCGACTACCGCCTGGCCCCCGAGCACCCGCACCCCGCGGCCCTCGACGACGCCGTCGCCGCCTACCGCGAGCTGCTGGGTGCGAACCCGTCGTCCCTCACCGTGGCCGGCGACTCCGCCGGCGGCGGCCTCGCGCTCGCCCTCGCACTCCGCCTGGCCGAGGAGGGGCTGCCGGCCCCCGGCGCCCTCGGGCTGATCAGTCCGTGGGTCGACCTCTCCCTCGACGGCGTCCGCGACAGCGACGACGACCCGCTGCTCACCCGCGACTGGCTGGCCTGGTGCGCCCGCGCGTACGCCGGCGACGCCGTCGACTCCCCCGCGGTCTCGCCGCTGCTCGCCGACGCCGCGGCCCTCGGTGCGCTCCCGCCGACGCTGGTGCAGGCCGCCGAGCACGAGATCCTCCGCGCGGACGTCGAACGGCTCGTCGAGCGCCTCGAGGCGGCCGGGGCCCCGGTCACCTACCGCCTGCTCGACGACGTGTGGCACGTGGTGCACCTCCAGGCGGGCATGCTCGAGCCCGCCACCCGCGCCGTCGCCCAGGTCGGCGACTTCCTGCGCCGCCACGGCTGAGCCGGCTCAGCCCGGCCGCCCGGCATCGTGCTGGCGGGGCGACCACGGAAGCGACATGCTGGTGCCCCCACCCGCTTCTCGGAACCCGGAGTCCGCATGATCCCATCGCTCATCGCCCTCGGCGTCGTCGTCCTGCTGGCCCTGCTGTCGGTGCGCACGATCGACCAGGCCCACGTCGGCGTCGTCACGATGTTCGGGAAGTACCGCCGGGTGCTCGACCCGGGCCTCAACTTCGTGATCCCGCTGCTGGAGAAGGTGCACTCCAAGGTGCCGGTGCAGAACCAGACCGCACAGCTCCAGTTCGCGGCCATCACCCGCGACCAGGCGAGCGTGCACTTCACCGCCACGATCATCTACACCGTCTCCGACCACGACGCCGAGACGATCAAGCGGGTGGCGTTCGCCTTCATCGACGCCCGCGCGTTCGGCACCGCGCTCACCAGCGCCGTGGAGGCCTCGGTGCGGGAGTTCGTGGCCACCAAGCTCCAGGCCGACGTGCTCGGTCTGCGTGGCACGATCGTGGCGCACGCCAAGGAGTCCCTCGACGAGCAGCTGGCCTCGTGGGGGTACACGCTGATCGATCTCACGGTCAACGACATCGCCTTCGACGGCGAGGTCATGGCGTCGATGTCGCGTGTGGTCGCGGCGAAGAACGCCCAGACCGCTGCGGAGTTCGAGGGCCAGGCGCTGCTGATCCGCCGCACCAAGGAGGCCGAGGCCGAGGGCGCCGCGATCAAGATCGCCGCCGAGAACGAGGCCGAGGCCGCCCGGCTGCGCGGTGAGGGCCTCGCGTCCTTCCGGCGCGCGCTGGCCGCCGGCTTCGCCGAGGCCGCCGACGAGCTGGCCGCCCAGGGCGTCGACCCCGGCGTCCTGTCGTTCCAGATGTGGACCGAGACCCTGCGCGACGTCGCGAAGGACGGCGTCGGCAACGTGGTCTTCTTCGACGGTTCGACCGACGGCTACGAGCAGACGATGCGGCGCATGCAGGGCCTGACCGCCCTCGACGCGCTCGACCCCACCCTGGTGCAGGCCGCCAAGCAGCGGGTCGACGAGCGCCGCAAGGCCCAGAAGCCCCGGCCGGTCAAGCAGCCGAACCCCGACGTCGTGGTGGCAGCCCAAGGCACCGTCACCTCGCAGACCGGCTCCCAGCCCGAGCTCCCGAACCCGCAAGCCGTGGGCACCGTGAGCCCCGACGGGCGCTGGCAGTGGAACGGCACCCGCTGGATCCCGCTGGGCTGAGCGCGGGGCGCAGGACGCCGATCAGCGGTCGTAGACGAAGAGCTGCTGCGGCTGCGAGGGGTGGCGGCCCACCGGCCGGCCGTGCCGGTGGGCCAGCGCGAGCGACCCCGGGGCGGCGTCCCACACGGACGCGCAGGGCAGCAGGTCGCGGCGCCGCAGATGCTCGAGACGGGCGCGCACCAGACGACCCGCGACGCCCCGACCGACCCAGGCGGGATCGACCGCCAGGGCTCCGAGCAGGACGGCCGACCCCGCCGTCCGGGCGCGCACCACGGCCGGGTCGTCGACCTCGCTCCACGCGGGGTGGTCGGGCTCCATCGGCACGCACAGGGCGTGGCCGACCACCTCGTCGCGACCGGTGCGGGGGTCGGTGACGACCGCATGCCACACCCCGAGCGCCGCTTCCTGACGGATGCGCGTGCGCTCGATCAACGCCTCGACCGACGTCGGAGGCACCCCGGTCGCCGCCTGGGCGGCGCACACGACGCGGACACCGGAGGGCCAGTCGGAGGGACCGACCCGCACCACCGTCACGGTGGGGCGATCGAGAGCGAGCAGCGGCATGTCGGTCAGGATGCGGCCGCCCCCGGCCGTGCGCGAGGGTCAGAACGAGGAGTTCACGCAGGCGACCGCAGGTGTTCGTCGTAGGCGACGCCGGCGGGGTTCACCGAGAAGTGCACCCGCTTGCCCGCGTGGTCGGTCTCGACCCCCCAGGTGTCGGCCAGGGCCTGCACGAGCTGGAGGCCGCGGCCGTGCTCGTCGAGCGCGGTCCAGTCGCCGGGGTCGGCCGGCAGCGCCTCCTCCCGCGGCCGCGGCTGACGGGTCGACCCGTCGGCCACCTCGACGGTGAGTCGGTCGGCCTCGATGCGGACCGTGACCGTCACCTCGCCCTGCGCATGGGTGATCGCGTTCGTGGCCAGCTCGCTCACCAGCAGCCGGACGACGTCGCGCACCTCGGCTCCGATCGCGTGACCGTCGCAGAACGTGGCCACGTGCTCGCGGGCCCGACGCACCGAGGCGGCGTCGGAGGGCAGCCGCACACTGGCGCTGCGGCGATCGGTGGTGGCGTCCATCCCGGCTCCTGGTGTCGACATCGTGCGCTCAGGCGCTCAGCACCGGGTCGCCGGCGAGCGGGGCGAGACCGTGCTGCATGCCCCAGGCGACCGCCTGGGAGCGACGGGTCACCTCGATCGCCCGGTAGGCGGTGCGGATGTAGGTCTTGACCGAGTTGATGCTCAGGCAGAGGCGGCCGCTGATCTCGTTGTTGGTCAGGCCCTGGGTGACCAGGAAGAGCACCTCGGCCTCGCGCGCGGTCAACGTGGTCGACGGGCAGTGCGCGCGGACGGCGCGCAGCGGGCCGCGGTCGACGGCCGGCCGCACCGACACGGCGCTGCCGCCGGCGTGGAGGGTCTCGACGGCCGCCACCAGCTCGTCGGCCGCCAGCGCCTTGCTGAGGTGGGCCACGAAGGAGCCGGTCGACTCGCCCTCGGCGCGATCGCGCCAGGAGTAGACCGCGGCCCGGCACCCGCCGACGGTGATCAGGTGGCGCAGGAGGCCCTGGGTGGCCGCCGTCTGCTGCACCGGCTCGTAGAGCACGAGGTCGACGGTGCGTGGATCGGCGACCGCCTGCTCGACGGCGAGCAGCTCGACGCGACCGGCGAACGGCGCCAGCACCGATCGCAGGCCGAGGACGGCGAGCTCGAAGGGATCGATCAGCACGATCCGGACCGGGCGGGACGACGGCACCACCGAGAGGTGCGGGCGGGCGGAGCTGCTCATGGCGACCTCCTTCCCCGAACCGACGCATCCGAACCACCGCGTGACGAGGACGACGTGGGAGGCCTCGCGTCCGGGTGGGCGTCCGGGTGGGCGTCCGGTGGGAACTGTTCGGCTCAGACGCGGTCGACGGCGGCGGGGAGGACGACCTCCATGCACACGCCCGGCCCGCCGTCGGGCGGGAGGACGGCGCGGATGTCGCCGCCGTGTCCCCGCGCGATGTCGGCGCAGATCGCCAGGCCCAGGCCGTGGCCCTCCACGGCGGCGTTGGAGCCGCGCCGCGCGGGGGCGAACACGCCCTCGAGCTCGTCCTCGGGGATGCCGATGCCGTGGTCGCGCACGGTCACCACGACCCGCCCGAGTCCGGCGGGGTCGACTCGCTCGCCGGTGATGCGGATGCGCGGTCGCTCCCCGGCGCGGGTGTAGCGCGCGGAGTTCGCCAGCAGGTTGGCCATGAGCTGCTCGAGCTCGGCGGCCCGCCCGAGGATCGGGGGCAGGTCGGCGATCTCGACGGCGTCGGCGAGTCCGAGCAGCCAGGCCTGGCGCCGGATGCACCCGGCGAGGTCGACCACGTCGGTGTCGGGTGCCCGCTCGGTGGCCGTGGCGAGCAGACCGTTGAGCAGGTCGCCGAGCTCCCGGGTCGCGATCGTGCCCTGATCGGTCAGCGACCGGAGTCGGGCCTGGCGCTCGGGGGTGAGGTCGTAGGTCTCGAGGGTCATGTCGAGGATCTCGAACCACCGGCCGACCGCGCCGATCGACCCCTTGATGTCGTGGGCCACCGACCGCGCGAAGGTGACGAGCCGGTGCTCGTAGCGGCGCTGCTCGGTGACGTCGGTGAAGACGACGGCGAGCGCGTGCGAGGGGTCGTCGCCCGTCAGCGGCACGAAGTGGCTCATCGTCGTGACGACGCGCCCGTCGGCGCGTTCGAGGGCCGTCTCGACGCTCTGGGTGCGGCCGCGGTCGATGAGCCGGCTGATGCGCGAGCGCAGCTCGACGGAGTGCTGCTCGGCCGGGCGCGGCGGGGTGCCGTCGAGCCAGACGTCGGTGAGCAGCCGGCCGAGCAGCTGGCATTCGGTGCGCCCGGCGATCTCGCAGGCCCGCGGGTTGACGGTGCGGATGCGACCGTCGAGGTCGGCGATGACGACGCCGTCGTCGAGACGCCGCAGCATCGCCCGCAGGTTGGCCTCGCTGGCGCGGGCCCGGCGGTGCGCGAGGTCCTGGGCGATCGCGAGGGTACGGGCCTCCTGCTGGCGCAGCCCGAGCACGAGACCGAACGCGACGGCGACCACGATCGTCGCCTGGGCGATCACCATCCGGGAGGTCTCGGAGGGCACGAGCGCGAACATGCCCACCTCCTGCACGGCCGCCGCGGTGACGGTCAGACCGACGGCCACCGAGCACAGGACCGCTCCCGCACTGCTGAACCGGAGCCCGGCCCACACCGGCAGGATGAGCACGAGCGTCAGCAGCGGCTGCTCGACCCAGACGAGCATCGCCACGGCACCGAGGGAGGCCAGGCCGAAGGCGACGCGCTCGGTCGTGCCGGCCATGCCGGTGAGCAGGCTGGGCGGGCCGACGGGTCGGGGGACGCTGAAGGTGAGCACCCCGCGCTCGAAGAGCATGAGGGGGACGCCGACGACCAGCATCGCGGTGACGTCGCGCAGCCCGAGCTGCAGCAGGCCGGTGGCGTCGTCGGGGTACCAGGCGCCGGTGACCCGGCTCAGCGCCCAGCCCACGAGGACGCCGAGGCCCACGCCCACCGGGATCGCCAGCAGCGGGGTGACGCACTCGGAGCCGGGCTCGGAGCGGCTGATGCCGAGCGCCCGGATGTGCCCGGCCCGGGCCAGGATCGCGGTCGAGGTCGCGAGGCTGACCACCAGCACGGCGGTGTAGGTCACCGCCGTGGGGAGCCCGCCCTCGGAGAGACACCCGAAGAGGAGCGTGCAGCCGGCGATGACGGCGAGGCGCTGGGAGGCGGCGGGCCCGCGACGCGCCCACATCCAGCCCAGCGCGATGCCGTAGCCGGCCCACAGGGGCCCGGCGTCGCCGCCGAGGGGCAGGGCGAGGCGGCCGAACACGAGGGCGCCGAAGTAGACCGCGCCACCGACGGACAGCTGGCGCACCAGCCGTCGACGGCGTCGGCGCACGATGGCGGCCCGCAGGTCGACCGTCGCAGTGGACGGATGTTCACTGAAAGAGGCCGGAGTCGTCCGGCTGATGTCCGCGCTCATCGGCCTCCCCCCGGTCGTGCGATGAATGCGACGGGGATCATTCAACCAAACGGGTGACCTCCGCGGGGGCGATTCGTTCTCTCATGGCCGGGACGGATGGACCCTCCTCGCCGTCGGGCGGCGCGTCGGCGTGCCAACCGGGCGGGGGGTCCCGATCCTGATCCCGCCACCAGCACTGCCGCTGCACCCGAAACCCCCTTCCCGAACGGAGCCCTGATGGCGAACCCAGCCACCGCCGCGTCGACCGTGCGGGTGGTGATCGTCGACGACCACGAGGTCACGCGGCGCGGACTGATCGAGCTGATGTCGACCCTCCCCGACATCGTGGTGGTCGGACAGGCCGACTCCGTCGCCTCCGGTCGCGCCGTCATCGGCGCCGAGCTGCCCGACGTCGCCATCATCGACGGCGTCCTGCCCGACGGGTCGGGCTTCGACCTGTGCCGCGAGGTCGTCGACGCCGGCACGACCCGCGTCCTGGCGCTGACCTCCAGCGACGACGCGGAGAGCCTGCGGGCCGCGCTGCGGGCCGGCGTCACCGGCTACCTGCTGAAGACGGCGTCCGCGCGCTCGATCGCCAAGTCGGTGCTGACCGTCGCCGAGGGCACCCGCATCATCGACCCCGCGGTGTCCGAGCACGTGATGACCTTGGCCACGACCCCCGCCGAACCCAGCGTCGACGACCTCATCGCCGGCCTCACCGAGCAGGACCAGCGCCTGCTCGCGGCCATCGCCGAGGGCCTGCGGAACAAGGAGATCGCCGAGCGCCTGGGCATCTCGGAGAAGACCGTGCGCAACCGGATGACCGGCCTGCTGCGCCACCTCGGCGCCGCGAACCGCACCCAGGCCGCCACCATCGCGTTGCGGGCCCGGCGTCCGCTGCCGCGCTGAGCCTGGATCCGACAGCTCAGGAGTCGAAGCCCAGGCCGAGGGCGTCCAGGCTGCGCAGCCAGCGGTTGCGGCGACCGGTGGCGTCCTCGCGGGCGAGCGACCAGCGCGTGGCCTGCACCCCGATCCAGGTCAACGGCTCGGGCGGGAACGGCAGGGCGCGCTCGCGGACCATGCGCAACGAGGTGCGCTCGGTGGGCTCGCCCTCCAGGAGGTCGAGCATCACGTCGGCCGCGAAGCGGGAGGCGCCGACGCCGAGGCCGGTGAACCCCAGGGCGTGGGCGACCCGGCCGCCCATGGCGGTGCCGTAGGAGGCGCAGAAGCGGGTCGAGGTGTCGATGACACCCGACCAGCGGTGGGTGAACCGCACCCCGCGCAGCTGCGGGAAGGTGTCGGCGAAGTTGCGGGCCAGGACGGCGAAGGTGGCGGCCCGATCGTCGTGGGCGGCGCTGATCGAGCGGCCGTAGTGGTAGATCGCGTCGTAGCCGCCCCAGAGGATCCGATGGTCGGGCGTGATGCGGTAGTAGTGGAAGCGGTTGCCGGAGTCGGCCACCCCGATCGCGGGGTCCCAGCGCAGCGAGGACAGCTGCGCCCGCGTCAGCGGCTCGGTGGCGAGCACGTAGTCGTAGACCGGGACGACGTCCCAACGGGTGCGGCGCAGGGGCCCGGGGAAGACGTTGGTGGCCAGCACGACCTGCCGCGCCCGGAGATCGCACAGCGGCGTGGCCACCTCGACACCGCGGCCGGGCCACGACCGGCGCAGCCCGGTCACCGGTGTGTGCTCGGCGATCCGGACGCCGTGCTCCTCCGCGACCCGGGCCAGGCCCCAGGCGAGCCGCGCCGGATCGATGACCGCGCACTCCTCGGCCGCGAGCCGGCCGGCCAGGTAGGTCGGGGAGTCGACGAGCGCCCGCACGGCCGCGGCGTCGAGGAAGCCGGGCACGTCGGGTTCGAGGGCCGCGACCTCGTGCGGGCGGGTGGCGACGCTCAGCTGACCGCCGCGCGCCCAGCCGCAGTCGATGTCGTAGCGGGCCACGGTCTGCTCGATCTCGTCGAGGTTGCGCAGGCCGAGGCGTTCGAGCTGGTCGTACTCCTCGGGCCAGCGCGCCCGGCCGTTGCCCTCGCCGTGGGTGAGGCTCGCCTCGCAGAACCCGCCGTTGCGGCCGGTGGCGTGCTCGGCGATGCGGTCGCGCTCGAGCAGGACGACGCGGGTGCCGGGACGCCGTTCGACCGCCCGCAACGCCGTCCACAGCCCGGTGAACCCGCCACCGACCACGACCAGGTCGACCTCCTCGCGACCGGCGTCGGTGAGCGTCGGTCGCGGGTCGGGCCGGTCGGGGGTGTCGAGCCACAGCGGGCGCAGCACCGAGCCGCGCAGCTCGTCGGGCCACTCGTGCGTCCTGCGGGCCATCGACCACCCCTCTCACCGGCCGCCAGCCTGACACACCGGGCTCCGTCGGGGGCCCAACCGGGGCCCACCAGGGGCTCAGCCGCCCTTCAGGTCGCGACCAGAGAACGCTCAGTCGGCGCCCCTAGCCTGGCCGGTCGTGGCATCCCAGGCTCCGGTCGCTCCGGCCGACACCGTCGCTGCGAGCGACCCGCTCGATCCCTTCACCTCCGGACTGCGCCGCCTGCGGCGATGGGGACGCCGGGCGCTGCTGAGCGTCGTCGCGATCGGGCTGGTGGCGGTCGCGGTCTCGGCGCTGGCGCGGGTCGAGACGAACCGCCTGTGGTTCGACTCCCTCGGCGACGGCGCCGTCTACGCGACGCGACTGCGTGCCGAGCTGCTGCTGGGCATCGTGACCGCCCTCCTCGCGGGCGGCCTGGGCGCGCTCGCCGTCGTCCTGGTCAACCGCACGGCGCCGGCGCCGTGGCCCCGCGAGGAGGACGAGCAGGCGCGCGGGTGGCGGGCCTGGGTCGAGGCGCACCCGGTGGCCGCCCGCCGCCTCGTGCTCGCGGTCTTCACGCTCGTGCCGGCCTATCGCCTGGGCACCGCGGCGTCCGGCTCGTGGCAGCAGTACCTGCTGTGGCGCCACGCCGTGCCGTGGGGGACGACGGACCCGACCTACCACCGCGACCTCTCCTACTACGTGGAGATCTACCCCTGGCACCGCACCGTCGTGGGCCTGCTCTCCTCGATGCTCACCTGGGCGATCGTGGCGACGATCGTGGCCGCGCTGGTGCACGGCAGCCTGCGGCTGCGCGGGCCCGGACGACGCGTGACCCGCCCCCTCATCGCGCAGACCTCCGCGCTGCTCGCGGCGTGGCTGCTCGTGCACGCGGGGTCGTACTGGCTCGACCGGATGGCCCTGACCACCTCCAACCGCGGCCCGGTCACGGGTGCGGGCTACACCGACACCCACGCCGTCGGGCCCGGTCGGATCGGCCTCATCGTCGTCGTCGTGCTCGTGGCGCTCGCGCTCGCGGCGAACGTCGTGCTGCGCCGCGGCCGGCTGCTCGCCGGCGCGGTCGCGCTGACGGTGGTGGCCTCCCTGCTGTTCGCCACCGCCTGGCCCGCGCTCGTCCAGCACCTGAAGGAGCAGCCGAGCGCCGCCACCCTCGACCTGCCGCAGATCCGCCGCAACCAGCAGGCCACGGCCGCCGCGTTCGGCATCGGCGACGTCACGGTGCAGGAGGCCGGTGCGACGGACGCCGCGGCCCGGCCCTCCCTGGCCGCGCTCACCCGCCAGGCGCTCGACGACACCCAGCTGCGCGCCCTCGACCCCAACCGGCTGACGCCGACCTTCGACGTCAAGCAGCAGCTCCAGGCCTACTACGGCTTCAAGAACACCCTCGACGTCGACCGCTACCCGCTCGGCGGACGCACGCGCGATGTCGCGATCGGCGTCCGCGAACTGCACGCCGGCAACGTCTCGCGCAGCACCTGGGCGACCCAGCACCTCGTCTACACCCACGGTTACGGCGTGGTGGCCGCTCCCACCGACAGCATCGACCCCACCACCGGCGTCCCGACCTTCCTCGACGGCGGCCTCCCGCCCGAGCAGCAGATCCCGGTGACCCAGCCGCGGGTCTACTTCGGCCAGAACTCGCCGTCCTACTCGATCGTGGGTCAGCCGCAGGGTGCCGCACCGGTCGAGTTCGACCACCCCGCGGGCGCCGGGACGGATGCCGCCGCGACGCACACGACCTACACCGGCGGCGGCGGCGTCCCGGTCGGCTCGTGGTGGCACCGGCTGCTCTACGCCACCACGTTGCGCAGCCCGCAGATCCTGCTCTCCTCGGGCATCAACACCGACTCGCGCATCCTGACGGTGCGCGACCCGCGGGCCCGCGTGGCGGCGCTCGCGCCGTGGCTGACCCTCGACGGCGACGTGTACCCGGTGGTCGTCGACGGCGACATCGAGTGGGTCGTCGACGGCTACACGACCGCCAGCACCTACCCCGACGCCCAGCAGGTCGACCTGCACCAGGCCACCACCAGCACGCTGACCGCCCAGGGCGCCTCGGTGGCGCAGCCGCACGGCGCGGTCAACTACATGCGCGACTCGGTGAAGGCCACGGTCGACGCCTACACCGGCGAGGTGCACCTCTACGCGTGGGACCAGGCAGCGCACCCCGACCCGCTCTTGACCGCCTGGACGTCGATCGACCCCGGGCTCATCGAGCCCGAGAGCGCCATCCCGGCCGCGCTCCTGCCGCACCTGCGCTACCCGCAGGACCTCTTCGACGTCCAGCGGCAGCTGCTGACGAAGTACCACGTCACCGACGCGGCCGACTTCTACAGCGGCAACGACTTCTGGTCGGTGCCGACCGACCCGACGGTCGCCGCCACCCAGCAGCTCAACTCCTCGACCACCTACACCCCGCCCGCCCGGACGCCGAGCGACCCGTCGGTCTACCAGACGCTCTCGGCCGACGGCACCTCGAAGGCGAGGTTCTCGCTGAGCACACCGCTGGTGACGCTCAACCACCACGACCTCGCCGGGTTCCTCAGCGTCGACTCCACGCCCGGTGCCGACTACGGGCACCTCACGCTGCTGCGCTTCCCCTCCGGCGCCGGCGTCGGCTCGCCGGCCCAGGTGCAGAACGACATCGAGTCGACCACGCGGATCTCCGAGGCGCTGACCCTGCAACGCGGCGGCAACTCCAAGGTCGTGCTCGGCCAGCTCGTCGCGGTGCCGCTGCAGGGCCAGATGCTCTACGTCGAACCGATCTACACCCAGGCGCAGGGCTCGAACTCCTTCCCGATCCTGCGGCACGTGGTGGCCGTCTACGGGGACGGCGATCCGGCCTTCACCACCGGGCTGGACTCCGCCGTGCGCCAGGCGATCGCCTCCGGCGAGCGGGCGGCGTCCTGACCGCTTCGGTGCGTCGGGGAGGATGACGGCATGAGCACGACCGCTCCGCACCGCTCCCTGACCACGGCGCTGGCCCTCGACGCCGTCCTCGTGATCGTGTTCGCGGCGATCGGCCGCTCGAGCCACGAGGAGGGCCTCACGGTGCTCGGCGTCGCCGAGACCGCCGGGCCGTTCCTCATCGGACTGGCGCTGGGGTGGACGATCGCCCGCGCGGCGTCCCTCGATCCGCTCGGGCGCACCGGCGGACCGGTCGTGTGGGTGGCCACGGTGGCCGGCGGCATGGTGGTGCGACAGCTGGTCGGCGAAGGCACCGCGTTCTCCTTCATCGTGGTCGCCTCGATCGTGCTCGGCGTGTTCCTGCTGGGCTCCCGGTTCGCCGCGGGCCTGCTGGCGCGGCGGGCCGCGGCACGCGGTTGAGACCGGCCTGAGACCCCGACCGCCCCTGCGCGCGGGGGATCCGCTCCGAGACTGAGCGGGTGACCCTCCCTCGCGCCGCGTTCGCCGTCGTCCCGCTCGTCCTCGCCACGCTGCCCGCGCTGGGAACGGTCGGCGCGGCGTCGTCCGCCCCCGCGCCCACCCTCGTCGCCGCTGCCGCCGCTCCGGTGCAGACCTGCACCCGCATCTCCCGTCTCCCCGACGGCACGGCGCCCGCGGAGGGCGTCGACGCGGGGCCCGCGAGCATCGACGTGAGTCCGAACGGCCGCTTCGTCGTGTTCAGCTCCTACGCGAACGGCCTCGTGCCGGGTGACACCAACGGCTACCGCGACGTCTTCCTGTACGACGCCGCCGACGGCAGCACGACGATGATCTCGACGGCCGGGGTCTACGGCGACACCAACGGGGACAGCTTCTCGCCCTCGGTCTCCGACGACGGCTCCCGGGTCGCGTTCGTCTCCGCCGCGAGCAATCTGGCCGCCGGCGACACCAACGGGTACACCGATGCCTTCGTGTGGCGCCGGGCCTCGATGAGCGTGACCCAGGAGACGTTCGACGCGGCCGGCGGGCCCACCGACGGCGCCGTCGAGAGCGCCGAGCTCTCCGGCGATGGCCGGTTCCTGGCGTACGCCTCCCTCGCGAGCACGGTCGTCTCCCGCACCAGCGACACCAACGGGACGACGGACGTGTTCCGGCGCGATCTCGCGACCGGGACGACGGTGATCGTCTCCAAGCTCCGCGACGGCACCCAGAACGACCGCCCGTCCCGGCACCCCAGCATCAGCCGCGACGGCGGGCGGATCGCGTTCCTCAGCGAGAGCAGCCCGGGCGCCGGCCTGCTGCCCCGCCCCGGCGGGCGCTCGATCGCGGTGTGGACGGCGCGGACCGGGGCGATCACCCGGGTGTCCTCGACCGGCACCCAGAAGCGGCTCATCGAGCGGGGCTTCCCGAGCATCAGCGCGGACGGGAGGCGGGTTGCCTACCTGACGAACGCCCGGGCCGAGACCGGCGCGAACGACGGGCTCCAGCAGGCGGTGGTGTGGGACGCCCGCTCCGGGCGGCTCATCCGGGCGAGCAGGACGGCGTCCCGTGCGGCCGACGCGGCCGCCGACGGCGTGCAGCTCTCACCCGACGGGCGCTTCGTGCTGGTCACGAGCGGCTCGACGACCCTGGCCCGCGGCGCCACCGACGGCACGCCGGTGCCCTGGCGGGCGACCCTCGGCCGGGGCGCCTACCCGACCGCGTTCGTGCCGCTCAGCCGCACGCCGCGCGGTCGCCCGGCCGTCGCCACCGGCGACGTCGGCGGCGTGTCGAGCGACGGGCGCACGGTCGTCATCACCTCGCGCGCCACCACCCTGATCGCCGGCGGCGACCCGGGCGACACCAACGGCTCGGACGACCTGTTCCGCTGCACCGGGGTCCGCCCGAGCTGACCCGCACGGGACCGGCACTGGACCGGCACTGGACCGGCACTGGACCGGGTCTCGCCAAGACTTGACCTCACCGGGCACAATGAGAACAAGTTCTAGTTTTCGATCCGGATGAGAGAGGGGACCGCCGTGAGTCCTCACGCCAGCGACGTCTTCGCCAAGATCGCCGAACGCGCCGAGGAGATCGCCGCGCTCGGCCCGGTCAACGAGGCCCTCGGCCGCCTCGACGACCAGGCGGCCAAGATCCTGCGCGACGTCGGCGTCATCAAGATGCTCCAGCCGGCGGCCTACGGCGGCTACGAGTCGCACCCGCGCGAGTGGGCCGAGGCCACCATGGCGGTGGCCGCGCAGGACGGCGCGACGGGCTGGATCTGCGGCATCGTCGGCGTGCACCCGTGGGAGATGGCCTTCGCCGACCCGCGCGTGCAGGAGGAGATCTGGGGCGAGGACCACGAGGTCTGGGTCGGGTCGCCGTACGCGCCGATGGGCGTGCTCAAGCCGGTCGACGGCGGCTACGAGTTCTCCGGGCGCTGGCAGTTCTCCTCGGGCACCGACCACTGCGACTGGCTCTTCCTCGGCGCCCTCATGGGCGACAAGGACGGCGTCCCGCTGCTCGACCCGCCGCAGCTGATCCACGTGCTGCTGCCGCGCAGCGACTACACGATCGTCGAGGACTCCTGGGACGTCGTGGGCCTCAAGGGCACCGGCAGCAAGGACATCATCGTCGAGAAGGCGTTCATCCCCGACTACCGCACGATCACCTACACCAGCCTGGTCGACGGCTCGGCGTGGCGCGACCGCGGCCTGACGAACCCGACCTACCAGATGCCGTTCTCGGCGATCTTCCCGCTCGGCATCACCTCGGCCGTGATCGGCATGGCCGAGGGCGCCCTGGCCCACCACCTCGCCTACCAGAAGGGCCGCGTGCAGATCACCGGTCGCAAGGTGAAGGACGACCCGTACGTCATGTACGCCGTCGCCGACGCCGCCGCCGAGATCCACGCCTCCCGGGTGACCCTGCTCGACGGCGTCAGCCAGATGTACGACGCCGTAGCCGCGGGCAAGGAGTACGAGTTCGGCGAGCGCTCGCTCTCGCGGCGCAACCAGGTGGCCGCGGCGTGGCGCGCGGTGCGGGCGGTCGACGAGATCGTGGCGCGCTCGGGCGGCAACGGCATGCGCATGGACCACCCGCTGCAGCGGTTCTGGCGCGACGTCCACATGGGCCTGACCCACGCGATCCACGTGCCGGGGCTGGTCTACCACGCCTCGTCGCTCTCCATGATCGACGTCGAGGCGCCGGGCTACATGCGCCCGATGATCTGAGCCGGAACCCCGCGCGACCCTCCGGACGCCGTCCCGTTCATGGGGCGGCGTCCGTGTCGTTCCCCGGGCTCCCCGCACCGTTCATCGGATGTTCCGGATCCGGTCTAGCGCACGCGAGCGAGTCGACTGACAGCACGTCACCTTGGCGCGGGGCGGCCGTTTGTCCTGATATGGCTCCCACCCCGTCCCTCCTGATGGCGCACACCCCCGCGCTCAGCTCAGGTCGGTGGCGCACTCGACACCCCATCGCCCGCGCCACCGTCATCGCCGGCCTCGCCGTCGGCTCCACCACGGCCTTCTGCCTCGGCGCCTGGGCGGGCGTCGGGTGGGTGCTCTCCCACCACGTGTTCTGAGCCTCGGGCTCGGGCTCGGCACGGACCGGCGAGGGCCCGCGCAGGAGCCCACAGGACTCAGCGTCGTGCGGCGCGCTTCTCGCCCGCGAGGAGCTGCCGCTCGAAGGCGACCGCCGCGCGCGTCGCCAGCGTCGGCGCCGTGCGGCACAGCAGGTCGATGGCGACGGCGTCGCGGCCGACCCTGATGCGCGGACGGCCGCGCTCGACGCCGCCGACGATGATCCGCGCCGCCTGGGCGGGGTCCATCGAGAGCAGCTTCTCGCGGTAGGTGCGGGTGCGGGCGAGGGCCGCCTCGGTGATCTCCTTGCCCGCGGCGCGCGCGAGCTCGAGGGCGTTGTCGGAGATCGAGGTCGCGACCCCGCCGGGGTGCACGACGCTGACGCGCACCGGGCTGCCGGAGAGCAGCATCTCGGCGTGCAGGGTCTCGGTGAAGCCGCGCACCCCGAACTTCGCGGTGACGTAGTGCGACATGCCGGGCTGGGCGAAGTAGCCGTTGAGGCTGGAGATGTTGACGACGTGCCCGTCGCCGGAGTCGAGCAGGTGCGGCAGGAACGCCTGGGTGCCGTGGATGACGCCCTCCAGGTTGACCGCCAGCACGCGGCGGTAGTCCTCCCACGTGCTCTCGGCGACCGTGGCGGTGAACGCGATGCCGGCGTTGTTGTAGATCTGGTGGGCGACACCGAAGTGGGCGACGACCTCCTGGGCGTAGGCCTCGACGGCGACGCGGTCGGACATGTCCACCCGCGCCGTGTGCATGCCGGGCACCTCCGCCGCGGTCGCGGCCAGGCCCGCGGCGTCGACGTCGCACCCCGAGACCTGCGCACCACGACGCGCGAGCTCGATCGCCAACGCCCGACCGATGCCGGAACCTGCTCCGGTGACCGCGACGACCTTGCCCTGGACGGGGTGACGGGGGGAGACCATGCGGCCCATCCTGGCAGGAGACGATCAGCCGAGGGAGAGCCGATTGTCCGCCATGGACAGGACGTCGGCACCGCACTCGCCGCCGCACCAGGTCAGGAACGAGCCCGCTCCGGTGAGCAGGACGTCGTTGCCCACCGCCACCGTGCCGAACACCGGGCCCCAGGCGTCGCCGGGACCACGGGTGATGAGGAAGGAGGACCCCGGGATGCTCGAGCGCACCACGTTGCGCTCGTAGCGGGTGCCGGCGGTCAGCGCGGAGCCCAGCTCGGTGAAGGTGAGGTTGTCGGTGGCGACGTTGTCGTGCACCCGGGTGCCGACGGCCTCGTAGATCTCGACGGCCGAGCCGTCGCGACCGTAGTCGGGCGAGGGCGCCCACGATCCGCTGATGGTGTTGCCGGCGATCTCGGCGCGGCTGCCGAGCACCTCGATGCCGTTGGCGCCGTAGTCGTCGTCGGGGCCGTCGGTACCGGGCGCCAGCCGGTTGTTGTCGATCAGCCGGTTGCTGAGCACCCGCGCGTCGTCGGCGCCGCGATCGACGGAGATGCCGGCGACGTTGCCGGAGGCGAGGACGCCGCGCACGGTGACGTGGTCGCCGAGCACGTGCACGCCCCACCAGTCGCAGGAGATCACGGCGAGGTCCTCGACCACGACCTGGTCGCCGGCGATCTCCACGCAGGCGCCGCTCAGACGCGGCGCAGCACCCACGCCGTAGGCACCGATCCGGATCGGGGTGAGCGCCGTGCCGGAGACGGCGATGCGCAGGGCGCCGGTCCAGGCCGCGCCGCGGCGCAGCAGCACCCGGTCGCCGGGACGCAGGCGGGCGGCCGAGACCCGGGCCAGGCTCGCCCACGCGGTGCGCGTCGAGGTGCCGGAGGCGGCGTCCGAGCCGGCCGGGTCGACGTAGTAAGTGGTGCCACGGGCGGCGAACCGGACGCTGTCGGGCGTGGGCGCCGGGACCGCCTGGGCCGGGGCGGCGAGGAGACCGGTCGCGAGCAGGGCGGCGGTCGCGAGCAGCGTGCCGAGGGTCCCGGGGACACGGGGGGTGCGAGGGGTGCGGGCAGCCGTGAAGGGCCGCGGGGGGCGCGACAAGGGGTACTCCCGAGGGGTGGAGTGACGCGGGGGGCGACCCGTGGGGGACGGGCCTTCACCCGATCGGCGTCTGTCTCACCGACCTGAGGGACTCCTCGAGGTTAGGCCCGCAACCTGCTCTGGGGATACCGATGGAGCGAGGTCGGGACCAACGTCACAGCCTCCAGCGGACCGAGGTCACCGCGCGAGCCGGGTGTAGATCCCCTCGAGCTGCGCGGCCACCGACGAGGCCAGGTAGGGCCGGACGGCGTCCCGGCCGCCGGCCGCGAGCCGCTGGCCGAGCCCGGGCTCGGTCAGCACCCGGGTGAGGGCGTCGGCGAGGGAGGCCGGATCGCCGGCGGCCGTGACGAGTCCGCTGTGCCCGTCGGCGACCATGTCGGCGATGCCCCCGCGATCGGTGGTCACCACGGGCGCCCCGAGGGCGAGCGCCTCGAGCACGGTGGTCGGGCAGGGATCGGGCCAGGTGCTGGGGAGCACGGCCGCCTCGGCGTGCACGAAGCCGCTCACGACCCGGTCGTGGGGCCAGCGGTGGTGCACGTGGACGCCGGGGGGCACCTCGCCGAGGTCGGCCTCGGGACGCCCGACGAGCACGAGGTCGGGGCGACCCTCCGCCGGCAGCAGCCGCCAGGCGGCGAGCAGCACGTCGACGCCCTTCTGGTGGCTGAGGTCGCCGGCGAAGAAGAGGTACGGGCCGGCCGGCAGGGCGGGGTCGCGGGGCGTGGTGAGGGCGCGGTCGAGCAGGGCGTCGGGCACGAAGTTGGGCACCACCTCGCTGCGGACGTCGCCTTCGGCGAAGCCGTTGGCGCGCGCCACGAAGCGGCTGACCGGCGCGAACAGATCGACGCGGCGCTCGCGCAGCGGGCGGCCACCGCGCACCGCCGCCTGCATCACCGCGCCCCGCAGCGGGGTGCCGTAGTGGTCGCCGGCGCAGGAGAGGCAGGCGCGGGGCGCCGGGCCGGGGCACAGCGCGCCGTCGCGCACGAGGCGCTTGGTGGGGCAGACGTGGCCGTAGTCGTGCAACGAGAGCACGAGCGGCAGCCGCCCGGAGCCGGGGACGGCGAACCAGGAGTTCACGATCCAGTTGTGGGCGTGGACGACGTCGGGCCGCACCTCCCGCAGCAGCGCGGTGAGCCCCCGGGTCGTCAGCGGATCGGGCACCGGCAGGGCGAGCGGCCGGTCGGCGGTCGGGTAGAGCCCGGGCAGGCGGGAGCCGACGTGTGCGAGCCGGTGGACGACGACGCCGTCGGGCGCCTCGGGCTCGGCCCCGATGTCGAGGGTGCCGACATGGACCTCGTGCCCGCGTGCGGCCAGTTCGCGGGCCAGGTTGGCGACATGGCGCTCCTCGCCGCCGATGATCGGCGGGAAGAACTGGGCCAGCAGCAGGATCCTCATCGACGTCCTCCTCGGACCGCGACAGCGTCGAGCATCATGCCGACCGTGACGGCCAGACCGCCGGCCACCACCCCGAACGCGGCCGATCGGCCGACGCCGGCGGGCGGCGCGAGCAGGTAGCGGACGATCGCCACCGGCAGGCGCACCGCGAAGGAGCGCTCGGGACCGAGGGTCGACCCCGGGCCCAGGCGGGCGAGGCGGGCCTTCATGCGCCCCTCGGCCACACAGCGTCCGAGGTAGTAGCGCCAGGTCAGCCGCCAGCCGGGCACCCGGTGGTCGATGCCGGTGGCGGGCTCGTAGGCGAAGACGCCCCCGGTCGCGGCCGAGGCCCGCAGGCAGAACTCCGCCTCCTCGCCGCCGCCGCTGAAGCCGTCGCGGTGGCCGATCTCGGGATGGAAGCCGCCCAGATCGACGAACACCTCGCGGCGCAGCAGCGCACAGCCGCCGTAGACGTTGCGCACCCGCGCGCGGGTGCGCGGCTGGCCGCGGTAGCTGCAGCCGACCGTCCAGAGGAACTCCTCGGGCAGCCAGCGGGGCCGCGGCGCCAGGAACACGGCGTCCGACCGGCCGCCGGCGCCCAGGACGGCGCTGTCGACGAGCACGTCGGCCAGCACGGCCAGCCAGTCGGGATGAGCGACGGCGTCGTCGTCGAGGAAGGCCACCAGGTCGGTGTCGAGCGCCCGGGCCCCCTCGGTGCGGGCGATCGAGACGCCGCGGTTGCGGCCCAGGCCCAGCACCCGCACGGGCGGACCCGCGGCGTCGGTGGCGGCGTCGGCGTCGTCGGCGGCGGGGTCGGCGTCGGTCGCGAGGTCGGCCAGCGCCGAACGCACCTGTCGCTCGAGGTCGGGGCCCTCGTCGACGACCACGAGCACGGACGTCGGGGGGAGCTGCTGGCGACGCAGCGAGGCGACGGCCTCGAGCAGCTCGGGCAGCCGTTCGGCCCGATGGGTGCACACGACCACCCCCACCGACGCGGTCGAGGTGGCGCGGGTGGTGGGCGGCGACGACGGGCTGGAGGTCACGTCCACCACCGCCCCGTGGTGCGGTGGACGACGCGTCGGGTCCACCGCCACGGCGGGCCCGCGACGGCCCGGAACGCCGCGCCGCCCGGCACCACCCGCTGCTCGACGAGATCGAGCAGTGCGGCGGCGTCGTGCTGCGGTCCGGCGAGCAGCCGCGACAGCGCCCACGGGTCCTCCCCCGGCGGGCTGACCCGGTGGCCGATGGCGCAGGCGTGGGTGAAGCCGGCCGCCCGGACGGCGCTGCGCACCGCCGGCGCGTGGTAGCCGTGGGGGTAGCAGAACCCGGCCACCGGACCGTCGACCAGCTCGCCGAGCACGGCCGCCGACTCCGCGACCTCGGTCATCAGGTCGCCGGCGGGCAGCACGTCGAGCGGCACGTGGCGGGCGGCGTGCGAGCCGACCTCGATACCGGGACGGCGGGCGATCGCCGCGACCTCCTCGGCGTCGAGCAGCGGCAGGTCGGCGTCGGGGAGCCACGTGGTGCGCCCGCCCAGATGCCGGGTGGGCACGTACAGGGTGGCGCCGGCATCGTGCTCCTCGAGGATCGGGAGCGCGGCGTGCAGGAAGTCGGGGTAGCCGTCGTCGAAGGTGAGCGCGACGACCCGCTCGCCGGCCGCGCGCGCGGCCAACGCGGCGTCCAGACCGAGCAGGCGGTAGCCGGCCGACCGCAGCGCGTCGAGGTGCTCGCGCAGCCGAGGGGCGGGAACCGACAGCTCGCTCAACCGGTCGGGCATCGGCCCGCCGATCGAGTGGTACATCAGCACAGGCAGCGGCCTCATGCGGCTCCCCGCAGGCGCTCGGCCTCGCGGCCGACGCCGCCCGTGCCCAGCCGGAGCCGGCCCCGCACGTAGCCCCACACCGCCAGGCCCAGCGAGGTCACGACGCCGAGGGCCGAGGACCAGCCGGCGACGTCGCCGCGCAGGCCCCGCAGGAGGTCGCGGCGCAGCGCACCGGTGAGGATGCGGCGCACGTAGTCGCGCTCGACGGAGGTGGCCTCGGCGGCCCCGGTGCGACGGGCCATCGCGGCCTTGGAGAGTCCTTCGGCGAGGCTGCGGCTGCGCAGGTAGCGCCAGGTGGTGCGGGCCTCGGTGACGCGGTGCCGGACGACCGCGGAGGGCTCGTAGACGATCCGACTGCCGGTGGCGTGCCGGGTGAGCCGGACGCACAGCTCGGTCTCCTCCGCGCCCATCGGCACGGTGCCGACCCGGCCGGCGGTCTCGTCGAACCCGCCGACGGCGAGGAACGCCGTCCGGCGTACCGACATGTTGCAGCCCCACAGGTTGCGGACGTCGGTGCGCTCGGCCGGCTGGCCGCGGTAGGAGCAGCCGACGATCCAGTCGAGCTCCGGCGCGAGGTGGCGCGGACGCCGGTCGGGCCACCGCGGCACGGCCGCACCCCCGACGGCGACGACGTCGGAGTCGTAGGCGCCGAGGAGCTGTTCGAGCCAGGTCTCGGCGGGCTCGGCGTCGTCGTCGAGGAAGGCCACGATCTCCGCGCTCGCCAGCTCGACGGCGGCGTTGCGCGCCCCCGAGGCGCCGGCCGACCGGGGGTTGGCCACCACCTCGGCCTGCGGGAAGGCGTCGGCGACCCGGACCTGGAGGGCGGGGTTGTGGTCGATGACCAGGATGATCCGTCGCGGCGGCAGGGTCTGGCGGGTCAGCGCCCCCAACCCGCGCTCGAGGTCGTCCCAGCGGTCCTCGGTGTAGGCGCAGATCGCGACGTCGACGTCAGTCGGTCGACTGCTCCACGTCGGGGCGCTCATCGGGCGTCCGATCGGCCCGCGCGAGCGAAGGCAGCCGGGACAGCAGCGACCGGAGCGGACGCCGGTAGCGGCGACAGTCGCACAGCGCGCAGTCGGTGCCGCGCCGGTAGTGCTCGTGGGCGGCGTGCTCGTGTCCGCAGCGGCAGCGTGGGTGCGCCGAGGTCATCGGGCCGGGCGATCCCGTGTGTGCATGCTCGGGACCGTATCAGCGTCGTCACGGGGTCTCCTTCCGGCCTGCCGTCGCCGTGTCGGCGTACCAGCGGGCGAGGGTGCGGTAGGTGGCGTCGGGGCGCAGCCGACGGTCGAGCAGGGTCCAGCGCGGGGGGTCGTAGGCGGTGGGGTGCAGGTAGTACCAGGACACGACGTCGACCTCGGGCGTGCAGGTGAGCAGGCCCAGGGCGGTGCGGGCGTACCGGGCCCGGACGGCGTCGGTCAGGCCGCCCCGGTCGCTCCCGCCGGCCCGACCGGCCTGACCGGCCCGACCGGCCTGGTCGTCCCGGCCGACCGGGTAGCCGAACTCCCCGATGTAGACGCGGGCCTCGCCGCCGACGGGCCCGGAGGCGCGCAGCTGCTCGAGCACCGCCCGGTAGCCGAGGAAGTCGGTTGCGGGATCGGGGCCGCGCCGGTCGGGGGACCGTTCGCCGGCGAAGGGGTGCAGCCCGACGTAGGCGGCGGGCAGCCGCCCGCCGGGCGCCGAGCGCCGCGACCAGTCGAGGAGGTCGCCGAGGTAGGCGGTGTCGTTGCCGTCGAGGCCGCCGGTGATCAGCCGGGCACCCGGCTCGACCCGCCGCACCACCGTGCGGGTGTCGCGCAGCAGGCGGCCGTACGCGGCGGCGTCCGGCTCGGGCCAGTACTGCGGGTTGTCGGGCTCGGTCCAGACCTCGAGGTAGTCGACGGGCGGCAGCTGCCGCAGCGTGGCGGCGACGAAGCCCGACCAGGCGGCCCGCTCACGCGGGGCGAGCGGGGGCCGCCAGCGACCGCGGCCCTCTGCGACGGCCCAGCCGGGGGCGCCGGTCAGCTGCACGCGCACCTGGAGGCCGGCGGCCCGCGCGGCCCGGACGACCCGGACGGCGGGATCGAGGTCGAGGGCGTCGGACGCTCGGGGTTGGGCGGCCGCCCAGGAGACGCCGGTCGAGATGACCGAGGCACCCGCGGCCCGGGCGCGCTCGACCAGCCGCTGCACGGTCGAGGTCGGGAGGTCGCGGGTAGGGGTGACGGCCGGCTGCACCCCCAGGTCGAGGCGGGGACCGGGGCGGGCCGGCGTCGGACGGCAGGTCGCCTCGGCGCGTTCGAGGGAGGCGCCGGCGAGTGCCGAGGCGGCGGCGGCGCCGGGCGCGCGCCAGGTGGCCGGCGGCGGGGTCGGTTGACGGATGCCCGCCACGACGAGCGCGGCGGCGAGGACGCCGGCGATCAGGACGGCCGCGGGCCACAGGCGGCGGACGCGGGAGCGCGTGACGGGCGCCGCGACGGCGTCCGGGTCGTCGAGGAAGGCCCGGCGCAGGGCGGGCGCGAAGACGACGGCCTCGACCAGGATGGCGGCGAGCCAGCCGAGGGCGAGCCCCTCCGCGCCGTCGACGGCGGCACCGGCCGCGGCACCGGCCGTCTCGAGGAGCACGCCGACCGCGCACAGCCGGGTGGCGTGACCCTGCCGATCCTCGGCGCGCCACAGGGCGACGAGGTGGTCCTTGACGACCATCCACAGACCGGCCGGGGCGAGCAGGGCGAGCAGGTGGGCGGCGTCCTCGGCGTAGGTCCGGCCGAAGACCTCCATCACCGGGCCGCCGAGCACGCCGGCCCCGACGACGAGCAGGAGGCTGAGCCCCAGCGCACCCGGGAGGGTCCAGCGCACGGTCTCGCGCACCCGGGCGACCCGCTCGCTGCGGGTGCGGCCGTCGGCCGCGGCGCCGGCGAACAGCGCGACGGTGAGCAGGTAGGGCGGCAGGAACACGAGCGTCGCGGCCAGCCAGGCCAGCGCGAACCGGGCGTTGTCGGACGGCGCCAGGGTGACCGCGGCGACGACCGGGACGATCTGGGTGGAGGCGGCGACCGCGACGGTGAGCACGTGATGGCGCAGCGCCGGCAGGGCGTGCCCGCGCAGGCGGATCCGCTCGACCGCGGCGGCCGCGCCGGCCGGCACGCGCAGCACGCCGGAGGCCACGAGGCCGACGCCGACGGAGCCGGCCAGCGGCAGCACCCAGCACCACTGCAGGACCTCGGCCTCGGTGAGGCCCACGCCGACGGCGAGCGCGGCCACCGGGAACCGCACGCCGGCGGCGACGAGGTTGCGCCACACCTGCACGCGCGGGCGGCCGAGCCCCAGCACGGCCTCGTCGAGCACCACGGCGGCCGCCGCCGCGGCGACGCCGACCACGAACGCGACCGCGCCGCCCCCGCGGAGGGCCTGCTCGAGCGTCTCGCCGAGCAGCCCCAGACCGGCGGGCACCAGCACGAGGAGGCCGAGCAGCGCACCGGCCGCCGCCGCGATCACCAGACCGCGGGTCACCAGCGCACGGCGCGCGGCCGGCTCCTCGCCGGGGAGCACCACGACGAGGTGGGTGCCGATGCCGAGGGCGGCCAGGAAGCCGACGAGGGTCTGCGCGGAGATCGCACCGGCCGCGATGCCGACCTGCTCACGGTCGACGAGACGGGCGACCAGCACCCAGAAGCCGAAGCCGAGCGCGGTGCCCGCGGCCTGCGCCAGCAGCAGCGCGCCGAAGGAGCCGAGGATGGGGTGCCGGCGCCAGGCCCGAGGATCCGTCAGGCTGCTCATCGGCCGGCCTCCGCGCTGGTTCCGCTCGTCGCGACAGCCGGGGGCGCCGGGGGCAGCGGGGCGGTGAACAGGCCCCGCCAGGAGGCGATGCTCGCCACGACGACCAGGACGACGAGCAGCACCGCGCTCGCGACCAGCGGCACGACGACCTCGGGATCGAGGCGACGCGCGGGTGCGCCATCGCCGTCGCCCGCGGCGGGCAGCGGGCGCAGGGCGACGATCGTGCCCAGCACGACGACGGCGGTCGCCGCCGCACCTGTCCATGCGTAGGCGGCCAGGGGCACGGCGAGGGCCCCGAGTGCGACCAGCACCGGCAGGACGACGACGAGCAGCGTCGGTGCGCCGCCGTCGAGCCACGACGGGCGGACTCCGGACTCACCGGTGACGCCGCGCCGTCCGGCCCGCAGCCGCGCGGCCCCGACGGCGGCGCCGGCGAGCAGCAGACCGCCGACCAGCGCGAGGGAGACCGGGCGCCAGGCCCCCGGCAGCACGGGGTCGGCGGCGTCGGCGAAGGTCTGCGGCTCACCGCGCAGCGCGCGCACGTCGTAGACGCGGATCGGGCCGTCGAGCACGACCCGGGCCCCCGGCACCTGCCCGAACTTCTCCAGCTGGGCGAGGCTCGGGCGCACCATCGAGGGCCCGAACGCGTCGCCGGCGTCGAAGAGGTTGCCCGAGAGGGCCTCGCGACCGGCCATGCGCAGGTCGACGACGACGAAGTCGACGCGGTCGCGCTCGAGCAGGGCGAGGTCGTCGGTGGTCAGCGTCGGGGAGACGAACAGCCGCGTGGGGTTCTCATCGCCCGCCGACTCCGTGACCGGCACGACCGGGGCGAAGTCGGCCATCGTGCGGTCGAGGGTGAGGTCGCCGACGATGCGGCTGCCGGCCGGCAGGTGGACGCCGGCCCACCGGGCGGCGGCGATCGTGGTGGCGTCGATCGAGCGCTGCTCGGCGCCCGGCAGGTAGGGGCCCGGCACGCGCTGCCAGTCGGGACCGCCGCCGAGGATGATCCCGCCGAGGATCAGCACGGTCAGCAGCGGGGCGCCGACGAGCCGGCGGCGTCCGACCTGGGTCAGCCGCGGCGCGAGCCAGCAGCCGACGAGCAGGGCGAGGGCGAGGAAGACGAAGGTGGAGCTGCGGTCGGCGACCTCGGACGCCGTCGGCGCGAAGCGGGCGGCCAGCAGCGCGGGGTAGATCGCGGCGACGCCGAGCACGAGCCAGCGCTCGGGTCGCCGAGCCAGGAGGGCGCGACCGCGCAGCACCGGCCAACCGGCGGCGGCCAGCAGGATCAGCCAGGCGAGCACCGAGGCCGCCATGACGGCCAGTTCCCACAGCGGGGTCGGGGTGCCGCCCGCGTCGGCGCCGACGGTGCGCTGGGCGCCGTCCAGGGCGAGCAGGCGGGCGGCCTGGTCGCCGGCCGCCTCGAAGACCGGGCCGAGGTAGTCGGCGAGCAGGGGTCCGACCACGGCGGTCCAGGCCGCCACGGTCAGGAGGGCGGCGAGCGCGCCGGTGGCGAGGGTGCGCGTACGGCGTCCGCGGCCCAGCGCGCTGAGTGCCGCCCACGCCGTCAGCGCCACCGCCCCGACCCAGCTGGTGAGGTGGTGGGTGATCGCCAGGGCGAGCAGGCAGCTCAGCGCGGCGAGGATCCGGCGGCGGCGCAGGGTCGCCACCGAGGAGCCGGCGACGCCGGGCCGATCGGGGACGTCGTCGGCGGCCACGAGCAGGGCGAGCGCGCCGAGGAGCAGGGCGAGCGCGAGCGTCTGGTAGGCGTACTGGGCGTTGAAGAACACGAACTGCGGGCTGGCGGAGTAGAGCAGCACGACGAGGCCGGCGGTGCGCGCCGACCGGGAGACGCGCTCGGCGAGGGCGAACAGCGCGACGACGACCACGATGCGGCACAGCACGGCGATGAGGGCCTGGCAGGCCACCGGCGGCAGCCCGGTGAGCCACCACAGGGCGTAGGTGGCCAACTCGAGGCCCGGGTAGTGCGGACTGACCGGCAGCATCGGGTTGGGGTGGAACCAGCCCTCGCCGCCCGCGATGCCCGCGAGGGTCGCCACGTGCAGGGTCTCGTCGAACCGGCCGGCGAACGCGGGGCTGGTGGCCCACCACGACACGTACATCAGGACGCCGTAGGCGACGACGACGAGCCGACGGGTGCGGGCCGTCAGGTCGTGGCGCAGCAGCACCACGACGAACGGCACGATCAGCGCGACCAGGCCGGCGTAGTACAGCGTGATCGCGGTGCTGCCGTGACCCGACCAGCCGGCGAGGTAGCCGAGCACCTGCACGGCCACGGCGGCCACGGCGGCGAGGAGCGCGCGGGCGACGACGCGCGGCGCCCGCGGCTCGGCGGGCGCCGCCCCGATCGCCACCGACGGACGTCGCAGATCGGTGATGCTCATCGCGTCACCTCCGCTGGCGCTCCGGTCGCGACGAGGCACCCGATGATTCGCTCGCTGCGCTCACTCATCGCGTCACCTCCGCTGGCGCTCCGGTCGCGACGAGGCACTCGAGGGTTCGCTCGCTGCGCTTGCTCATCGCTCGAGCAGCACCTCGTCGTAGACAGCGCCCAGCGCCGCGGCGCAGCCCTCCCAGGTCGGGAGGCTCGCCACGTCGGGGACGACGGGGGCGTCGAGTTGCCGGGCCAGTGCCTCGGCCACCTCGTCGGGGTCGGCGTCGAGGTCGACCGCGCGGGCCCAGCCGAGCGACTCCAGTTCGGCGAGGCCCGAGGTGCGGGCGACGACGACGGGGCGCCCCAGCGCGAGGGCCTCCATGACCGCCACCGGGTGGGCCTCGTACTCGCTCAGCAAGGTGACCGCACCGGCGCCCGCGAGCTCGCGGGCCATGGCGCGGCGGTCGAGCGGGGGCACCTCGGTGATGGTGACGGCGTCGGCGACGCCGAGCTCGTCGGCGAGCGCGCGCAGCGCGGGCTCGGCCGGACCGGCCCCCAGGATGCGCAGCCGGGCACCGGGACGGCGTCGTCGCAGCCGGGCGAGCGCGGCGATCGCCCGGTGGTGGCCCTTGTACATCTCCAGCCGGCCGACCGAGACGACGAGGTCGTGGTCGGGCGCGGGGGCGTCAGCACCGGGATCGGGGAGTGCACCGCCGTTGCGGATGACCCGCACCGGCACCCCGGCCAGCTCCTCGAACCGCCGGCGCTCGAACTCCGAGACCCCGATCCGCACGCGGGCGCGGCGGATGAGCGGGGCGAGGACGGCGAACTGCGGGCCGCGCAGCCGCTGCCGCAGGGCGGAGGTGGCGCCGCCGGTGTGGAAGGTGACCAGGTAGGGCGTGCGGGTCAGCCAGGCCAGCAGCATCGCCAGCGGCGGCACCAGGGTGTGGATGCCCTGCACGTGCACCGCGGCGTAGCGGTGCCGCAGCAGCCACCACGCGAGCCCGGGGCTGGCGTACCAGTCGCGCTCGCGCGGCAGCGCCCGGAACCGCCGGATGCGGTAGCCGTCGACCTCCTCGACGCGTGCGAGCAGGCCGGTGCGGTCGGTCGTCAGCACCTCGACCTCGTGCCCGAGCGCCACGAGCCGGCGGGTGACCTCGCCGACGTGGGACTCGATGCCGCCGAGATCGGGATGGCAGCGGGTGGTGACGACCGCGACGGGTCGCCGGGTCACGACGCGGCGGCGGAACGCGACCTCGTGGGCCGGATCCGTGGACGCAGGGCGACGGAACCGCGGGCGCGGCGCCGCTCGGCGGCCAAGGTGCGCAGCACGCGGAAGCCGTCGGCGAACGTGCGCAGGTTGGTCTCCCCGTGGATCCGCGGACGCTCCACGCTGGGGACCTCGCGGATGTCGAGGCCCGCGGCGGCGAAGCGGCAGGCGAGCACGGTCTCGATCTCGAAGCCGTCGCCCCAGTGCATGGCGCCGTCGGGTCGCGGCGGCAGCTCGGGGCGGGGCAGGTCCAGCAGGGGCAGCAGGTCGGCCCAGAAGGCGTTGTAGCCGTAGCAGAGGTCGGTGTGGTCGGTCCCGAAGCCGCGGTTCATCGTGCCGTTGAGGAAGGCGTTGCCCGCCCGCCGCAGCGGCGTGATGTCGTCGCTGCCGCCGCCGGCGCGGAAGCGACTGCCCTTGGCGACGTCGGCGCCCCCCACGAGCGCCGCGACGAAGCGATCGATCTCGGCCGGGTCGGCGCTGCCGTCGGCGTCGAACATGACGACCACGTCGCCGGTGACGGCGGCGAAGCCGACCGCGAGGGCGTTGCCCTTGCCGCGGCGGGTCTGGGAGAGCACCCGGACGCCGGGCAGGGCCTCGCGAGCGGCGGCGACGGTGTCGTCGACCGAACCGCCGTCGACCACGATGACCTCGTGGATCTGCGGGTACTCACGGCGCAGTTCGGGCAGGACGACCCGGAGGTTGTCGGCCTCGTTGAGGGCCGGGACGACGACACTGACCCGCGGCCGCTGGGGTCGCGGCGACCCGGTGGCGGAGGCGGGGCGGGAGGCGCGGTGACCCTCGGCCGGGCTCGGACGCCGGGAGGCGCCGGAGGTCGGGTGCGGGTCGTGCCGGGTGGTGCGGACCGGCTCGGAGCCGGTCGTCGGCGATGCGGTCGCGTCGCCGATCGTGCGGGTCTGGCGGATCTCGCCGGGCATCGATCATCCCCTCGTGCAATGGCGCGGTCGCGCCGCGGGTGTCTCTACCCAGGCTCACTCGGAGAACACCTGTAGAAGCGACCGGCGGGGTGTACCGAAGATCACGCGCGCAGGCGCTCCGGCGCGTCGCGCCCGCTCGTTCCCCAGGGTTTACGCGACCGTCGCCGTCGAGTAACGGCGTGTCACCTCCGCGGCGCCGTCCGGCGCCCTCAGCGCACCGTGACGGCGGCGATCCGGGCGACCTGCACGGTGACGACCGCACCGGCGATCACCGGATCGGGGCTGTCGGCCTCGAGCCACACCTCGTAGGGCGTGCCGGAAACCAGCCCCTTGAGGGTCACGCTCACCGTGGTGCACGCGGCGGCGGACTTCACCGCCCGCCAGGTCACCGGGGCGGTCGCCATCGGCCGGGCCACGGTCGCCACCTGCCATCCGGAGATGCCGCTCCAGTCCGAGGGCTGCTGCCAGCTGACCCGGAGCCGGCCCTTGCCGGGCGTGACGGTCACCGGCAGCGTCATGGCGGGCCCGAGGCCGAGCGGGCACGGGACCGCCGAGCTCGCCCCGGAGCCACCGCCCGCGGCTGTCGCCGGCACGGCCGGCAGCACCGGCGCGGCACTGAGCACCGCGCCGGCGAGCAGCGCCGTCAACCGGGGGGACCTCACCCCTCCCCCATCGGCAGCGAGGGCGCCGGGATGAGCCGGATGAGCGTGATCGACCCGGGGCCGCCCTCAGCCGTTCGGAGCCAGGCAGCCGATCGGGCTCGCGCACCGGCCGATGAGGTCGCAGGGACGGCGTCCGAACGGGCCGCCCGCCCGCTCGACCACCAGCTGCGCGAACGCCGGGTGGGCCCCCATCACCTCGGCGACGACGGCGGCGCCGGCCTCCAGGCTCTGAGTGCGCAGCTGGCGGGAGAAGTGCCCGGGCGCGAGCAGGTAGGGCGAGACCGCGTCGCCGGGCTCGACGACCTCGGCCGGACGGCGTCCGGCACCGGTCATCGAGGCCAGTCGGACCGGCGCCCCCCAGGCCTCCTCGAGCAGGGTGCGGGCGACCTCGAGATCCTCCTGGGCACCGGCGTGGTTCGAGCCGGTGGCGACCATCGTGACGGGCGCGCCGGGGGTGGCGCCGGCCTCACGCAGCCGTTCGACCTGGACGGCGGTGATGGCCGGATCGGGCCCCAGCGACGGCGCGAACCGCATGTGCGGCCCGGCCCGGCCGGGGATGTCGGAGCAGATGTGGAAGCCGGCCGAGAGCAGCAGGGGCACGACCACCGCAGGCTGGCCGGCGGCGGCGTCGGCGTCGAAGACCGGGTCGGCGAGCTCGACGTAGGTGCCGTGCACCGGGCCGGACCACAGGGCGCGGACGGCGTCGGTGATGGCCACGGCCACGGCGTTGCCGTCGGCGAACCGGCTGCCGTGCGCGACCGTGACGATCGCGGGTGCGCTCATGAGACCGCCAGCCGGTAGCCGCGCTTGACGACGGTCTGCACGGCCTTGGTGCCGATGCCGGCCCGCAGGCGGGCGACCGCCATCTCGACCGCGTGCTCGGAGCCGGCCGTGCCGCTCGGCAGCGCCTCGAGCAGCGCGCGCCGCGAGACGACGTTGCCGGGGTTGACCACGAGCGCCTGGAGCACCGCCGTCGGGGCGGGCGAGAGCCGCACCTCGACGCCGTCGAGCAGCACGTCCTCGCCGTGCAGCAGCAGCTGGGAGCCGGTAACGAGCTCGAGGGTCAGGCCCTGCGCACGCGACGGCAGCTCCAGCTCGAGCTGGCGCACCATGGCGGCGAGCCGCGAGCGGTCGGGGAAGACCGAGGGCACGCCCCACATCTCGAAGGCGGCGGAGGTGACCGGACCGACGCACGAGGCGACGACGTCGGCCTGGAAGGCCGAGATGAGCTCCTCGCGGGCTCCGGTGACGGCAGCGGCCTCCATGAAGGCCGCGACGGCGGGCGCGGAGGTGAAGGTGACGGCGTCCAGCTCGCGGCGGGCGGCTGCCTCGATGAGGGCGAACATGGGCTCGGGGTCGGGCGCGGTGGCGACCCGGTAGACGCTCACCGAGGTGACCTCGGCACCCTGACGGCGCAGGGCGTGGGCGACCATCGAGAGCGACTGGCCGTGCTCCTGCACCACGATGCGCAGGCCGGTGAGGTCGCGGCTGCGCAGGTGGGCCAGCACGTCCTCGAAGCACTCCGACTCCGGCGCCCACAGCTCGCGCAGCCCGTTCTTGCGCAGGACGCCGACGCTCTTCGGGCCGCGGGCGAGGATCTCGGCCGAGCCCAGCGTCGAGCGCAGCCGGTCGGCCATTCCCCAGCGCTCGGCGGACTCGAACCAGGCCTTCATGCCGACACCCGTGGTGGCCAGGAAGAGGTCGACCGGCCCGCTCAGCACCTCCTCGGTGGAGGCGCGCAGAGCCTCGTCGTCGACGTGGTTGGGGTCGAGGGAGAGCGCCGGCGCCCACTGCACGGCAGCGCCGCGGCGCTCGAGCAGGCTGATCTGCTCGTCGGCCTTGCGGGCGGCCGTGACGCCGATGCGGAACCCCGCGAGCGGTGCCTCAGCCATCGAGCTCCCGTCTTCGTCCGACCACGATGCGACCTTCCGACACGGCGACGTCGTAGGTCGCCACCCGGACCGCCGCGTCGTCGAGGCACTGCCCGGTGCGCAGGTCGAAGACCTGCTTGTGCATCGGCGAGGCCACAGTGGGGACCTCCCCCCGGGACCCGACGATGCCGCGAGACAGCACGCTGGCCCCGCTGAAGGGATCGTAGTTGGCGAGGGCGAACACCACGTCGCCTTCGAGGCGGAAGACGGCCACCGCCTCGCCGTCGACGAGGGCCGCGACACCGGATTCGGGCGCCAGCCGCTCGAGGTCGCAGACGACCGTGCCGTGCACCAGGTCGTGCTCGCTCATCGCGGGCCTCCCACCGGGATCGTGGTGCCGAGGGAGACCGGGCCGGTCTCCTCCGGCACGATCTGCCCGCGGGTGACCCCGAAGGAGATGTGCGGGTCGGGCGTCTCGGGGGCGTTGACGAAGGAGACGAAGCGGGCCAGCTTCTCGGGGTCCTCGAGGGTGGCGCGCCACTCGTCCTCGTAGGTCGAGACGTGGCGGGCCATCTCGGCCTCCAGCTCGCTGCCGAGGCCCAGGGCGTCGTCCACCACCACCTCGCGCACCCGCTCCAAGCCGCCGTCCAGGGCGGCGACCCAGGGCGCGGTGCGTTGGAGCCGGTCGGCGGTGCGGATGTAGTACATGAGGAAGCGGTCGAGGTAGCGCACGAGGGTCTCGGTGTCGAGGTCGCCGGCGAGCAGCTGGGCGTGGGCCGGCGTGGCGCCGCCGTTGCCGCCGACGTAGAGGTTCCAGCCCTTCTCGGTGGCGATGACCCCGAAGTCCTTGCCGCGCGCCTCGGCGCACTCGCGGGCGCACCCGGAGACGCCGCCCTTGAGCTTGTGCGGCGCCCGCAGGCCCCGGTAGCGCAGCTCGAGGTCGATGGCCAGCTGCACGGAGTCCTGGACGCCGTAGCGGCACCAGGTCGAGCCCACGCACGACTTCACCGTGCGCAGCGCCTTGCCGTAGGCGTGGCCGGACTCGAAGCCGGCGTCGACCAGCCGGGTCCAGATCGCCGGCAGCTGTTCGAGCCGGGCACCGAAGAGGTCGATGCGCTGACCGCCGGTGATCTTGGTGTAGAGCCCGAAGTCGCGGGCCACCTCGCCGATGACGATGAGCTTCTCGGGGGTGATCTCCCCGCCCGGGATACGCGGCACTACCGAGTAGGTGCCGTTGCGCTGGATGTTGGCCAGGTAGGCGTCGTTGGTGTCCTGGCTGGTGTGGCGGCGCGGGCCGAGCACGTGCTCGTTGAACAGGCTGGCCTGGATGGAGGCGACGGCCGGCTTGCAGATGTCGCAGCCGCGGCCGGTGCCGTGCGCGGCCACGACGTCGGCGAAGGTGCGGTGCCCGCGCAGCCGGATGAGGTCGAAGAGCTCCTGGCGACTCAGCGCGAAGTGCTCGCACAGCGACCGGTCGATCACCCGGCCCTGCCGCGCGAAGTGGTCCTCGACGATCGCCTTCACGCTGCTCTTGCACGACCCGCAGGTGGCGCCGGCGCGCGTGCAGGCGGTGACGCACGAGGGGCTGTCGCAGGTGCCGCCCTCGGCGACGGCGGCGAGGATGTCGCCCTTGGTGACGTCGTTGCACGAGCAGATCTGGGCGGCGTCCGGGAGGCCCGCGGGGCCGAGTCCGGCCGATCCGGTGGCGGCGGGCAGGATCAGCTGCTCGGGGTTGTCGGGCAGCTCCATGCCCTCGCTGGTCTCCGAGGCCACCATCGGCCGCAGCAGCCCGTAGGACGACGCGTCGCCGACGAGCACGCCGCCGAGCAGGCGCTTGCCGTCCTCGGAGACGACGAGCTTCTTGTAGATGCCCGCGACGGCGTCCGCGTAGACGAGTTCGAGGGCGCCGGACGTGGTGGCGAAGGCGTCGCCGAAGGAGGCGACGTCGACGCCCATCAGCTTGAGCTTGGTCGAGAGGTCGGCGCCGGTGAAGGCGCCGGCGCCGCCGAGCAGCGCGTCGACGACGACCTCGGCCATCGCGTACCCCGGCGCGACCAGGCCGTACATGCGCCCGCCGGGGGCGGCGCACTCGCCGATCGCCCACACGTGCGGCGCGCTGGCCCGGCCCTGCTCATCGACCAGGACGCCGCCGCGCTCGGCGACCTCGATGCCGGCGGCCCGGGCGAGGGCGTCACGGGGCCGGATGCCGGCGGCGAAGACCACGAGGCCGACCTCGAGCGGGTCGCGGTCGCGCAGCGCGAGACCGGTGACGCCGTCGGCGTCGCCCAGCACCGCGGTGGTCGCCACGTCGGTGTGCACGTGCAGACCGAGGGCCTCGATGTGGCGGCGCAGCACGGCACCGCCGGCGTCGTCGACCTGGACGGCCATGAGGCGCGGCGCCATCTCGACGACGTGAGTGGGCACGCCCAGGCCGTGCAGGGCGTTGGCGGCCTCGAGTCCGAGCAGGCCGCCGCCGACGACGGCCGCGGCGCCGGCGGTGGCCGCGGCGTCCCGGATGGCCTCGAGGTCCTCGATGGTGCGGTAGACGAAGCAGCCGGGCAGGTCATGGCCGGGCACGGGCGGCACGAACGGTGCCGCGCCCGTGGCGAGCACCAGCTCGTCGTAGCCGAGCACGGTGTCGTCGGCGAGCGTGATCTCGCGTGCCGCGGCGTCCAGGCCGGTGACGGCGGTGCCGAGCACGAGCCGCACGCGCGGGTCGTCGTACGCGCCCTCGGGGAGCAGGGAGAGGGCCTCGCTGCCGACATCGAACCAGGAGGTCAGGGCGACCCGGTCGTAGGCCGGGCGCGGCTCCTCGCCGATCACCACGATGTCGTGGGTCTCGGTGAGGCCGCGCTCGATCGCGGCGGTGACGAACCGGTGGCCGACCATGCCGTGGCCGACCACGACCAGCGTGCGGCGCAGCAGAGGACTCATCGGGTGACTCCCTTTCCTTCCAGAGCTCGCCCGGCCAGGAGTTGGCGGACGGTGGGGGCGCAGCCACCGCAGCCGGTGGTGGCGCGTGTGCAGCGGACGACGTCGTCGAGCGAGGCGCAGGCGCGGATCTCGCCCGCGCTCACCCCGGCGCAGGCGCAGACCTCGGCGCTGTCGCCGAGGGCGGCGGCGAGGTCGGCTGCCGGTGCGGGGTCGCCGAGCAGCAGCAGGCCGGCCTCCTGCGGGGCCAGCCGGGTGCCGCGGTCGAAGTGCTGGGTGATGAGGCCGACGCGGGAGAGGTCGCCCACCAGCGCGGCGGCGACGATGCGGCCCTCGCGCATCACCAGCGTGCGGTGCGAGCGGGTGAGCGGGTTGGAGACCTCGACCCGCTCGCCCTCGGTGTGCTCGGGGTCGCCGAGCACCGCCACCTCGAGGTCGCGGGCCCGCAGCCGCGCGACGATCCGTGAGCCCTCGTAGCGGGCGGCGGCGACGCCGCACAGCACGTCGGCGAGCACCTCGGCCTGCTCCCACGCGGGCGAGACGAAGCCCGGCGTGCGGCCGTCGTGCTCGGCGCAGTCGCCGAGCGCGTGGATGCGGGGGTCGTCGGTGGTGAGCCGGTCGTCGACGACGACGCCGCGACCCACCGCGAGCCCCGCGGCCCGGGCGAGGGCGACGCTGGGCCGGCCGCCGGCGGTGATGACGACGAGGTCGACCTCGAGCAGGTAGCCGTTGTCGAGGACGACGCCCTCGTCGGTCAGCCGCACGGCGCGGGCGTTGCAGTAGACCTCGGTGCCGAGCCGGCGTAGGTCGCGCACGAGGATCCGGCCGGCAGCGGCGTCGAGCTGGTGGCGCATCAGGTGGTCGGCGCCCTCGACGATCTCGACCTCCACCCCGCGGGCCGCCAGTCCGCGGGCCACCTGGAGGCCGAGCAGGCCGCCGCCGACAACGGCCGCGCGACGCGCGTGCGGGACGGCGTCCAGCAGGCGCCGGCAGTCGTCGAGGTCGCGGAAGGCGTGCACCCGGTCGTCGAGGCGCCCCTCGGCGTCCAGCAGACCGCGCATCGGAGGCAGGGTGGGCACGAGCCCGGTGGCGAGCACGAGGCGGTCGTAGGGCACCGGGTCGCCGTCGGCCACCTGCACCTCGCGGCGCTCGCGGTCGAGGCCGACGACCCGGACGCCGAGGCGCAGGTCGACGCCGCGGTCGGCGTACCAGGCGGCGCCGTGCAGCGGCAGCGACTCGATGCGATGGGTGCCGTCGAGGACCGCGGAGAGCAGGATCCGGTTGTACGGCGGGTACTGCTCGTCGGAGAGCACCGTGATCGTGCCGGTGTGGTCGCGGGCCAGGAGCAGCTCGACCAGCCGCGCGGCGGCCATGCCGCCGCCGACGATCACGAGCCGCTCGCCGGTGCTCATGCGCTCACCGCCGCGGCGCAGACCTTGAACTCCGGCATCCGGCTCGACGGGTCGAGCGCGTCGTGGGTGAGCCGGTTGGCGCCGACCCAGTGGAACGGCACGAAGACGGTGTCGGGCCGCACGGTCGCCACCACCCGCGCGGGCGCCTTCAGCTCCCCGCGTCGGGTGCGGACGACGACCGGGGCGCCGTCGACGGCACCGATGCGGGCGGCCAGCATGGGGTGCATCTCGACGAACACCCCGTCGTCGGGCAGGGCCCGGATGCGGCGGGTCTGCGCGCCCGACTGGTACTGGGCGAGCACCCGGCCGGTGGTCAGGTGCACCGGGAAGTCGTCGTCGACCGGCTCGGCGGGCCCACGGTGCGCGACCACCTGCGCGCGGGCCCGGCCGGACGGCGTGGGGAAGCCGTCGGCGAACAGGCGCGGGGTGCCGGGGTGCGCGGGCGCGGGGCAGGGCCAGAAGACGCCGTGCTCGGCCTCGATGCGCTCGTAGGTGATGCCCGCGTAGTCGGCGACGCCGCCCGCCGAGGCGCGGCCCAGCTCGGCGAAGATCTCCGCGGGGTCGACCGAGAACGGCACCGGCGCGTCGAGCCGCTCGGCGAGGCCAGCGAGCACCTCGAGGTCGGAGCGGACGCCGTCGGGCGGGGCGACCGCCTGGCGGCGCAGCAGCACGCGGCCCTCGAGGTTGGTCATGGTGCCGGTCTCCTCGGCCCACTGCGTGACCGGCAGGACGACGTCGGCACGGGCCGCGGTCTCCGAGAGCACCAGGTCGCAGACCACCAGCAGGTCGAGGGCGTCGAGGCGCTCCCCGATGCGGGTGGCGTTCGGCGCCGAGACCACGATGTTGGAGCCGAACACGAGCATCGCCTTCGGGCCCTCGGAGGTGCCGAGCGCGTCGAGGAGCTCGTAGGCCGAGCGGCCCTTGCCGGGCAGGGTGTCGGGCTCGACGCCCCACACGCCGGCGACGTGGGCGCGAGCCGCGGGGTCGTCGATCATCCGGTAACCGGGCAGCTGGTCGGCCTTCTGGCCGTGCTCGCGCCCACCCTGGCCGTTGCCCTGCCCGGTGAGGCAGCCGTAGCCGGCGGCGTCGCGGCCGACCATCCCGAGACCGAGGGCGATGTTGATCCAGGCGAGCACGGTGTCGGTGCCCTGGGCGTGCTGTTCGGCGCCACGGGCGGTGAGCACCATGACGCGCGGCGAGGAGGCGAGCAGGTCGGCCAGCGCCCGCAGCTCGGCGACCGGCACGCCGCTGACCCGCTCGACCCGCTCGGGCCACCACGAGGCGACCGAGCGCAGCACCGCGTCGAAACCCTCGACCCGCTCGGCGAGGTAGGCGTCGTCGAGGGCGTCGGCGGCGTCCAGCAGGTGCAGGACGCCGAGGGCGACGGCGAGGTCGGTGCCGGGCACGGGCTGGAGGAACAGGTCGGCGCGCTCGGCCGTCGGCGTCCGCCGCGGGTCGAGGACGACGACCCGGCCGCCGCGCTCACGCAACCGGTCGAGGTGGCGGGCGGCCGGCGGCATGGTCTCGGCGAGGTTGGAGCCGACGAGCACGACGACGTCGGCGCGCTCGAGGTCGGCGAGCGGGAACGGCAGGCCGCGGTCGACGCCGAAGACCCGGTTGCCGGCCGAGGCCGCCGAGCTCATGCACCAGCGGCCGTTGTAGTCGATCTGGGAGGTGCCGAGCGCGACGCGGGCGAACTTCCCGAGCTGGTAGGCCTTCTCGTTGGTGAGCCCTCCGCCGCCGAAGACCGCGACGGCGTCGTTGCCGTGCGCGGTCCTCAGCGAGCGGAGGCGGGAGGCGACGTGGTCCAGCGCCTCCTCCCAGTCGGCGGGCCGGAACTCCCCGTCGGCGCCACGCAGCAGCGGCGTCGTGAGGCGTTCGCGGTGGCCGCGCAGGCCGGTGGCGGTCCAGCCCTTGCGGCACAGCGCACCCTCGTTGACCGGGAACTCCGGCCACGCCTGCACCTCCAGCGTGCGACCGACCCGCTCGAGGGCCATGCCGCACTGCAGGGAGCAGTAGGGACAGTGGGTGCGCGTCATGGCGTCGTCCTCAGACCGCGCGCGCCGTACGGCGCAGGTAGACGCCGTAGGTGACCGCGGCGCAGACCACGTAGTAGGCGGTGAAGACGGTGAAGGCGCCCTTGGTGGCCGAGAGCGGGTTGTCGACCCACGGCGAGGAGAACGCGATCGGGATGAGGAAGCCGCCGATGGCGCCGACCGCACCGATGACGCCGATCGCCGCCGAGGCGCGCTTGGTGCCCTCGGACGCCGGCAGGCCGGTCTCCTCGGCACGGTGCCGGAAGATCGTGGGGATCATCTTGTAGGTCGAGCCGTTGCCGATGCCGGTGCAGGCGAAGATGCACAGGAAGAAGCCGAGGAAGACCGGGAACCAGGACTTGTTGTCCAGGGCGATGGCCGGGTCGGCGGTCGGGTTCGACTGGAGCTGGGTGAGGGTCCACAGCACGGCGAGGGTGAAGACGACCATGCCGGCGAACGCGGCCAGGGTGACCTTCGCGCCGCCGAAGCGGTCGGCCAGCCAGCCGCCGAACGGGCGGGTGATCGAGCCGACGCCCGCACCGAGGAAGGCGTAGTAGGCGAAGAAGACGCCGGTGCCGAGCGGTGCCGGCTCGGGCACCCAGAAGTTGAGCTTGATGAGCAGCGGCATCGCGGCGGAGTAGCCGATGAAGGAGCCGAAGGTGCCGATGTAGAGCACCGCCATGATCCAGGTGTGCGGCTCGCGCACGATGCGCAGCTGCTCGCGCGGGGTCGACTTCGCGGTGCCGAGGTTGTCCATGAAGAAGTAGGCCGCCGCCGTCGCGACGATCGCCAGCGCGGCGTACACGTAGGCCGCGCGCTCGAGGTGGATGCCGCCCGAGCTGGCCTTCACCAGACCGAAGATGCCGGCGCCCCCGACGATCACCGGCAGCAGCAGCTGGATGAGGGAGACGCCGAGGTTGCCGCCGGCGGCGTTGAGGCCGAGGGCCGCGCCCTTCTTGGCGGCGGGGTAGAAGAAGTTGATGTTGGCCATCGAGGAGGCGAAGTTGCCGCCGCCGAAGCCAGCAGTCGCCGCGATCAGGCAGAAGGCCCAGTACGGGGTGTCGGGGTTCTGCACCGCCCAGGCGAACAGGAGGGTCGGGATCAGCAGCAGCGCGGCGCTCACCATCGTCCAGTTGCGGCCGCCGAAGGCCGGCACGGCGAAGGTGTAGGGCACCCGCAGCAGCGAGCCGACGAGGTTCGGGATCGCCACGAGCAGGAACAGCTGCTGGGGCGTGAAGGTGAAGCCCTGCGCCAGCAGGAACGCCGAGCTGACCGACCAGATCAGCCAGACCGAGAAGCCGAGGTGCTCGGCGAAGATCGACCAGACGAGGTTGCGGCGGGCGATCGGGCGGCCGGTGGACTCCCAGAACGCGGCGTCCTCGGGCTGCCAGTCGTCGATCCAGCGGCCGGTGCGCCGGCGCGGCGCGGAGCGGTGGGCCGCGGCGGCGGCCGGTTCGGTGGTGAGGGTCATGACGGTTCTCCAGGCGTGGGCGGTGTCGGGACGGCGGGGTGCTGGGTGGCCGGAGCACCGGCGATGACGACAAGCCTCGGCGTCCGGGATTTCAGGACGACGCCGTGCGCGATGGCCGAACCGTCAACTTCCGCTCACGACCTCACGGGCCTCACGACCTCACGACCGGGCACCGCCCTCCCCCGCCTTCCCGCAGGGCTCCCCACCCCGACGGGGATCGTTCGACCGGGTGGGCCAGGCGTGACGGGTCACCCCCGGCGGGTATCGGCGCGCAGGCCCGTTCGACCCCCGAGGGGCCGCGAGGTGGTCACCTCATCGATCGGAGGAACAACCCATGCTGCACACCCTGCTGTGGCTCATCGCCGTGGTGCTCGTCGTCTTCGGCATCGTGCGGATCGTCCAGGGCGAGCTCGCCCTGGGCATCGCGCTGATCGTCGTCGGCCTGCTCGTCGGCCCCGGCGGCGTGTCGATCTTCACCTGAGCCGACACCTCAGGCCCGACCTCAGGTCCGGCCTCGGGGGCTGGACTCAGACGCCCGAGGAGGGGAGGTCGATGGCGAGGATCTCCCAGGCGAGCCGTCCCGATTCGAGCATCGGGGCGGCTCGCACCCGTGTGCGGGCGCCGTCGCGGTGCTCGGCGGTGAAGACGAGGTCGAGGGTGCGCATGTCGCGCTCGGCCTCCTGGAGGTGCTCGGCCAGGGTCCGCCCGGCGCAGGTGCCGAGCGCGGCGACGAGCAGGCCGGCGTCCGCCGCGTCGGGGCTGCGACCCCAGGCGTCGGGCCAACCGGCGCTCACGTAACTGCACGCGTAGCCGCTGGGCGCCTGCGGACGGCGCACCAGGACGACGGCGGCGCCGGGCAGCAGGTCGGCGAAACGTCGCAGTCGGGTCAGGGCCCGTTGCAGCAGCAGTTCGTTCTGTCGGGTCGCGCCGACGTCGCGCACGAAGGCGTGGAAGTGCGGACCGATGCGCCCCTCGGTGCGCCAGATCGTGATCTCCACCGGCAGTCGGCGTCCGTCGCGGTGCCGGGCCAGGAGGGAGAGCGGGCGACCGGTCACCCGCGACTCGCCGGTGGCCAGCACCCGTGCGAGCCCAGCGACGTGGGCGGCCCGGAACTCCTCGGGAATGATCCGGTCGACCATCCGGGTGCCGATGACCTCCTCGGCGGAGTAGCCGAAGAGCCGTTCGCTCGCGTGGTTCCAGTCGGTGACGATGCCCTCGGCGTCGATGGCGACGACGGCGTCCGACGTGGTCGCCAGGACGGCGTCGGAGAGCCCCTCGGGTCCGGGGGCGCCGGCCTGCTCGCTCACCTCAGGCCCGGCCCTGCGGGTCCGATCGCGAGCCGCGGTCGGTGACGATGTCGTGGGCGACGTCGCGCAGCTTGCGCTCCTCGTCGCTGGCACGGCGCCGCAGATGCTCCCAGGCGGCCGACGCGCTGAGGTCGTAGCGCTCCATGAGGATGCCGATGGCGCTGCCGATGAGCGAGCGCGACTCCAGTGCCCGACGGGTGTGCTGCTCGTGGTGGTTGCGCTCGACGGCGAGCAGCGCGGCCCGTGCCAGGGTCTCGGCGAGGCCGCGGGCGTGGGAGTCGAGCGCCGCGGCGCCGTGCAGGACGGTGAAGGCCCCGAGGGTCACGTTCGCGGTGCCGAGCGGGATGGCCAGCACCCCGCCGGCCCCGGCTGCCTCGGCCTCCGCCGCGAGCAGGGGCCAGCGGCGGCACAGCTCGGCGAGATCGGCCTCCACGATGCGTCGCTCGGCCATCGCCCGGAGCGAGGGTCCCTCGCCCGCCTCCAGTTCGGCCTCGAGCAGCCGGCGGACGGCGCCGTCGGTCGAGGCGCGGCACATCTCGTGGTCGTCGAGCGCGGCGACGACGCCGGCACCGGCAGCGCCCTCGATGATCGTCGGCACCCCCTCGACGAGGTGGCGCAGCACGATGTCGAGGGTCTCGTCGGCGACCGCCGGCGTCAGGGCGGCGACCAGGACGTCGCTGACCGCGGCCCGCCTCCTCGGCCGGCGCGGTGCACCCGCTGCGATCCCCACGGCACCCCCTGCGCCCTCGCGCCCCCCTCGGGCGGATCTGGGGGCACCCTACGACGATCGCGGCGTCCGCGCTCGGGCTCGGCAGCAGGGCTCCCACCGGTCCGGACCGTCACCGCGGTCCGGACCAGGGGTGTCCGCGGTCACATAACATCACTTATGCTCACAGGCACCCGTTCCGTGATCCCCCCAGGAGGAGCCATGTCCGAGACCTCGTTGCGCGGCCGCCGCGTCGTCATCACCGGGGCCGCGCGCGGCATCGGCTTCGCCACCGCCCGGGCCTTCATCGCCGCCGGCGCCCGGGTCGCCATCGGCGACATCGACGGCGTCGCCGCCGAGGTGGCGGCCACCGAGCTCGGCCACGACACGGTCGCCTTCGCCCTCGACGTCACCGACCTCGACTCCTTCACCGCCTTCGTCGCCTCCGCCGAGGAGGCGCTGGGCGGCATCGACGTGTTCGTCAACAACGCCGGCGTCATGCCGATCGGCCCGTTCCTCGAGGTCGACGAGGCGCTGGAGGCCCGCTCGGTGCAGATCAACGTCACCGGTGTGCTCACCGGCATGCGCCTCGCGCTGCGCCGCTTCACCGCCCAGGGGCACGGGCACGTCGTCAACGTCGGCTCGACGGCCGGCGTCGCGGCGGTCCCCGGCGGCATCGCCTACTGCGCCGAGAAGGCCGCGGTGAAGCACGCCACCGAGGCCGCGCGCATCGAGTTCGGCACCGACCGCATCCGGTTCACCAACGTGATGCCGGCCTTCACCAACACCGAGCTGATCGCGGGCACCTCGGGTCTGAAGCTCTTCCCCAACGTGGAGCCGAGCGAGGTGGCCGACGGCATCGTCGACGCCGTCCGCACCGGCCGCAAGGACGTCTTCGTGCCGAAGATCGCCGGGCCCATCCTCAAGAGCCAGCCGCTCCTGGGTCGCCGTGTGCGCGACGCGCTCAACCGGCGCCTGGGCGTCTACGACACCTTCCTGCGCTTCGACACCTCCGCGCGGGCGGAGTACCAGGACCGCATCAAGCGCTCCTGATCCCGCCGCCCCGCGCGCCGGAGAGGCATCAGCGGGGTTCGAGGACGACGACCGGGATCTCCCGGTCGGTCCAGCGCGCGTACTTCGCGAAGTCGGCGTAGAGATCGACCAGGCGCGGCCACAGGGCCGCGCGCTCCTCACCCTCGGCGACCCGGGCGCGCACCGGGACGCCGCGGCGTCCCTTCAGATGGATCGTGGTGTCAGGGTTCGCCACGACGTTGTGGAACCACTGCGGGTTCTTCGGCAGCCCGCCCTGCGAGGCGACGACGATCCAGCGGTCGCCGTCATCGAGGTAGAGCAGCGGGGTGGTGAACCGGGTGCCGGACTTCCGGCCGACGTGGTCGAGCAGGAGGGTCGGCACGGGCTTGCGGAAGCCGGCGCCGATGCGCCAGGTGTTGCCGATGCGGCCGTTGGTGCGGCGGAACACCCACACCTGCGCCTTGGCGCCGTACTTGATGATGCGCGCGGTGGCCGGGGAGTCCAGGCCCTGCGGACGGTCGTCGGGGAGGGAGAAGCGGCCCATGGGGCCACCCTAGCCAGCTTTGCTAGAACCTGTTCCAGTTCAGGTGGGCCGCACCGTCAGGGTCTGCGCCACCGTGCCCAGCGGTCCGGCCGCGTCGTGGAGCACCGTGCTCGTGAGGCCGTGGCCGGTCGGGCCGAAGGAGACGGTGGTGTCGAAGCCGACCCATCCGCCCGGACCGGTGACGGGGGCGCGCAGCAGGTGGGCGGTGAGGTCGAGGTTCGGGAAGGCCACCGCGCGCGGATCGGCGCGCACCGTCATGCCGTTGGCGATGTCGACCAGGCCGAGCACCCGCGCGACGGGGGAGATCGGCTCGGCCAGCAGCGGCTCCTCGGTACGGGCCCAGAACCGGCCGCGCCCGGGCTCGACCTGGTCGCGGCGCAGCTCGACGGTGCCGATGAACCCCCCGGGCCACACCTGGGTCGGATCCCACGGCTCGAGGTCGTCGGGTGCCGGCAGCGGGTCGAGGGCGGACCCCGCGAGCGCGGTGGTGTCGCTCGTGCTCATCAGCCAGGCGCGGGCGGAGACCACGACGCGACCCGCGTGGCTCAGGCTCGCCTCGACGAGCTCGATGGTGCGCCCCGGCCGCACGACCCGCACCTCGGTGGCGACCTCGGCGATCGGGACCGTGCCCCAGATGTCGAAGGTGACGCGGGTGATCTGGAGCCCGTCGTCGCGCCGGGTGTCGCGGTCGGTCTCGATCACGTGGGTGAGCAACCCGAGCGCGGGGGCGATGTGCTGCTCGTCGACCTTCCACGCGCCGCCCGTGAGGGGGGTGGCACGGAAGGTCGCGGCATCGAGGCGCTCGAAGTAGGGCACGGTCGCTGGTTCTCCCGGATCGACGTCAGCGGACGGCGGTCATCGTGTCAGGAGGGAGCCGCGCCCTCGATCCAGGGGCCCCCGTGCGAACAGACCTGCTGCCCGCACGAGGTCACCGATCCGCCCTACATCGACCGGTCCTTGATGGACGCCTATCGCGCGATGTCTGATGCTGTCACCTTGGCTCGGGCCAGACACGAGAGGGGGAATCGTGAGCTGTTCGGCTGAAGTCTGCGGCTCGCCGGGACGGCCCACTAGTAGGTCGCAGGATCGCGTGCCGAATGTTCGTGGCCGGTGGGGGTGGTGATCCGGATCGGTGCGCCGGGGTGGTCGGGTGGTGGTGGGTGGTGGTGCCAGCCGGGGGCTTCCTTGGCGTGGTTGCACTGCACGCACAGGCCCTGACCGTTCGTCAGTGACGTGGGCCCGCCGCGGGCATACGGGGTGATGTGGTCGAGGTGGCGGATCGGGGCGTTGCAGTACGGGGTACGACACCAGCCATCCCGCATCGCGATCAACTCCGCGAGCCCGGCCGGGAAGCACCGCGCCGTGGACTCGATCGCGACCAGATCACGCGTGCCGGGAGCGGTGAACAACCGCTTCACCGGCACTTGCTGCCCCGCGGCCGCGGCGGTGCTGATCGCGTCGGTCACCCATTTGCGGGCCAGGGGTGCAGGGATCGCGTCGATCCACGTCGCATGGTCGACCCCATCGGTCAGGGTGGCCGGCTCGTCAGACTGACCCAGCAGGGACTCGGCGGTCATCACCAGCCGCAGGCTGACGGGTGCGGGTTCGGTCAGGGGCTGGCGACCGGTGAGTCTGCCGACCAGCGCGTCGGCCATCGCCTGGGAATGACTGGTGGCCTCACCGGTGCCGACCGCGTGGGTCGCAGCAGCCTTCAACGCCGCCAGACAGGCCACGCCCTCGCGGATCGGGAGCACTGCATGGAGGTGGGTCATGTGGTCATGCCCCGGCCGCA
>NZ_BAAAZH010000019.1:0-1570 GCF_039536805.1 Nocardioides fonticola | reverse complement strand
CGCCCGCGACACTCGGGAGACCACCGACCGCGACATCGCACGGCTCCGCGCCACCGGCGCCGAGGTCCTCGAGCTGTCCTTCGAGGACGCTCTGCACGAGCCGGCCCGCACCGCCGCCGAGCTCGGCGACCTCGTCGAGCGCCACGCCCTCGGACCGTTCCACCCGGACTCGGCCGCGGCCGTCGTCCTGCAACGGTCACCGGCCTGCCGACCCGACCTCGCGGTCGAGGAGTTCCTGATCAGCCACCGGCCACCCACCAGCGAGGAGGGCCGCCGGTGAGCGGGGTCCGCGCGATGCTGCACGCCACGAGGCCGGTCGTCGTCCTGGAGATGGAGGACCACGACGACGTCGTCCTCCTCACCGCGGCCGAGGCCGACGTCCTGGCCGCGCAGCTGCACGACGCCGCGAACCACGCGAACTGGCGGATCCGGGACATCGGCCGGGCCGCCGCACCCAGGAGCCAGCGATGACCCGCCGGCGGCCACGCGCCGCACCGCCACCGCGCTGCTCGGACGCGCACGCCGCGGCCATCACCCGTGAGCTCGGCCGCCTGGTCCTCGGTGGCCGCGGGCCCGCACGCCCCGAGCTGCTGTGGCCCGTCGCACCCGACCAGACCGCGAAGGCGACGGCCGGTCTCCATCGACTCCTCGCCGAGATCGACCGCATCAGCAACACCGCCCATCCCACCACCCACGCCAGCAGCAGGGCGGCACGACCAACGAAGGAGCACCCTCGATGAGCGGGCACCTGCTCGGCTGCGTGAAGCCGATCCAGACCCTCGGGCGGAGCCACAAGCTCGCGCTCGTCGCGTTCGCCGACTCCGCCGACGACCGCACCCACATCGGCTTCCCCGGCTACGAGGGAGTCATGGAGTGGGCGTCGTGCTCGAGATCGCGGGCCGCCGAGCTGATCAAGGACCTCGTCGAGCAGGGCTACCTGACCCTCTACAAGGCCGCCAGGCGCGGCCAGCGCGCCGAGTACATCGTGTTCCCCGAGGGGTGCTGCGAGCTCCACCGGGTGCCCGCCGAGGAGGACACCAGCGCGCCGGTCCTCGACGTCGACGAGCTCGCGACCGCCGCAGGGATCGGCGCCGACCAGGTCCGGGCACTGCTCGCCGCGCTGACGCCCGGCCTCCCGGCCACCGACCCCGAGGACACCGAGGACACCGGGAATGGGTCCGACGCGTCGGACACGTCCCCGCTCAATGGGTCCGACGTGTCGGACCCTAACGACCCGGTTATCCACAGGGATCCCGAAATGGGTCCGGGGCGTCGGACCCGATCGATCGATCGGGTCCAGACTGGGTCCGACGCGTCGGACCCCTTCACTTCTTCAAGTACTTCCCCCCATACCCCCCAGGCCGACGACCAGCCCAGTGACCAGGCCGACCAGGTCGACCAGGTCGACCAGGTCGACCAGGCCGGCGCGGCTGCTGCGACCAGCGGCACCCTCACCTCCGTCGACGCCGTCCGCTGCCCCGTGCACCCCAACGGTCACCCCAACTGCCGAGGCTGCGGCACCAGCCCCAAGCAGCGCCGCGAAGCCGCCCGCCGCCGCGAAGCCGAGAAC
>NZ_BAAAZH010000018.1:0-1552 GCF_039536805.1 Nocardioides fonticola | reverse complement strand
CGCCCGCGACACTCGGGAGACCACCGACCGCGACATCGCACGGCTCCGCGCCACCGGCGCCGAGGTCCTCGAGCTGTCCTTCGAGAACGCCCTGCACGAGCCGGCCCGCACCGCCGCCGCGCTCGGCGACCTCGTCGAACGCCACGACCTCGGACCGTTCCACCCGGACTCGGCCGCGGCCGTCGTCCTGCACCGGTCACCGTCCTGCCGTCCCGACCTCGCGGTCGAGGAGTTCCTGATCAGCCACAGGCCACCGACCAGCGAGGAGGGACGCCGGTGAGCGGGGTCCGCGCGATGCTGCACGCCACGAGGCCGGTCGTCGTCCTGGAGATGGAGGACCACGACGACGTCGTCCTCCTCACCGCGGCCGAGGCCGACGTCCTGGCCGCGCAGCTGCACGACGCAGCGAACCACGCGAACTGGCGGATCCGGGACATCGGCCGGGCCGCCGCACCCAGGAGCCAGCGATGACCCGCCGGCGGCCACGAGCCGCACCACCACCGCGCTGCTCGGACGCGCACGCCGCGGCCATCACCCGTGAGCTCGGCCGCCTGGTCCTCGGTGGCCGCGGGCCCGCACGCCCCGAGCTGCTGTGGCCCGTCGCGCCCGACCAGACCGCGACGGCGACGGCCGGTCTCCATCGACTCCTCGCCGAGATCGACCGCATCAGCAACACCGCCACCGCCCAGGCCACCACCCACACCAGCAGCAGGGCGGCACGACCCACAAAGGAGCACCCTCGATGAGCGGGCACCTGATCGGCTGCGTGAAGCCGATCCAGACCCTCGGGCGCAGCCACAAGCTCGCGCTCATCGCGTTCGCCGACTCCGCCGACGACCGCACCCACATCAGCTTCCCCGGCTACGAGGGAGTCATGGCGTGGGCGTCGTGCTCGAGATCGCGGGCCGCCGAGCTGATCAAGGACCTCGTCGAGCAGGGCTACCTGACCCTCTACAAGGCCGCCAGGCGCGGCCAGCGCGCCGAGTACATCGTGTTCCCCGAGGGGTGCTGCGAGCTCCACCGGGTGCCCGCCGAGGAGGACACCAGCGCGCCGGTCCTCGACGTCGACGAGCTCGCGACCGCCGCAGGGATCGGCGCCGACCAGGTCCGGGCACTGCTCGCCGCGCTGACGCCCGGCCTCCCGGCCACCGACCCCGAGGACACCGGGAATGGGTCCGACGCGTCGGACACGTCCCCGCTCACTGGGTCCGACGCGTCGGACCCTAACGACCCGGTTATCCACAGGGACCCCGAAATGGGTCCGGGGCGTCGGACCCGATCGATCGATCGGGTCCAGACTGGGTCCGACGCGTCGGACCCCTTCACTTCTTCAAGTACTTCCCCCCATACCCCCCAGGCCGACGACCAGCCCACCGACCAGGCCAGTGACCAGGCCGACCAGGTCGACGCGGCTGCTGCGACCAGCGGCCCCCTCACCTCCGTCGACGCCGTCCGCTGCCCCGTGCACCCCAACGGCCACCCCAACTGCCGAGGCTGCGGCACCAGCCCCAAGCAGCGCCGCGAAGCCGCCCGCCGCCGCGAAGCCGAGAAC
>NZ_BAAAZH010000017.1:53267-254603 GCF_039536805.1 Nocardioides fonticola | reverse complement strand
AGCGCCCCGGTCAGCCGGGGAAACCTGATGTTGATGGGCGAAGCTTCGCCCCACAACATCAGGTTTCGCCCCCAAGTGGCCCGCTCGGAGCACCGCCACGCGCCACGACGGGCCGGTCAGGGGAGCGACCGGCCCGTCGTCCGCCCGGGTGCAGCGGGCGGTCCTGCATCAGCTGCGTGCGGCGAACTCCTCGTCGGTCAGCAGTCGCGACCGGATGAGGAAGCGGACGCCGTAGGGCGCCTCGAGCGAGAAGCCGGCGCCGCGACCCTTCACCACGTCGATCGTGATGTGGGTGTGCGACCAGTACTCGTACTGCGACTTCGACATCCACACCGGGACGGCGCGGTCGAGGCCGATGTCGAGATCCCCGATGTGCACGTCGGCGTCGCCGAGCAGGAAGTCGCCGTCGGGATAGCACATCGGGGCCGACCCGTCGCAGCAGCCGCCGGACTGGTGGAACATCACCGGTCCGTTGGCCTCGGTGAGGCTGCGGAGCAGCTCCGCAGCCTCACCGGTGACGTCGACCATGTCAGCGCTCACGCCGTCCCGATCAGAAGAACCCGAGGGCGTCGGGGCTGTAGGACACCAGGAGGTTCTTCGTCTGCTGGTAGTGGTCGAGCATCATCTTGTGGGTCTCGCGACCGATGCCGGACTGCTTGTAGCCGCCGAAGGCCGCGTGGGCCGGGTAGGCGTGGTAGCAGTTGGTCCACACGCGACCGGCCTTGATCGCCTTGCCGGCACGGAAGGCCTGCGAGCCGTCGCGCGACCAGACGCCGGCGCCGAGGCCGTAGAGGGTGTCGTTGGCGATCTTCAACGCATCGGCCTCGTCGTTGAACGAGGTGAGCGACACGACCGGACCGAAGATCTCCTCCTGGAAGATGCGCATCGAGTTGTCGCCCTCGAAGATCGTCGGCTGCACGTAGTAGCCCTCGGCCAGGTCGCCGTCGAGGATGTTGCGCTCGCCGCCGGTGAGCACCTTCGCGCCCTCCTGCTTGCCGATGTCGATGTAGCTGAGGATCTTCTCCAGCTGGTCGTTGGAGGCCTGGGCGCCGATCATCGTGGCGTCGTCCAGCGGGTTGCCCTGGACGATCTTCTCCACGCGGGCCACCGCGTCGTGCACGAAGTCGGAGTAGATCGACTGCTGCACGAGCGCGCGGCTGGGGCACGTGCAGACCTCGCCCTGGTTGAGCGCGAACATCGCGAAGCCCTCGAGCGCCTTGTCGTAGAAGGCGTCGTGCTGGGCGGCGACGGAGTCGAAGAAGATGTTCGGGCTCTTGCCGCCGAGCTCGAGGGTGACCGGGATAATGTTCTGGCTGGCGTACTGCATGATCAGCCGGCCGGTCGTGGTCTCACCGGTGAAGGCGACCTTCGCCACGCGGGGGGACGACGCCAGCGGCTTGCCGGCCTCGACGCCGAACCCGTTGACCACGTTGAGGACGCCGGCGGGCAGCAGGTCGCCGACGAGCTCGATGAGCTTGAGGATCGACCACGGGGTCTGCTCGGCGGGCTTGAGCACGACACAGTTGCCGGCGGCCAGCGCCGGAGCGAGCTTCCAGACCGCCATGAGGATCGGGAAGTTCCACGGGATGATCTGGCCGACGACGCCCAGCGGCTCGTGGAAGTGGTAGGCGATCGTGTTCTCGTCGATCTCGCCGATCGAGCCCTCCTGCGAGCGCAGGCAGCCGGCGAAGTAGCGGAAGTGGTCGACCGCGAGCGGGAGGTCGGCGGCCAGCGTCTCGCGCACGGGCTTGCCGTTCTCCCACGTCTCGGCGACGGCGAGGGCGGGGAGGTTCGCCTCCATGAGGTCGGCGATCTTGAGCAGGATGTTCGCGCGCTCGGTGGGGGCGGTCTTGCCCCACTTGTCGGCGGCGGCGTGGGCGGCGTCCAGGGCGGCGTCGATGTCCTCGGCGGTGCCGCGGGCGATCTCGGTGAACGGCTTGCCGTTGACCGGCGAGATGTTCTCGAAGTACTGGCCCTTGATCGGGTCGACCCACTCGCCGCCGATGTAGTGGCCGTAGCGGCTCTTGACGGAGACGAGGGAGTCGGCTGCTCCGGGCGGTGCGTAGACGGTCATGGTTGCTCTCCTCGAAACGATGGGACGCCGTCGGCTGTGACGGCGCTCACAACGCTAGGAGCGACAACGTTGCGTCCCCGTTGCCTCGACGTTGCACCGCTCGGAGAAGGTCGTCGAGGTCCGGCCGGACAGGCGAAACTGCCCGGATCGGCCCGATTTCCGGCCGGACATGGCCAGTTTCCCCGGCCGGCCGGGGAAACTGGCCGCCGGACACCGACCGCCGTCCGGCGCCCTCAGCCCAACTCGCGGTCGAGCCGCGCGAGCTGCCCCTCGACGAGGGCGAGCATGGGGGAGCCGGTGCCGAGGGCGGCACGCTGGGCCAGCCACATCTCGTAGTCGTCGCGGCCCCAGGCCGACCGGGTCCAGGCGGCCATGAGGTCGGCCTCGCGGGAGCGCAGCAGGGCGTGGCGCATCGCGTTCTCCAGCCCCTCGCGCAGCCGGACGACGCCGGGCGCGCTCGAGCGCGGCAGCAGCGGGCCCCGATAGGCGCGCATCGCGCCGCGCAGGTCGCCCGCGGCCAGCAGCGCCTCGGCGGCCAGCCAGTCGCCGGTGACCCCGGCGGCCAGGCGGTAGGGGCGGGAGAGCAGCAGCTCGTCGCCGAGCAGGTGGCGCAGCCGGTTGAGCTCGGCGCGCAGCGTCGAGGAGGCGCCGTCGTCCTCGTAGAGCAGCACGGTGAGCTCGTCGCCGGAGAGGCCCTGCGGGGCGGAGGCGAGCAGGAGCAGGATCTCGCTGTGCCGGGGGCTGAGCCGCAGCGTCTGCAGCCGGCCTCGGCCGTCGTCGACGGTCACCAGCGCCTCGGTGCGGCCGAGCGACTCCAGCACGAGGCGCAGCCCGCTGCCGGCGGCGTTGGAGGCCGGCCGGCTCAGCAGCTCGCGGGCGAGCTCGGCCTCGGCCATCCGGGCCGCGGCGCGCACCATCGCCAGCGTCTGCGGGACGACGACCTGGTCGCCGCCGGTGACGTCGAGGACGCCGAGGATCGCCGAGGTGCCGGGGTCGTGGATCGGGGTGGCCGCGCAGCTCCACGGCTGGACGGCGCTGCGGAAGTGCTCCGAGCGGGTGACGGTGGCCGCCCGGCCGGTGGCGAGCGCCAGGCCCGGCGCGTTCGTGCCGGCGAGCCGCTCGTCCCAGTTGCTGCCCTCGACGAAGCCGATCTGGTCGGCCTTGCGCAGTGTGGCGGGGGTGCCGCAGACCCACAGCAGCGTGCCGGTGGCATCGGAGATCGCCATGATGGCGTCGCATTCGCGCACCGCCTGGCCCAGGACGTCGTCGAGCAGGGGGAAGACCCGGGAGAGCGGGTGCGCCTCACGCAGCGAGCGCAGGTCGCGCTGCTCGATCGCGATGGGCGCGTCGACCTGCTCGGTCGATACCCCGGCGGCGGCCGAGCGCTGCCAGGACTCCGCGACCTCCGCGCGCATGGCGGCAGCGCCGCTGGGCTCGCTCCCTCGCCGTCCCATGACTCCAGTAGACATCGATGTGGCGCCCCTCACAACAGCAGTTGGTCCCGTCGCTGTGACGGGGGTCTCCTCGGCGTGCTCGGAGGGTGACGCCGGGAGGGTTGCAACGACGTTGCATCGGGGCGGGGTCCGATTCGGCGCCCGCCCGCGCCCTCCGGTACATTCCTCCGCGGTGGCGTGTCCGAGCGGCCTAAGGAGAACGCCTCGAAAGCGTTTGTGGGTGAAAGCCCACCGAGGGTTCAAATCCCTCCGCCACCGCCATGTGATGTCGTGAGGACATCGCGAACACCCGGACCCGCGTATGGGTCCGGGTGTTCGTCTTCCCGGGTCGAGGTGGGCTGGGAGAACCGGGGGAGCCGCGCCAGCGAGGTGCGCACAGCCCGGAGGCGTTCTCGGTATCGATCGTGACCAGCGGAACGGGCCCCCGAGCGTGGGGGAGCCCGATCCGCCATCGGAGATCCTCCGGTACTGCGGTCTCGGGTCGACACATCGAGGACGTCGTGTCACCCTTCGCGGACGACGCGTCTTCCCGCCACGTTCGAAGCGCCGTCGTCCCGTCGGCCCACCCAGCCGGCACCAGCACCGCCCTCACCCACCCCCCCATGCCCCCCGAGGTACCCCATGCCGTCCGGACGTCCGGCGCGCGCTCGCGCGCGCTCCATCGCCGCCCTCCCCGCTGCTCCCGCTGCCACGATCGGCCGTCGAGGCCGCGCTGCCGTCGCCGGCCTCGCCGCCCTCCTGGTCGTCGCCGCACCCCTGGCTGCCACCCCGGCCCATGCCGAGGGGGACGAGGCGCAGCCGCCCCCGTACCGCGTCGTCGCCGTACCGGGTGATGCCTCGCTCGTGGCCACCTGGGAGCCGCCGACGAGCGTCTACACGGGCGGCTACACGGCCACGGCGATGCCCGGCGGTGCGTCCTGCGCGACGACGGGAGCGACCCGCTGCACGATCACCGGGCTGACCAACGGCACGTCCTACACCGTCTCGGTCACCTCCGCCGGCCCGGCGACCAGCGCCCCGTCGGCAGCGGTCGTCCCGCGTAGCATCGACGTCTACGGCGTCCGCAACGTCGCCGGCACGAACAACCGGGGCACCGCCGTCACCGCCGGTCGGGTCGCCACCGACCTCACCCTCCCCGCGGCGACCGCCGCCGCACTCCGACCCGACGGCACCCTGTTCGTCGCCTTCGGCGGCACGCTGGCCACGCTGTCCCCCGACGGCTCGCTCGCCGTGGTGAGCGGATCGAACAAGGCCGCGCCGGGCACCACCGCCCGATCGCTCGCCGACGTCAGCTTCTCCAGCATCACCGGCGCCGCCTTCGGCGCCGACGGGAGCCTGTACCTGATCGACAAGGACTACGGATCGCTGTACAAGGTCTCCACCGCCGGCCAGGTGCAGCGCATCGCCGGTACCGGGTCCTGGGGTGCCAGCGCCATCACCGACGGTGCGTCCGCGACCTCGATCAGCTTCCGCCTTCTCCTCGGCCTGGCCGTGGGTGCCGACGGTGCCGTCTACCTCACCGATCAGGGCGCCAACACGGTCTACCGGATCTCGGGCGGCGCCGTGACGCGGATCGCCGGCGACGGATCGCAGGTCCCCGCGGCGCTCGGCAACGCCCGGCAGTCCGGCCTCAACAAGCCCAGCGGTCTGGCCGTGACCCCTGGCGGCGCGCTGCTGATCGCCGAGGAGAACTCGAGCCGGATCCTCGCCGTCGACCTGAAGACCGGCATCTCCTCGGTCTTCCTCGGTGGCGGCGGGTCCACGCCGAGCACGACCCCGACGGCTCCGGTGCCCAGCGACCTCCGCGGTCCCACCTCGGTGGCGCTCGACACCGCAGGCAACGTCTACGTCATCGGCACCTTCGGCTATGTCGCGAAGTACGACCCTCGGCAGAACACGGTCGCGCGCATCGCCGGAGGAGGGACCGTGGGGCCGCCGGGCGCCGCGACGCTCACCAACATCCTCAGCCCGACGGCGGTCGTGCCGGACGGGGACGGTTCGCTGTTCCTCCCCTTCACCAGCGGGGTGCTGAAGGTCGTCGCGGCGACCGCCCCCGACGCGCCGACCGGCGCCTACGCGATCCCCGGCGATGGTGCCACGCAGGTCTCCTGGACGGCGCCGGTCTACAACGGCGGTGCGGTCATCACGTCCTACACCGCGACGGCCACGCCGGTGGCGGGCTCGGCGTCGGTCGGCGCACCCTCCGGTTCGTGCACCGCGACGGCGCTCCGCACGGGCTGCACCGTGACCGGGCTGGACACGACCTCGCAGTACTCGGTCCGCGTCACGGCCACCAACTCCCTCGGTGAGGGGACGCCGTCCGCGACCGCGAAGGTGCGCCCGGCCGTGACCCGGCCCTACCAGCTCTCCTTCGTCGCCGGCAACGGCACCGATGCCAAGGCTCCCGACAGCGCGCCGGATGCCGCCACGGTCGGGATCGGGCGGGTCGTCGCGACCGCCACAGCCGCCGACGGCACCCGCTACGTCGCCGACGCCCTCTACAGTCGGATCTTCTCGATCAGCCCGGACGGCGCACTGACGAAGATCGCGGGCGGCGGCACCGTCGCCCCGACCACGACCGGCGTCCCGGTCACGGACGCCGACATCGGCAACGTCGGCGCCATGGCGCTGGCCCCCGACGGGAGCCTCTACGTCTCCCGGGTCTACGGCAACAATCGGATCTACAAGATCTCGGGCGGCACCGTGCGGCTGGTCGCAGGGAAGGGAGTCTTCAACGCGCCTGTCCTCGGCGCGGACGCGACCGAGTCTCCGCTCGGCAACATCTTCGCCTTGACCGTCGACGGCGACGGACGCCTCTACGCGGCCGACTTCAACTACGGCTACATCCTGACGATCGACCCGCAGGGCAAGTTGCGCGCCGTCGCCGGCACCGGTACGGCGGGCGAGGTCGACCTCGCGAAGCCGGCGAGCCAGAGTCCCCTGTTCTACCCCCAGGCGCTAGCTGCTGCTCCGGACGGTGATCTGTACGTCGGCTCGGGCCCGGCGGTCGTGAGGATCGATCCCGATCAGGACACCATCAAGCGCGCGCTGGGCAACGGATCCGCGGGCCCGGCGGTGTCCGGCGCCGCCACCGCAACGCCCACGGAGAGCTCCACCTCGATCGCGATCGGACCCGACGGCACCCTCTACGCGAACCAGTACAACCGCGGCACGGTGCTGCGAGTCAGCCCTGCGGGCGCCCTCGAGATCATCGCGGGCAGTGGGGTCTCCGGGCCGCCGAGCGCAGGCGCGGCGTTGTCGAGCGACTTCCAGTTCCCGAACGGGCTCTCGGTCGACCCGCTCGGGAGGGTCTATGTCGGCTCGCAGAACCCCTCCGGCCTCAATCCGGGCCGGCTGACCCTGCTGACGCCGGCGGCGAAGCCCTCGGCCCCTCGCGCGGTCACTGCGACGGCCTCGGACGGCGACCTCGTCGTCTCGTGGAAGGTGCCCGCCGACCTCGGTGGCGCCCCGGTCACCTCCTACGACGTGACGGTCCCGGGTACGACGGCAACGTGCACGACGGCGACCGGCACCTCCTGCACGATCTCCGACCTGGACGGCGGCACGTACACGGCGTCGGTGACGGCCACGACCGCGAACGGCACCTCGCCCGCGGCGACGTCGGCGTCCGTGCTGATCTCGCCGGCGAAGAAGGCGGCGAGCGCCGACGACCTGGCCAGCCTGCTCGCGGGCTGCACCGGCACTCTCGCGAAGCCGACCACGATCAAGGTCGGTGCCGACATCTCCGCCCCGACCGGCACGTTCCCCGTCGGCTGCGTGGCCGTCATCGACCTCGCCGGCCACCAGGTGAGTGTCGGCTCCTTCACGGTGCCGGCCGGCACCGGCCTCACGATCCGTGACGGCTCGGCCGACGGGTCCGGCGCGCTGATCGTCGACGGCAACGCCGCCGACCCGGCGTCGTCCCCGTTCGTGATCGGCGCCGCCGGCGGCAGCGACGCGGCCGGTGCCGTGCTCCTCGAGGCCGACGTCCGCATCGGCGGCACGCTCCAGATCCCCGCCGGCGTCACGGTCACCGTCGGCTCCTCCGGCGACCTGCGTGCCTACGGCGAGGACGCCGCCATCGCCGGTGCCGGCGTGCTGAAGAACCTGGGCACGGTGTCGGCCTTCGCCGACGGCGCCATCACCAGCGGCGTGGCGGGCGACGTCACCGATGTCACCTTCGTGACGGCGACCGGCACCTCCACGGTGCGGGTCCTCGGCGCGACGCTCGCGGTCGCCGGCGTCGACTTCCCGACCACGACCGACCTCCGCCGCTGGGCGACCAAGCGGTACGGCGGCGCGCTCGTCGACACCTCGACGGCGCTGCCCGGTGCCGCGAACGGCGCGGCCGGGAAGATCACCTTCTACGCCCAGTACCTGCCCCCCTCCGGGGTCACGATCGTCGACACCCTCGCCGGCCTGCGGGCGGCGCTGGCCGACCCGGTGGTCACCACCGTGCGGCTCGGCTCCGACCTCGACCTGACCACCGCGGTGCTCGACCTCGGGTCGCGGACGACCCCGGTCACCCTCGACCTCGGCGGTGTCTCGGCGACGGTCGGCGGCCTCCGGATCGGAGCCGGTCAGCAGTTGACGGTCACCGACTCGGTGACCTACCCGGTGGGCATCCCCACGGTCGACCGGGCGCAGCTGACGGTCGCCCCCGGCGCGGTGAACCCCGCGGCAGCGGGCATCGCGCTCGGCCGCGGCACCGGCGGCATCGGCGGTACGGCCGACGGCACCTTCGTGCTGGCGAGCGGCCGGGTCGCGGTCGGCAACACGGGCGGTCAGCCCGCCATCGGCGCGACCTCCTACCGCGGGGTCGGGGTCGTCCGCGTCGAGGGCGGCACGCTCCAGGTCACCTCGAACACCGTGGCGATCGACGGTCGGGTCACCGTCAGCGGCGGCTCGGTGGAGGCCACCGGCGCGCCGGCGGTGTCCAACCAGGCGCTCACGGTCTCCGGCGGCAGCCTCACGGCGACCGGCGACGAACTCGCTGCCGCGATCGGCTACTCCACCGAGCTCGTCGCCCAGCCGATCGTGGTCAGCGGCGGCACGCTCACGGCGTCCTCGCTCGCGGGGCCCGGCATCGCAGGAGCGCTGAGCGTCTCCGCCGGCACGGTGAGCGCGACCGGCAATCCCGGCATCAGCACGCGGGTCGATCCCGGCCTGACCGTGAGCGGCGGATCCGTCACCGCCGTCGGCAAGGCCGGTGGCGCGGGCATCGGCGGCGGCTACGGGCAGGACGGTGGCGCTGTCACGATTACCGGCGGCACCGTCGTGGCCTCGGTCTCCGCGGGCTCGCGGGCCGCGGCGATCGGCGGCGGTGCCGGCGGTGCTGCTCCGACCTCCGGCGGCAGCCTGTCGATCAGCGGTTCGCTGACCTCGGTGACCGCGCAGGGCTCCTCGGCCGTGACCGGTCTGACCGGCGTGGCCGGCCCGGCGATCGGGGGAGGTCTGTCCTCGGCCGGCGCGCCCGGCGACCTGGGTTCGCTCGCCGTTTCGGGCGGCACCCTCGCGCTGCCCACCGGTGCGGTGCACCTCACCGACACGACGCCGTCCAGCACGCCCACGGTCTCGGTGACCGGCGGCGTGGTCACCGGCGGCGGTACGCCGCTCACCTACGCCGCACTCGTCGTGCCGACCACCTCGGTCGCGACGATCGCGGTGCAGGGCGGCAGCCTGGCCTTCCCGGCCGCGGCGCTGAAAGACCTGAAGATCACCGGCGACAACTACACCGTCTCCTTCGATCTCGCCGGTGGGGACGGCACGGCACCCGCTGACGTCCACCTCGTCGGCACGTCCTTCGCCACCACCGGTCTCACGCTCCCGACCCCGACGCGATCGGGCTACACCTTCGGTGGCTGGAACACCGCGGCCGACGGCTCGGGAGCGACGATCGCGGCGACCACGCTGGTCTCCGATCCGTTCGACGGCGGCTCGACCGACGGTGATCCCGTCGCGGTGACCCTCCACGCGGTCTGGACGGCGCTGCCCGCGCCGCCCGTGGTCCCGCCGGGTCCGAGCACGAGCCCGTCGCCCAGCCCGACGCCGACGCCGACCCCGACGCCGACGCCGACCCCGACGCCGACGCCGACGGTGCCCGCGCCGGCGGAGCCGCCGACGGTGGTCAGCGGCGGCGGGCAGGACGTCGTGCGTGTGGGCGTGCCGGTCTCGGTGGTCGTGACGCCGCCGGCTGTCGCCGGTGCCGTGGTCACCTACCAGTGGCAGCTCGTCGGCCCCGACGGTGCGGTCGTCGACATCCCGGGCGCGACGGGCGCGAGCTACACGCCGACCGCCGACGTCGTCGGGTACGCGCTCCAGGTGGTCGTGACCACCAGCGCGCCGGGGTACGCACCCTCGGTGCAGGTCGTGGCCTTCAAGCGGTCGGTCGCGATCGCGCCTGGCACCTTGCCGACGCCGCGCGTGCGGATCGGGCTGGACCGGGTGCTCCGGGGCCACCCGGTCGTGGGCGGCCGGGCCACCGCACGGATCGCCCGCTTCGAGCGTCCTCCGGGCACCGTGATCACGGTGGCGTGGGTCGTCGACGGTGACCGGGTGCGCGCCACCGGCACCCGCCTGCCGATCACGCCCGGCATGGTCGGGAAGCGGATCCGCGCGGTCGTCACCATCAGCGCGCCCGGCTACGCCACGCGCACGATCCGCTCCGCTGCGACGAAGGCCGTCCGGCCTCGGTGATCCGAGCCGCTCCCTCCCGGCCGTGGCCGCCCCGTGCGGCTGCGGCCGGGAGGGCCCTGCCCGCAGCAGGTGACGGCGTCCGTCGTCCGGGGATCCGCAGTGGTCTGGACAACCTCCCTCGATCCGTCCGGCAGGGTGTCTCGGCGTGCGGAATGCCTCTAGCGTTCTGTCGTCCGCAGGACGTCGTACCGGCGAGGTCGCCGGTGCCCGTCATGCGGGTCGCCCCCCACCCCCACGCATGCGAGCGGTCAGCCGCTCCCGGCCCTTTGCTCCCGGAGGCCGCCTTGCCCACCCTGCCCGCGCTCCCCTGTGCCGAGGACGGCACCTGAGCGCGCCCATGAGCTGCGGTGCCGGCGTGACTGGCAACTGGGGAGTTCGAGGGGACGCCGGCACCGCAACCCTCCTGGCACCGCCGACGCGGCGCCGGATGAACATCAGTGGAAAGATCGAGCTACGAGGTTTAGGCCCGATCTCTTAGCGCAGGTAGTCCCTATGACCGTCACGCAGGGCCTCGGGGCCCCCACCGTCGAGGCGACCCGCACCCGGGCCTCCTCCCTCCTGCTCGAACTCGTCGGCACGGCGCTCCTGGTCGCCGTCGTCGTCTCCGCCGCGACCAGCGGCCGCCTGCTCAGCGACCGCGGCGGCATCGCCGGGGAGGTCCTCCTCGGATCGCTCGCCGCCGCCGGCGGCATCCTGGCCCTCGGCCTCGCCTTCCCCGGCGTCCGGGCCAACCCGCTCCTGACCCTCCTCGACCTCATCGCCGATCGGGTCTCGATGCCCGACGGCGTCGCCCGCATCGTCGCGCAGCTGCTCGGCGGTGTCGCCGGCGGCGTCCTCGCCCTCTGGTCGTTCTACGGCGTGCACTCCGTGTCGTTCGACCTCGCCGGGATCGACGGCTTCCACGTGCGCGACGTCCTCGTGAACGCGGTGCTCGGCGGCCTGGCCCTCGGGCTGGTCGGCGGCGCCGTCCTCGCGCGCGACCGCGGCCAGTACGTCGTCCCGGCGGTCGCGGCCGTCACGGCGGCGATCGGATGCGGCATCGACCACGTCACGTGGGCCAACCCCGCCATCGCGGTCGCCCGCATCAGTCACCTGAGCGATCCCGTGGCGCCGGCCATCCCGATCGCGTGGGTGGCAGTCACGGTGATCGGCCAGGTGATCGGTCTCGCGGTCGCCGCAGCGCTCCTGCGACTCGCCGCCGCCGACGAGCAGACCGACGCCTGACGGCGGGCGGTCCGCCTCCGCAACACCCTTGCTCACGCCCCGACGCGCTCACTAGCGTCGGGGCGTGAGCACTCTCTCGGACCCCTCCTCGGCCGTTCGCCCCGCACCGCTCGCCGAGTTCGTCGGCACCGGCGTGCTGGCGATGGTCGTGACCTCCTCGACCTTCGCCCTGGCCTACTACGGGCAGCCGGCCCCCGGCATGCAGTGGCTCCTCGCCGGTGCCGGTGCGGCGGCCGTCGTCGTCGTGTTCGGTCTGCTGCTGCCGGGCGTGCGCCTGCATCCGCTGGTGACGCTCCTCGACCTGCGTGCCGGTCGGGTCACCGTCGGTGCGGGCGCGGCGAGCATCCTCGCCCAGTTCCTCGGCGGAGCCGTCGGCAACGTGCTGGGGTTCTGGACCGTGCTCGGCGTCGGCGGCATCGAGGTCTCGACCGCCGGCATGACCGGGGCGCAGGTCTCCGACGTCCTCTACGCCGGCGCGGTGGCGGGTCTGGTCATCGGGCTCGCGGTCGGGTTGGCCGCGCGACGGCGTCCCGACCTGCTGGTGCCGGTGATCGCGCTCGCGTCGTTCGCCGCGGCCATCAGCGCCGACAAGCTCGCACTCGGCAACCCGGCCCTCGTGCTCGGCCGCATCGTCGGCTCCACCGAGGTGCTCACCGGCCTCTCGCCCGAGCAGGCGCTGCTGACGATCGCCGGCCACCTCATCGGCTTCGTCGTCGCCCTGCTGCTCCTGCCGGTGCTCGACCGCGACTGACCTGTCTCTCCTCAGGTCTGGGGATCGACGCCCCGCACCTCGTCGCAGTCCGCCGCGGTGATCACCCGGGTCGGGGTCAGCGCGGCGGCCGTCGAACCGGTGGTGCCGTCGGCCGTCCGGTAGTCCACGCGCAGCTCGTCGTAGGCGGCCATCGTCGGCACCCGCAGCACCAGCAGCAGGTGCCCCCGGCTCCCCGCGTCGAGGGCGAGGTCGCCGACCGGCTCGGCCGAGGCGATGGCCGGCACGTCGGCGAGCGGGAGCAGGCCGGGCATCCCCCGCACCCGCTGCGACGACGGGATGACGTAGGCGGCCTGTACCGGCACCAGCGCGTCGTCGTCCTGGCTCAACCGGACGGCCGTGAGCACGACCGGACCCGTGTCGGCGACGGCGATCTCGGCCACAGCGACCACGACGCCGTCACGGTAGGTGTCGGCCGGCAGGCAGATGCTCGCCAGGCCGGGGGCGGGCGCACTCGTCGCGGGCAGGGGCTCCCCGGTGTCCGGGCTGATCAGCTCGATCGGTGCGAAGGCGGTGGGCGAGGACGATCCCGCGGCTGCGGTGGGGTCGCGTCCGGTATCGGAATCCTCCGATACGCACCCCGTCGCGATCAGCGCGGCGGCGAGGGCGAGCGCGACAGCGGGACGGAGCATCCCGTGACCCTAGGCCAGCCCGTGGTCGTGCGCGAAGACGACCAACTGCACGCGGTCGCGAGCCGCGAGCTTGCGCAGCAGCGCGCCGACGTGGGTCTTGACCGTCGACTCCGAGGCGAAGATCTCGGCGGCGATCTCGGCGTTCGACAGGCCGCGGACGACGGCGTGGAACACCTCGCGCTCCTTGTCGGTGAGCGCGAGATAGGCCGGCGGAGGCGGGGTCGGCTCGGCGAACCGGTCGAGGAACAGGGCGGAGAGGTCGGTCGGCGCGAGCACCGCGTTGCCGCCGTGCACCGTGCGGATCGCATCGGCCAGCATCGCCGGGGTCGTGTGCTTGAGCAGGAAGCCGCTCGCGCCGTGCCGGATGGCGGTGGCCGCCCGGTCGTCGAGGTTGAAGGTGGTCAGCACGATCACCCGCACGGGTGCGGAGCGGGCCGCCACCCGCTGGGGCGCGAAAATCTGGCGGGTCGCCTCGACGCCGTCCATCTCGGGCATCCGGATGTCCATGAGGACGACGTCGGGGGCGAGCTCGTCGACCAGGCGCACCGCCTCGCGGCCGTCGGCGGCGCCGCCGACCACGCGCAGGCCCGGCTGGGCGTCGACGATGACGCGCACGCCCTCGCGGAAGAGGTCCTGGTCGTCGACGAGCAGCACCCGGATCTCCCCGGGATCATCGACCGGCACGTGGCGCCCCCTTCCGTCGCGGCGCCGCGAACCGGCGCTCCCACAGCTGCCACGACCCTAGAGCGGCGATCAGGCTGAGGGCGAGCGCGGCCAGGCCGGTCGGATCGTGCGGGCGCAGCCAGAGCGCGAGCGGGTAGTTCCACAGGTAGACCCCGTAGGAGATCCGGCCGAGACCGGCGAGCAGGTGGACAGCGTCCGAGCGGGTCGTGCGCCACGCTCCCCACGCCAGCAGCAGGACGCCGGTGAGCCCGGCGATCGCCGGCCCGCCCAGCAGGTAGGTGAGCAGATGGCCGCGCAGCGGCAGCAGCCCGAGGCCGACGAGAGCCGCGAGGCAGATCAGCGCGAGCGGCCCGGCGACCCGGGGGCGGGGGAGGTGCCGCGGCGGTGCGATGCGCAGCCAGCCGCCGGCCACCAGGGCGCACGACCACGTGGTGGGCAGGGCGTAGGCGAGGTCGGGGTCGTGGTGCAGCCGGGCGACGACCGCCCAGCACGCCAGCAGGCTCATGACGCCGGCGACGGCGACTCCGAGGCGCAGCCGGCCCCGCCGGTGCAGGGCGAGCAGGAGCACCGGCCAGAGCAGGTAGAACTGCTCCTCCACCGCAAGGGTCCACAGGTGGAACACGTCGGCGCCGGCATGGGCGAACGGCAGGTCGGCGGTCCAGGTCAGGCCGACGATCAGGCTGCGCAGCAGCCGGTCGCGTTCGCCCACCGGGTCGAGGATCAGCGTGACGAGGGCGTAGACCGCGAGCATGAGCACGAGCGCCGGCAGCAAACGGCGTGCGCGGCGTGCGTAGAAGCCCCGCAGGTCCAGGCGCCCGGTGCGGTCGAGCTCCTCGACGAGCAGCCCGGTGATGAGGTGGCCGCTCAGCGCGAAGAAGACCACGACCCCCACCAGACCGGCGCCCGGGAAGAGCGCGGGCCAGGTGTGGCGGGCCAGCACCAGTGCGATCGCCACCCCGCGCAGCACGTCGAGCCCGAGCACCCGACCGCCGCGCTCCTCCGGCCGTGCCGCGCCGATGCCGGCGGACGCCGTCCCGGCGGTCACGACGCGTCGGCCACGAGCAGGTCGACCAGCTCGACGTAGGAGAGCCCGTCGGCGGCGAACATGCGCGGCACCTGCGAGGCGGGCGTGAACCCGGGCACCGTGTTGATCTCGTTGAAGACCGGCACCCCGTCGTCGGGCACGAAGAAGTCGACCCGCGCGACACCCCGGCAGCCCAACGCGTCGTAGAGCGCGACCGCGTCCGCGCGCAGCCGCGCCCAGGTGGCGTCGTCCAATGGAGCCGGGACGACGAAGGGCGGCTCGCCGCCGTACTTCGCGTCGAAGTCGAAGACGCCGTCGCGCAGGATCTCCAGCATCGGCGCGACCCGGCGCGACCCGTCGGGGCGGCCGAGCACGGCGACGTCGATCTCGCGACCGCGCACGACCTCCTCGACCAGCACGCGATCGTCGTGCTCGAACGCCGCGGCCAGGGCGGCGGGCAGGGCGGCGGCGTCCTCGACGAGGGTGACGCCGCGGCTCGACCCGGCGCCCACCGGCTTCACCACCGCGGGGCCGGTGCCCTCGTAGCCGGCGGCGCTCGCCCGGGTCAGCACCCGCCCGGACGCCACACGGATGCCGAGGTCGGCGGCCGCCAGCTTCGCGGCCGCCTTGTCCATGCCGATCGCGCTGCCGGTCAGCGGCGTGCCCACGCACGGGACGCCGACGAACGCGCAGAGCGCCGCCAGCGCGCCGTCCTCGCCGCCGCGACCGTGCACCATCGGCAGGACGACGTCGCAGGTGCGCAGCACGTGGACGACGCCGGGCAGGCCGATCAGGCAGCCTCCTGCGTCGTGCCAGTCGCCGTCGCGGTCGATCGTGAGCGCCACCGGGTCGTGGCCGCCCTCGAGGAGCGCCCCGACGACGCCGGCCGCGGAGGCCAGCGAGACCTCGTGCTCGGCGCTCGTCCCGCCGCCGATCACCGCGACGCGGGTCATCGCGCACCCCCGACCACGAGACGCGCGATGCGACGGCCCAGGCCGGTGAGGATCTCGTGGTCGAGCGTGCCCGACCAGGCCGCCCACTCCGCGACCGTCGGCTCGCCGTCGTCGCCCGGACCGAACACCGTGACCGGTTCGCCCTCGACGATGTCGGGCGGTGCCTCCGGGCCGAGGTCGACGACCGCCATGTCCATCGAGACGCGGCCCACCAGCGGCCGGCGGCGTCCGCGCACCTGCACCTCGGCGATCCCGGAGGCCGCGCGGGGCAGGCCGTCGGCGTACCCCAGCCCGAGCAGGCCGAGGGTGGTGGCGCGCGGCGCGCGCCAGGTGTGGTCGTAGCCGACCGGGGTGCCCGCCTCCACGCGCCGCACCCCGATGAGCGGGGCGACCAACCGCACCGGCGAGCGCAGCCCATGCCGGCCGGTGGGGTCGATGCCGACGATGCCGGCTCCGGCGCGCACGAGGTCGTGGTGGGACGACGGGTCGGCCAGAGCGGCGGACGTCGTCGCCAGGTGTCGCACGGTCGGACGCAGCCCGGCCGCCTCGGCGACCGCGACCCCGTGCGCGAACCGGGCGCGACCCTCCAGCGACGCCGCTCCCTGCGGCTCGTGGCCGCTGGCCAGGTGCCCCATGACGCCCTCGACGGTGAGCAGCCCGCAGCGCTCGGCCATCCGCGCCGATGCGCACAGCGCCTCCCACTCCTGGGGCGACGCACCGTCGCGGGCCATGCCGGTGTCGAGATGCAGGTGCACCCGGGTGCCCGGGGCGGTGGCCGCGACGGCGTCCAGGTGGCGACGGCTCGGGACGGCGATCGCGATGCCCGCACGCCGGGCGGCGGGGAAGTCGGCGTCGACCGGGTTGAGCCAGCTCAGGATCGGTGCGCCGATGCCGGCCTCGCGCAGCTCCAGGCCCTCGGCGATCGAGGTGACGCCGAGGCGCGTGGCGCCGTGCGCCAGCGCGGTGCGGGCCACCTCGACGGCGCCGAGGCCGAAGCCGTCGCCCTTCACCACCGCCATCAGCTCGGTGCCCGGCGAGAGGTGCGCGCCGAGCAGGCGGGTGTTGAGCGCCACGACGTCGAGATCGATCGTCAGCTGCGCGCCCGCACCGACCGGGCCCGCTACCGCGGCGTCCGCGCCGGTCATGAGCGCCCAGTAGCGGTCGCCGAAGCTCCAGTGCCACCACTCGGTGGGGTAGTTCACCAGCCCGGCTGCGGTCATCGCCTCGGCGAGCCAGGCGCGGTGGCGCCGCACGTGGGCGGGCAACCCCGGGGCCTCGAGGTAGCAGCGGCCCTCGGACTGTTCGGGAGTCGCGTCGATGGGCGTGCCCAGGTCGAGGGGCCGGCCGGCGTCGTCCACGAGGGTCAGGTCGACCGCCGCGCCGGCGACGTGCGGGGCGACGGCCAGCGGGGAGACGAACCGGCTCGTGAGCCGCTCGATCTCGGCCGGATCGGCGTCGGGGTGGTGGCGCTCGACCTCGGCGCGGTAGCGGTCGATGATGCGCTGCTGGTCGGCGGCGGCCCGGTGGCCCTCGACGACCGCGAGGCCGACGCCGGCGGGGAGGTGCGCGGCCGCGAGTGTCAGCCGTCGGGCGAGGCCGCGTCGCACCCGCACGGCGGGCACGCCGGCGGCGGTCAGCGGGGCGGGCAGGACGACGAGCGGGTCGCCGTCCTCGCGGAGCGGGACGGCCGCGACGGCGGGATCCGAGAGCAGGAGGGTCATGGCTCGACCCTCGCGGGAGGGCGGGGTCGCGGGCATCGGCTCGGGGTGCCGAGGGGCGGCACCTGCGGCCAGAGCGCCGGTACCTGAGGTGGAGGGCCGACCGGACGGCGTGCGGCAGACTCGGCCGACGTGACCCCTGCTGCGCCTGCCCTGCCCGCCGCCGCTCCTGCGAGCCCGTGGGATCGGGTGCGGCACGCGGGCCTCGACATCGCCACCGCTGTCGCCTTCGCGATCTTCGGGGTCTGGGAGGCGATCGACCGGAGCCGGGTCGTCGAGGCCGTCGATCGCTATGGGAATCCGACCGACGTCTCCTACCCGTACCTCGGAGCCCGCCTGATCATCGTCGCGTTCATGGTCGGCGCGGTCGGCACGTTCCGGCTGCGGCCCGGGATCTCACTTGGCCTGCTGTGGGCGGCGTGCGCCGTCCAACTCCTTGCGCCCGTCGACGTGATGTTCGTGCAGTTCGCGTTCGTGCTGGTGCTCTTCGGCTGCGCCCGCTGGGGGCGGGTCGAGACCGCGCTGGCGGCGCTGGCCTCCGTGCCCGTCGCCTTGGTGGCCGGTGTCTACGTCGTCTACTACCGGGACTCCGCCATCGGCTACCGGGCGTACTCGCTGCTGCCCGGTATCGACGGGCGGCCCTCCTACCTGTTGGCGATTCCGGCCGTCCTGATGCTGATGGCGCCCTGGGTGGCCGGCATCTCGCTGCGCCTGGTCGAGAACGCCCGCGTCTCCCGGGTGCGCGAGCAGGAGGCCGTCGAGCTGCGGCAGGTCGCCGAGCAGCAGCGCGGCCAGGCCGAGGACGTCGCCCGCCTCAAGGCCGACCAGGCCCGTATCGCCCGCGACGTGCACGACGTCGTCGGCCACTCCCTGGCCGTCATCCTCGCCCAGGCCGAGGCCGCGACCCTGCTGCCCGACGAGGAGCTGCCACGCATCCGGGCCGCCATGGCGGCCATCGCCGCCTCGGCCCGCGAGTCGCTCACCGACGTCGGCGCCGTGCTCGGCGGCGGCAGCGTCGGCCCGACGACCGGTCGCTTCCCGCAGCTGATCTCCCAGACCGCCACCACCGCGCCGAGCGTCGTCACGGTCACCCGCGGCACCCCGCGCACGCTGGCGCCCGACCTCGACGTCGTCGCCGAGCGGGTGCTGCGCGAGATGATCACCAACGCCATCAAGCACGGCGCCGAGGCCTCGTCCATCGACCTGGTCGTCTACTGGGGCCAGGCGCTGGAGATCAGCGTGACCAACACGGTGGGCGAGCGCTCGGTGCCCGGCAGCGGTCAGGGGCTCGACGGCATGCGCAGCCGGCTCCAGGCCGTCGGCGGGTCGCTGGTCGTCGACACCTACGAGGGCACGTTCCGGGTGGTGGCGCGCATCCCGCTGCCGGTGGTCTGAGGCCCCGGCACGCAACCAGGCCCGCGAACCGTGCACTGGGACGGCGAAACATCGCCGTCCCAGTGCAAGGTTCTTCGGTCGACCGAAGAACCTTGCAGCCGTCACCGACCGGCCCCGACCTACCCTGGCCGCATGCGCCCACGTCCGGAGAAGCCCGGCCCGGGTCAGGAGTCGGTGTGGGACTACCCGCGGCCGCCCGCCCTGGAGACCAGCAGCGAGTCGATCGAGATCTGGCTCGGCGGGGAGCGGATCGCCGCGACCACCCGGTCGTGGCGGGTGCTCGAGACCAGCCACCCGCCGACGTACTACCTGCCCGCCGAGGCGTTCGCGGACGGCGTCCTGCGGCCCGCCGCGGGCAGCTCCCACTGCGAGTGGAAGGGCCAGGCGTCGTACTACGACCTGGTGACCGCCGAGCAGGTCGCCCCGCGGGCGGCCTGGACCTACCTCGACCCGACCCCGCGCTTCGTCGACATCGCCGGCGCGGTCGCGGTGATGGCCGCGCAGGTCGACCGCTGCGTGGTCGAGGGCGAGACCGTCACGCCGCAGCCGGGCGGGTTCTACGGCGGGTGGATCACCAGCCGGGTCGTCGGGCCGTTCAAGGGCGAGCCCGGCACCTGGGGCTGGTGATCTGCTGACCGCGGGCCCGGCTCAGCCGGTGAACAGGGCGCTCGCCTTGCGGATCGTCTCGACCAGCCCGTAGGCGATCGGGACGGCCACCAGGCCCCAGGCGGTGATCAGGCGGGTCGTCATGCGCGGGCCTCCTCGTCGGAGCGGGCGGGGATGCGGGTCTCGTCGGCGGGAGCCGATGCGGGCTCGTGGAAGCGCGGATCGACGGGGCGCACCAGCAGGTTGGCCACCAGGCCGACGGCGAGCACGCCGACCATCGTGAAGAGGGCGGGCTGGTAGGCCGAGGCCGTGAGCGATCCCGGCTCGCCCTCGGCGTCGAGGAACCGGTTGACGATGAGCGGACCGACGATGCCGGCGGCCGACCACGCCGTCAGCAGGCGACCGTGGATCGCGCCGACCTGGTAGGTGCCGAAGAGGTCGCGCAGGTAGGCCGGGATCGTCGCGAACCCGCCGCCGTAGAAGGAGATGATCAGCGCGGCCAGCGCCACGAACAGCGCCGTGGAGCTGGAGCCGACCGAGGCGAGCAGCGCGTAGAGCACGAGTCCCACACCGAGGTAGACGGCGTAGATGCGCTGCCGGCCGATGAGGTCGGAGGTGCTCGACCACACGAAGCGTCCGGCCATGTTGGCCAACGAGAGCAGGCCGACGAATCCGCCGGCCGCCGCGGCCGTCACGCTCGAGGTGCCGTTGTCGCGGAAGAAGTCGGCGATCATGCCGGCGGCCTGCTCGAGGATGCCGATGCCGGCGGTCACGTTGCAGAACAGCACCAGCCACAGCAGGTAGAACTGCGGCGTGCGCACCGCGTTGCGCGCCGAGACCTGGGCGGTGGTGACCAGGGGCGCGGAGGCGACGGCGCCGGGGTCGAACCCCGCCGGCCGCCACCCCTCGGGGGGCACCCGCACGGTCGCGGCGCCGAAAGCCATGAAGACCGCGTACAGCACGGCCAGGGTCACGAACAGCAGCGCCACGGCGTGACCGTCGGCGACCGTGGTGGCGTCGGAGGCGTCGTAACCGGAGTCGTAGAGCTCCAGCAGCCGACCGCTCAACGGGCTGGCGACGAGCGCGCCGCCGCCGAAGCCCATGATCGCCATGCCGGTGGCGAGGCCGGGGCGGTCGGGGAACCACTTGATGAGGGTCGAGACCGGCGAGATGTAGCCGATACCCAGACCGATGCCGCCGATGACGCCGTACCCGAGGAAGACCAGCCACAGCTGGTCGGTGGCGATGCCGAGCGCGGCGACGAGGAACCCGCTCACCCAGCAGGACGCCGACAGCGCCATCGCCGCCCGCGGCCCCGAGCGGTCGACCCACGTGCCGCCGAAGCCCGCCGCCAGCCCGAGCATCGCGATCGCCACGGAGAAGATGAGGCCCACGGTCGTCAGGCTGGAGTCGAAGTGCGCCACGAGGGCGCCCTTGTAGACGCTCGTGGCGTAGACCTGGCCGATGCACAGGTGGACGGCCAGCGCCGCCGGCGGGACGAGCCAGCGGTTGAAGCCCGGGGCGGCGACGGTGCGCTCGCGCGCCAGCAGCGGGAGTCGTTCGGTCACGGGACACCTCCGAGATAGGTGACGTGCCCTCCGGTCTACCAGGGCCGGCCGACACCGCCCCGGTGTGATGCTCGCCTCACGCGGCCCGCTCGCCCCGAGGGGTGAGGGGCGGACGGTGCGGTGCGTCGTCGCCGATCGGCTGGAACCGCCGTCCTCGAGCGGTCGCCTCTGGGACGATGGTGGGCCTGCCGGCCGCCGCCTCAGCGACCCGCGGGACCTCTCGGGACCACCCATCCACCTGCTCAACGGAGAGTCGCCCCCCCATGACCGAGACGTTCATCGAGACGCCCGAAGACCCCACCACCGACCTGCTGCAGATCGTCGCCGCCATCCTGCTGGGCATCGCCGCCACCTTGACGGCCTTCTCGGCCTACCGCTCGGCGCTGACCGACGGCAACGCGCTCCAGGGCTACACGGTGGCGAGCCAGAAGCTCGCCGACAGCAACTTCTTCTACGGCCAGGGCAACCAGGTCGAGGCCGGCGACCGGGCCCTGTTCGTGGCGTACGCGACCGCCAGCCAGGAGGGCAACACCGACCTCGCCGACTACCTCGTCACCCTGATGCGTCCCGAGCTCAGCGACGCCGTCGACTGGTGGAACGCCACCGACGAGGCCGTCACCCCCTTCGACGACCTCGAGGGCAACCCCTACGTGGTCGGCGACTACGCGGACGGCGAGAACCTGGCGAACGAGTCGAAGGACGCCTACAAGGAGGCGGTGAGCGCCGACAACCAGGGCGACAAGCTCGAGCTCGCCACGGTCTTCCTGGCCCTGACGCTGTTCTTCGGCGGTATCGCCACCCTCTTCACCCGACGCCCGGTGCGCGCCGGCCTGCTCGCGCTCGGCACGGTCACGCTGATCGCCGGCTCCGTACGTCTGCTGACGGCGCTCTGATGACGGAGCAGGAGGGTCGGGCGGCGCGTCCCGCGACCCGGACGACGGCGGTGCTCGCCGTCGCCCTCGTCGCGGCCGTCCTCCTGGCCCTCCTGCCCGACGTCCGCTCGACCTGGCAGCGGGCGAGCGCCGCGGTGGCCTGGCGCACCGGCACCACGGTGCACACCCTGCGCATCGACGGCGTCCGGCGCACCTACCGCGTGTACCGCCCCGCGGGGTTGCCCGCCGCCGCGCCGCTCGTGGTGTTCCTGCACCCGGCCTTCGGCAACGCCCGTCAGGCCCAGGGCGACTACCACTGGGACGACGTCGCGGACGCCTCGAAGGTCGTCGTCGCCTACCCCGACGGCATCGGTGCCACGTGGAACGCCGGCAGCTGCTGCGGTCGGGCGCAGAGCCGCGGCATCGACGACGTCGCCTTCGTGAGCGCGATGGTCGGCCAGATCCGGGCCAACATCGGCATCGATCCCGCACAGGTCCACGCGGTCGGGTTCTCCAACGGCGCCTTCATGGCCGAGCGGCTGGCGTGCGACACCGGCCTGTTCGCCGGCATCGCGGAGGTCGCCGGCACCCGGGTGACGACGTCCTGCACGCCCGCTGCCGCGACGGCGCCGTCGGTGCTCTACGTGCACGGCCTCGCCGACACCAACGTGCGCTGGGACGGCGAGCCCGGGTCCGGCGTCGCGAAGGTCGACGGCGAGCCCCGCGAGACCTCGCTGACGACCTGGCGCGACCTCGCCGGCGGCTGCGGTCCGGCGGCGCGCCGCGACGACCTCGCCGGCACCACCCAGGTGGTGCGGACGACGTGGACCTGCGCCCGCGGCCGTGCCGTCGCCGCGATCACCCTGTCCGACGCCGGGCACCAGTACCCGGGGGCCGTCGACCATCCGGCCCAGGACCGTGCCCTCGGGCTGCCGGCCCCCTCGACCGCGATCGATGCGACCGCGGAGATCTGGGCCTTCCTCGCCGCACACCCGCGGCAGCCCTGAGCCGGCCCCGGCCCGCCGGCGATCAGCGCAGCGGCCCGCTGAAGGTGAGCAGTTCGCGCGGGCCGATCCGGTAGACGGCCGACGTCGCGCCGCCCGTGACGGTGAAGCGCAGCCACCGGGTGCGGTCGGTGTCGTTGAGGGCGATCACGCCGAGGCGGCCGTCGTCGACGAAGGCCGCCGCCGGGACGTCGCCGGGCCCGGAGACCGCGACGACCCGGGCACCCGGCGGTGCGGCCCGGGCGAGGTGGGCCAGCACGTAGAACTCGGGCTCGGGCAGCGCGTCGCCGCCGGAGACGGTGAGCAGCCCACGACAGGTGGTGCAGCCGCCGCCCGCGCCCCGGGCGCCCGGGGGCAGGGCGAGGTTCCAGAAGAACAGTCCGCGCGACCCGGCCGCGATCGCGTCGCGGACCAGCACCCGGGCGTCGAAGTCGAGGGTCGGCACGGCAGCATCGGTCGTGCCGGTGCATTCGCTGACCAGCCAGGGGATCCCCATCCCGGCGGCGTCGGCAGGCTCGCCCTCGTAGCAGTGGAACGCCACCGCGTCGAGGCGCTCGCCGCCGATCGCGGCCACCCGGTCGGCGTCCGACCAGTTGTGGTCGAGTCCCCACAGCCGCACCCCGAGGCGATGCAGACCGGGCTCGACCAGGGCGCGCAGGCGCGCCATCGCCGCGTCGCCGACCACCATCGAGGGGTAGTCGCCGGCGAACCCCGGCTCGTTGGCGAGGGTCATGGCGCGCAGCGGCACGCCGTGGCGGCGCAGCCAGCGCGCCTGGTCGAGCAGGAGCCGGGCGTAGCGGGGCACGGCGTCGTCGCGCAGTCGGCCGCCCTCCCAGGTCGCCGGGCTCTTCCATGCCGGCGGCGCCGTCCACGGCGTCGCCACGATCCGCAGGTGCGGGGCGACGGGCAGGATCTGGGTGCGCAGGACGGCGAGCGCGCGGCGTCCCGGGCCCGTGGGGTGCACGGCGTCGCCCCGGCCGCGCCAGCCCCACCACGAGGAGGAGAGGTCGGTGGCGGTGAGGGGCAGTCGCAGCCAGGACAGGCGCGCACCGTCGGCGGCGTGCGGTGCGAAGAGGCGGGCGATGCGGTCGGGATGTCCGTCGAGCTCGGCCACCGAGGCGTCGGTCAGTGCGGCCCCCGTGCCCCACCACGGCTGGCGGGGTGTGCCGGCGTCGACCGTCAGCGTCTCGGCCACGGTCGCGGCTCCCAGGCCCTCGTCGGGGGCGCGCGTGCTCAGCCGTATCGAGCCGTCGTAGGGGGAACTCGCCACGAGCGAGGCCGCCCCAGCCGACCCCGATGTCGAGACGGATGCCGTCGGTGAGGCTGCGAGGACGGCGTCGTCGGCCGGCCGCCCGGGGCCGCCTCGGCCGCCCGTGTGCAGGGACGAGCCGGCGACCACGAGTCCGACGGTGGCGATGAGAGCGAGGAGGCCCGCCCGTCCCGGGAGGGGTCGGCGCGGTACGGCGGCGCGGTCGTGGGGCATGGGTCCTCGCTGGTCGGAGGGCCTGATGATGGCAGCGGCGAGGGCGCTGTGACCGCGGGATGGGCGGGTTCGGCGTGAACGTTCCGGGAGCATCCGAGGCGTCGTCGGTGAACTCTCGGTGCCGTGTCCAGAGTCACTCGAAACTGGCTCTGACCTGGGCAAATGCTGTGGTTACCGTGCTGCTGCCGGTGCTCCCCGGGGCATCGGAACGCTCCCTCCCCGCCCTGCTGTCGACCACCCGAGAGGTTCTGCGATGAACCGACCGTCGGGCGCTTCGGCGTCCCTGTCCCCGCTCGTGCTCCCGGCCCGCGACGTCGCGCCCCGGACGCCCCACTTCTCGCTGCCGACCCGTGTCGTGCGGAGCACCGCACTGGCCCGGCGGTTCAACCGACTGGCGCGCAGCCAACAGACCACCGTCGAGGTCGTGCTCGCGTTCGTGATGCCCCCGCTGCTCGGGTTCCTCGTCTACCTGCCCCTCGCACGGTGGGCTCCGGCCGTGGCGTCGACCTGGTTCTGGCTGCTGTTCGGGGCCATGGTGGTGACCACGCTGATGATCCTGCTGGAGATCGCCCGGGCGCACCGGTTCCCCGAGCCGCCGGTCGGGCGGGTCGCGGACGCCGACCTCCCGCGCGTCGCCACCGTCGTCGCCGCCTACCTGCCCAACGAGGAGGCCACCCTCGAGGACGCGCTGCGCGCCCACCTCGCGATGGACTACCCGGTCGGCCGGCACGTCGTCGTCCTGGCCTACAACACGCCCGAGCCGATGGCGCTCGAGGCGCGGCTGGCCGACTGGTCGATGACCGAGGGGCGGCTGCTGGTCGTCAAGGTGGCCGGGTCGACGTCGAAGGTCGAGAACGTCGAGGCGGCGCTGCGTCTGCTCGAGGGGGAGGTCGACGTGATCGGCATCTTCGACGCCGACCACCACCCGCACCCGATGGCGGCCCGCCGGGCGGCCCAGTGGATCGGCGATGCGGCGGGCGAGCGCCGCTTCGACGTCGTGCAGGGTCAGTGCGCGATCCGCAACGTCGAGGAGTCCTGGGTCACCAAGCTCGTCGCGGCGGAGTTCGCGACCCTGTACGCGGTGGCCCACCCGGGCCGCACGGTCGTCAACGACTTCGGCATCTTCGGCGGCAGCAACGGCTGGTGGCGGGCACCGGTGCTCCAGGAGCTCCGCCTGGACCGGCACATGCTGACCGAGGACATCGACGTGACCGCCCGCGCCCTGGCCGCCGGCCACCGGCTCGGCACCGATCCGCGCATCCTGTCCACCGAACTGGCGCCCGTGACCTGGTCGGCCCTGTGGCGGCAGCGGATGCGCTGGTCGCAGGGCTGGTTGGAGGTCAGCCTGCGGCACCTGCCCACCCTGATGGCCGACCGTCGGCTCAGCGCCGTGCAGCGCCGCGGCATCGGCTTCCTGTTCGGCTGGCGCATCGTCCACCCGTGGCTGGCCACCCAGATGCTGCCGCTCGTCGCGGCCCAGGTGCTGGTCGGGCCGGGCCCGATCCACCCGTTCCTGCCCTTCTTCCTGCTCACGGGCCTGCTGATCAACGGCACGCCGGTCGCCCAGGCGATCGCCGGCAACCGGCTGGCGTCCCCGGGGATCGCGCACCGTCCGCGTCTCTTCGCCGGCTTCGCCCTGCTCAGCATCGCCTTCTACGCCGAGGCGAAGATGGTCGGCAACCGGGCGGCCCTGGTCCGCCACCTCCTCGGCACCCACACGTGGGATGTCACGACCCGCGGGCGCGACCGCCGTCCGGCCCGCACGATCGGCACGGCCATGCCCGCGGGCGGGCCGGCGCTGGCGATGCGCGAGGCGTCGTGAGCGCCCGCACCCACGGCTTCGGCCGCGCGTCGGTGCGGCCGGGTGCCCGGGCCTCCTTCAAGGTCCGCGGCGTCGAGGGCTGGCGCGGGGCCGCCTGCCTGCTCGTCGTCGCCTACCACGTCTGGCAGAACATGGACGTCGACGGCGACGGCCTGGGTCCCGTCGGGGGGAATCCCCATCTGTTGAGCGCGATCCTGTCCGTCGACGTGGTGGTCGACCTGTTCTTCGTGCTCTCGGGACTGCTGCTGTTCCTGCCCTTCGCCCACGCCGCGCTCGACGACGACCGCCCGGTGCCGAGCCGGCGGGAGTTCCTCTGGCGCCGCTGCGTGCGGCTCTTCCCCGTGTACTGGGTGCTGGTGCTGCTGTGCTGGAGCACCCGCAACTTCGGCCTCGGGACGGCGCAGTGGCGCGACCTGCTGGAGCACCTGGCCCTCGTGCAGGCCTTCGACTCCGAGCGGATCTTCTACACGATCGGGCCCGCGTGGACGCTGTCGATCGAGTGGATCTTCTACCTCTCCCTGGCCGCCATCGGTCCGGCCACGGTGCTGTGGGTGCGGCGGCTGCGTGATCGGGGCGATCGCGTGACCCGTCTGCTGATCGTGCTCGCCCTCGTCGCGGCCGCCTCGCTGCTGTTCAAGCTGAACGTGCAGTGGGTCTGGCAGATCCCCGTCACCGACTGGGCCTGGCGGTTCGGCCCGGCCGCCAAGGCCGACGACTTCGCCCTGGGCATGGCGCTGGCCGTCGTCATGGTGGCCCTCGGCGATCGGCGTCCGCCTCTCGTCGTGACGCCGCTGCTGGCCGCGGCCGGCGCCGCGCTGATCTACAACGCCCGGGTACGCACCGTGCCCGATCCCGACTCCCTGCTGGTGATCTGGCGGCACCCGATGGCGGCTCTGGGCTGGTGCCTGGTGCTGGCCGCGATCATGACCTGCCGCAGCGACGCCCCGGCCCGTTGGATCGACAACGCCGTCGCCGTCCGGATCTCGATCCTGGCCTACACGATCTACCTCGTGCACGAGCCGGTGATCCTGCTCTTCGTCGACCTCGGCCTGCTGCCCGCCGACCCGTCGTACTACCCGGTCAACCTGCTGGCGGTGACGGTCGCGACCATCGGGGCCGCCTGGGTCCTCCACCGCGCCGTGGAGGAGCCGTGGGTCGATCTGGCCGCGCTCCAGGCGCGTGGCGGCGGACGCCGCGACCTCTATGCCGAGATCGCCGATCATGCGCCGCCCGTGGCCGGCAGCGTCGCGGGCACCAGCCTGCTGCGCGGTCGGGTGCTCCAGGCACGGGGCACGCGCGCCGCGAGCGTCGTGGTCGAGACCGCGGGCGGGGTCCGCTGATGCGCGCCCTGTTCCTGGTGCGCGCCGGCGTCTCCGCGCTCGCGATGGGTGGGCTGGTGGCCCTGGCGTGGGGTCCGGCCCAGTACCTGCGCGACGACCGCACCGCGGCTCCGTCGATCCGCACGGTCGTGCTGGGCAGCGCCCCCGACGCGCCGTCCGCGCTGACGGCCTGGCCGACCGGCGTCGTCGACACCGCCGAGCTCGTCCCCGGGCGCGCCGCGGCCGGCATCGAGCCGACGGCGTTGCCGGTGACGGCGGCCGAGGCCGCAGCGGCCGCCGGGCGCCCCGACACGATCACCGTCGTCGGGACGCCGTCCGCCGATGCCGTCACCGGGGTCGGCGCGGTCGTCACCGAAGCCGACGTCGACCTCCTCGCGGCGCTCCCCGAGCCTCGTCGCACCGCCGATGTCCGCTTCCTCGTCGATCCCTCCGGCGCCGCGCTCTCGGTGGTCGGCGTCGACGGCGCGCCGGACCGGGGGGCCACACTCGTCGACGCGGCCTCCGATCGCACGACGCGCACCGCGCTGGACGGTCACGGCGAGGTCGCCGACCTGCTGCGCGTGTGGGCGCAGGTACGGCCCGAGATCACCGCCCTGGTGCCCTCGGCCTCCGGCGGGCCGGCGGCGAGCATCCTCGCGGCCACCGGCGTCGACCCGGGTCTGGCCACGCCGGTGCTCACGCCCGGCACCCGCCCGTGGCGGACCGTGGTCGCTCGCACCGTCACCCGCGAACTGCTGCCGGCGCTGGCCCACGGCCGGGCGCCGGTGTCGCCGGCGCTGCTGGCGCAGCGCTCGCCGGCCGGACTGGTCACGATCGCCGACGGCTCGGCCCGCCTGACCGCCCGCGGTGCCGCCTACGCGGTCGCCGCGCGGGTCGTGCAGCCCGGGAGCCGTGCGATGGCCGTGCGGGCGCCCGACGACCTCGTGGCGCAGGCCTACGCCCGTCCGGGCGGCGGCGCCTCCTTGCTGGTCTGGAATCCCGGCGCCGCCCGCACCCTCGTCCTCCAGTTCCCCGCAGGCGACCACGCGCTCCGGCTCGAGCTGCCCGTCGGGGCCGGTGCGCTGACCGGTGTGGTGCTGGCGCCCCGGTGAGGTGGGCGGTCAGGCGGGCGAGCCGGCCGGCGATCGTCGCCGGGGCGAGCGTGCTCATCCTCGTCGCCGCGGCCGCACTCGTGGGCGCGCTCCGGCACCGGGACGGCGCGTCGGGCTGCCCGGACCTCCTCCTCGTGGGGGCGCGCGGGTCGGGTGAACGTGTCGATGAGGCCGTGCCGTCCGGCTTCGGTCGTGAGGCCGCCACCCTCGCCCGCGCGGTGACCGAGGCGGCCGGTGGGCGCGGCTGGAGCACCGACGCCGTCGGCGTCGACTATCCCGCGATCCCCGAACCGGAGGCCCGCGCCGACCACGCCGCGTTCGAGGCGAGCGTCGCCGCCGGGGCCGAGGACGCCGTCGCGATCCTGCGTGCCCGAGCGACCTGCGCCGCGACCCGGATCGTCCTGATCGGCAGCAGCCAGGGCGCGGTGGTGATGCACCGCGCCGCCCGCGAGCTGGCCACCGACGACCGGCCGGCGGACGCCCTGCTCGGGGTCGTGCTGCTCGGCGATCCGACCCGGAGCCGCCGCGAGGCCGGGGTGGAGTTCCGCGACCTCGACGGTGTCGCCGAGCACGACGGCTTCCTGGCGGCCCGAGGGTCGGGAGCCGACGACGTCCTCGCTTCCGGGCTCGGCGCCGGGCGGGTGCTGGAGGTGTGCAGCGCGGCCGACACGGTGTGCTCGGCCCCCGACCCGGGTTGGTCCTCCCTCACGGTCTCCGAGGCCCACCACACCGCCTACACGCGCCCGGAGGTCCTCGCTGCCGTCGTCGCCTGGCTGGCCGAGCGTCCCGATCCGATCGCCGGACGCTGAGCTGTGCGGAGTGCCCCCTAGGCCCCCGAGGTCGGGCCGAGCGACCCTCGGGTCGGAGCCGCCGCGCCCGTACCCTGGCGGGGTGAGGACACCGCGCATCGTGCAGGGAGGCCGGCTCGCCGGGCTCGCCCTGGCGATCGTGCTCGGCATCCTCGGGATGCACGTGCTCGCCGGCGGCGACCACGCCGCGATGGGGGCGTCCGGCATGAGCGGCATGTCCGGCATGCCCGGCATGCCCGGCACCGCCGACATGCCCGCGCACCAGCACGCTGCCGCGAGCGGGCTCGCGGTCGCCACCGCGGCGGTGCTCGACCCCGGCACGGACGCCGGCGGCGGTTCCCCGCTCATGGTCTGCGCCCTCATGATCGCCGGCGGTCTCGTCATCGCCCTCGCCGCCGCACGTGGCCGGGGCCGCGCGCTGCGGCGTCCGCCCGGGTCAGGGCCGCTGTCGGCGGTCGGGGCGGCGGTCGTGCGGGCCGGCTGGCCACCCCCCGGCGCGGGTCCGCCCCCGTCGTCCTGGCGGTTCTCGGTGGTGCGGTGCTGATCGGTCGGTGACCACCCCCGCCCGATCACCGCTCGACCCACCGCTCGACCTCTGCTCGAGCATCCGAGAACCGAGGAGAACCACATGCAGCACACCACCCGCCGGCGGCGCCTCGCGTCGCTGGCCCTGATCGGCGCCCTCACCGGCGCCCTGGGCACCGGCCTGGCCGCGTGCTCCGACAGCGACGCCGGCGGCAGCGATTCCGCCGCCGACCCGGGCTCGTCCACCACCTCCGGCGCGGCCGAATCCCGCGCCCACAACGACGCCGACGTCGCCTTCGCCCAGCAGATGGTGCCCCACCACCAGCAGGCGCTGGAGATGGTCGACCTGACGCAGGGCCGTACGCTGCCCGACGACGTCCGCACCCTCGTCGACGGCATCGCGGCGGCCCAGGCCCCCGAGATCGCCACCATGACCGGCTGGCTCACCGCCTGGGGCGAGCCCTCGCCGTCCGCCTCGGGCGGCCATGCGGGTCACGACATGGGCGACATGGGCGACATGGGCGACATGGGCGACATGGAAGAGATGGACGGGATGGACATGTCGGGCGCCGACGGCATGCCCGGCATGATGACCGACGCGCAGATGGCCCAGTTGGAGGCTGCCCCGGACGCCGACTTCACCCGGCTGTGGCTCCAGATGATGATCGAGCACCACCGCGGCGCGGTCGAGATGGCCCGCACCGAGCTCGAGCAGGGCGAGTACCCGCCGGCGATCGCGCTGGCGCAGAGCATCATCGACTCCCAGACCACCGAGATCCGCACGATGCAGCGGCTCCTGGGCTGAGCCCGACGAGCGGCCGCTGCCGGCTCCCGACGCCGAGCGCGGGAGGTCACGGGTAGCTGATGCCCGTGACCTCCTCGCTGATCTCCCACAGCCGGCGCTGGGCGTCGGTGTCGCGGGAGAGCCGGTTGCTGGTGGTGATCTGCGCGGGGCCGACCATCTCCGCGACGCCGCTCGGGCCGCAGTAGGTGCCGCCGGGCAGGTCGGCGGTCGCCGCCATCAGCGTGGGCCAGGCGCCGGCCGCGGCCGACTGGGAGATCGCCCGGATGGCGGCGTCGAGGATGGTGGCGATCCCGCCGCGCGAACGCCCGTACTGGCCGTTCGCGGCGAGGTGGGTGCCGGCGAACCCGGGGTGCGCGGCCATGCCGAGCACGGGGACGCCGGCTGCGCGCGCCCGGCGGTCGAACTCGTAGGCGAAGAGCAGGTTGGCCAGCTTCGTCTGGCCGTAGACATGCCAGCGGGAGTAGCGGCCCTGCTGCACGCGCGGGTCGCCGAGGGGTGCCGAGCGGGCGATCTTGTGCATGTTGGAGGCGAGGTTGACCACGCGCCCGTGGCCGCTCTCCACCAGTTGCGGCAGCAGCAGGCCGGTGAGCAGGAAGGGCCCGAAGTGGTTGGTCGCCATCTGCTGCTCGAGCCCGTCGGCCGTGCGCTGGTAGGGCGTGCCCATGATGCCGGCGTTGTTGACGAGCACGTCGATCGCGCCGAACCGGGCGGCGTCCGCGGCGGCGGCGCGCACCGAGCCGAGGTCGGAGAGGTCGATCACCAGCTGCTCGAGGTCGGCGGCCGGCACCTCGGCGGTGATCGCGGCTGCCGACTCCTCGATCTTCGCCGGCGTGCGCCCGGCGAGCACGACCCGGGCGCCCCGGCGCGCCAGTTCGAGCGCGGTGAAGTAGCCCAGGCCGCCGAGGGTCGGGCCGGTGACGACCACGGTGCGGCCGCTCTGGTCGGGGATGTCGGCCAGGCCCCAGGGGCGGGCCTCGGTGGCGCTCACGGCGTGGTCGCCATCGACGCGACGAGCTGCTCGCCGAGCGCGGTGTCGCCGGTGAGCACGACCCGGGTCGGCTCGGCCTCGCGGCGGCCGCCGGCGAGCACGAGGAAGGACTCCCGGTCGGTGCTCACCCGCACCGTCGGCTGCTCGGGGACGACGTCGAGCCGGCGTCCGCGACCGTCGTCGCCGACCCCGAAGGCGTACGGCGCGTGGCCCTCGATCTCCAGCACGGCCGTGGTGCCGGTCGGCGCGCCGACCTTCTTGGCCAGCACGAAGCCGAAGGACTCCGCCAGGTAGTCGGCGGTGTGCACGGCGCCGGGGGAGTCGAGGTTGCCCGGACGTCCGACGGCACGGCGGATGTCCTGCTCGTGGAGGAAGACATCGAGCGGGCGGTTGCGCAACAGCGTCCGCCAGGTCCACGGGACGCCGCCGAAGACGCGCTCGGGGACGGCGTCGGGGTCGGTCGGCGGATCGGCGAGCAGCTGCTCGTGCCGGGCGGCGGTGTGGGTGCGGATCTCCTCGATGATCTGCGCCGGCGGCGTCGTGCGCCGGTTGATGACGCCGATCTCGGTGTACATGCCCATGAGCCCGGTGATGTGCGGCGCCTCGGGCACCTCCGCGTGCTCCTCCTCGCCGGTGGCGAGCACCCGCTCGAGGTGGGCCGTGTGGGCCGCGACGGCACGGACGTCCCAGCCGGGCAGGTCGGTGGGGGTGTCCCAGTCGGCGTCGTCGAGGCTCTCGAGCAGCTCGAGGAGGTCGCCGACGCTGTGCCACCAGACGTCGACGTACGGGGCCAGTTCGCTCATGGGCGCCACTGTAGGGGCGTCGCTGACAGGTGTCAGGAGCCCCATCGCACCGCGAGCACCGCGATGTCGTCGGCGCGGCCCCCGCCGGTCACCCGGGTCAGGACGCCGTCGAGCAGATCGTCGAGGGACGCCGCACCGCCACCGGCGGCGACCTCCTCGACGGCCCCGCGCAGCCGATCGAGGCCGTCGTCGAGGTGTTCGCGCCCGCGCTCGATCAGACCGTCGGTGTAGAGCAGCAGCACCGACCCGGCCGGCACCGCCAGGGTGCGGTCGTCGCGGTCGGTGCCGGGCGCGACGCCGAGCATGAGGTCGACGCCGTCGGGCGTGGTCGGCTCCAGCAGCCGGGTCGTGCCGTCGAGGCCGAGCAACACGGGCGGCGGATGGCCGGCGCTGGCCCAGGCGAGCTGCCAGGAGCTGTCACCGGCGTCTTCGGAGCCGCCGGGGCGCAGGTGGGCGACGACGGCGGTGGCGAGGGTGTCCAGCCCCAGGCCGTCGAGCGCCAGGTCGAGGCTGGTGAGGGTGGCGGCCGGACCGCCCGATCCGCTCCAGGCCAGCGCCCGCAGCACGGTGCGCACCTGCCCCATCGCGGCGGCGGCGTGCACGTCGTGGCCGACCACGTCGCCGACCGTGACCGCGCAGCCGCCGTCGGGCAGCGCGACGGCGTCGTACCAGTCGCCGCCGACCCGGTCGCGGGAGTCGGCCGGCAGGTACCGCGCGGCCACCTCGACCCCGGGGATCGGCCGCAGACGCGGCAGCAGGGACTGCTGGAGGGTGATGAGCGCGTCGAGCCGCTCCTGGAGCAGCGCGGCCCGCTGGAGGGCTTGGGCTGTGTAGGAGGCCAGCGCCTCCAACATCGGCCGGTCGTCGGCGGCGCGGGTCGGTGCCTCCCACCGCAGGTCCAGGACGCCGAGGGTCTGCTCGCCCACCGTCAGCGGCAGGAGCAGCACGAGAGGTCCGGCCGTGCCGACCGGGCGGCCGATCGGGCCGTCGGCCGCGCCGGTTTCGGGCCCGGCCCCCACGGAGGAGCCGCCCAGCACCGCCACCAGGCCGTGCGGGCCGCGGTCGTGGCTGAGCGGCACCCGGAGTGCTGGGACGTCGTCCCGGCCGCGGGGGAGCAGCAGGCGCAGGTGGTCGTCCTCGAGGAGCCACAGGTCGGCGTCCGAGCAGCCGAGCTGGATGAGCGCGACCAGCTCGACGGCATGGGCGACGTCGGCCTGCGAGCGGGTCGCCGAGAGGGATTCGCTGAGGCTCAGCAGGGTCAGGCCGCGGCGGGACTCGGCCTCCGCCGCGTCGGGTGCGGTCGCGGTGCTGCGGCCGGCTGCCGGCGCGGCGGTGTCGAGGGCGGCGACCCGGGCCAGCTCCTCGAGGTCGGCGAGCTCCTCGGAGGACCAGGTGCGGGGATCCTCGTGCCAGGCCAGCAGGACGGCGTGCACCCCCGCCTCGTCGTCCGGCTCGGCCTGTCCGGCGGTCGGGAGCGGGACGGCGAGGCACGCGCCGGCGCCGAGCTCGGCCAGGGCCGAGACGACACGTGGGTCGGCCTCGATGGTGCGGTCGGCGACGACGAGCGCCTCCGCGGTGGCCGCCACGAGGCGGGCGAGCGCGGCCTGCGGGGTGCGGTCGCGGCCGACGGCGACCAGCTCGGCGCCGGTGCATCCGAGCAGCCGAGCGACCCACGCGGTGTACCGCTCGCCCACCCGGCCACGGTAGCCGCCCGCGTGCGGGGGCTCACCGGTTCCGGGGGAGACTGGACGCATGCGTGTGCGAGCCCCTGAACTCCTCGGCCGCGGCTGGCTGAACACCGCCGGCGAACTGTCCCTGCGCGACCTGCGCGGCCGGTTCGTGCTCCTCGACTTCTGGACCTTCTGCTGCATCAACTGCCTGCACGTGCTCGACGAGCTGCGGCCGGTGGAGGAGACTTACGCCGAGGAGCTCGTCGTCATCGGCGTGCACTCCCCGAAGTTCGTGCACGAGGCCGACCCGGTCGCGCTGGCCGCGGCGGTGGAGCGGTACGGCGTCCACCACCCGGTGCTCGACGACCCCGACCTGGTGACCTGGCAGGCCTACACCGCCCGCGCCTGGCCGACCCTCGTGCTCGTCGACCCCGAGGGCTACGTGGTCGCCCAGTACGCCGGCGAGGGTCACGCCCACGCGATCGACGCGCTCCTTGCCGAGCTCGTCCCGCAGCATCGCGAGCGGGGCACCCTCCAGCCGGGCGACTCCCCGTACGTGGCCCCCGAGGTCGAGGCCACCGATCTGCGGTTCCCCGCGGCCGCCGTCCCGCTTCCCGGTGGTGATGGCGGCGGCGTCCTGGTGGCCGATGCCGGTCACGACGAGGTCGTCGTCCTCGACGCCGAGGGTGCCGTGGTGCGGCGCATCGGCGGCTTCCGCGAGCCCAACGGCGTGTGCCTGCTGCCCGCCGAGGTCGCCGCCGAGGTCGGCTACGACGCCGTCGTCGCCGACACCGTCGGCCACCGTGTCTGGGGGCTCGAGATCGCCACCGGCGCCACGCGCGTGCTCGCCGGCGACGGCACGCAGTGGATGCAGGGCGACAGCCTCGAGCGGCTCTCCTCCCCGTGGGACGTCGCGTGGTGGCAGGAGCGCATCTGGATCGCGATGGCCGGCCTGCACCAGCTGTGGACCCTCGACCCGCGCACCGGCGAGGTCGCCGTGGCCGCCGGCACCACCAACGAGGGACTGCTCGACGGTCCGCTCGCCGAGGCGTGGTTCGCCCAGACCTCGCGGCTCGCGCCCGACGGCGACCGGCTCTGGATCGCCGACTCCGAGACCTCCGCCCTGCGCTACGTGCAGGACGGCGCCGTGCACACCGTCGTCGGCTCGGGCCTCTTCGACTTCGGCTTCCGCGACGGCCCCGTCGACCAGGCGCTGTTCCAGCACCCGCTCGGCGTCACGGTGCTGCCCGACGGGTCGATCGCGGTCTGCGACACCTACAACGGCGCCGTGCGCCGCGTCGACGTCGCCGCCGGCGAGCTCTCGACCCTGGCCCGCGACCTCGCCGAGCCGTCGGCCGCCTACCTTGACCCGGCCGACCCCGGCGTGCTCGTCGTCGTGGAGTCCGCCGCCCACCGGCTCGAGCGCATCGCCCTGGGGGCGGCGTCCTCGGTCGACGGGTTCTCCCACACCACGCAGCGCCCCGTCACCGATGTCGGTGCCGCCCTCGAGCTCACCATCACCTTCGCCCCGCCGCCGGGTCAGAAGGTCGACGACCGCTTCGGCCCGGCCACCCAGCTGATCGTCGAGGCCACCCCGCCGTCCCTGTTGCGCTCGGGCGACGGCCGCGGCACCGACCTCACCCGCACGATCGTGCTCGACCCCGCCGTGGGCGACGGCGTCCTGCACGTGGCCGCCCGGGCCGCGTCCTGCGACGCCGACGGCGGCGAGGGCGCCGCCTGCCGGATGCACCAGCAGGACTGGGGCATCCCCGTGCGCGTCGTCGCCGAGGGGCCGGGCGAGCTGGTGCTGCCGCTGGGCGGGGTGTGAGGGCTGCAGGTTTCCCCGGTCAGCCGGGGAAACCTGATGTTGTGGGGCGAAACTTCACCCCACAACATCAGGTTTCACCCCACAAGTCCGACCTCGGACGACGTCTGGCCTCAGGGCCGGTACTGCCAGGTGTCGACCAGCACCTCGTGCGCCTCGAGCCGCTCCTGGGTGCGGTGCGGGTCGGCCGCGGCGACGCCGTCGATGAGCGCCGAGAGCAGCAGCAGCGGCGCGGTGTGGGTGTCGAAGACGAGTCCGGTGCCGACCGGGGCGGTGAGCACGTGCGTGGCCTCGGCGGCGAAGTCGACGTAGGGGTCGTCGACGACCAGCACGGTCGTGAGTCCGAGGGCCGCGGCATGGCGCAGTGCCGCCACCGTGGCGGCCGGGTAGCGCGGCATCGCGACGACCACCAGCGTGCTGCGTCGCTCGGACGCCGCGAGCACGGTGATGCGGTCGAGCAGGGTGTCGGCCTCGATGACCACCCGCACGTCGTCGTGGATGCGGGCGGCGAAGTAGGCGCCGTAGCGGGCGATCGCCGTCGAGGCCCGCAGCCCCAGGAAGGCCCAGGTCTCGCTGTCGACCAGCGCCTCGACCGCACCGGCCAGCGCCTCCGACCGCAGCACGGGTCGCACGCGGTCGAGGGTCGCCTGCGCCTCGTCGACGGCGTCCGGCCCGCCGGCCGGCAGCACCCGGACGGCGCGCTCCCCGGAGCCGAGGGCGATCTCGCGCACCTGCTCGCGGAAGTCGGCGTAGCTGGCGAAGCCCAGCGTGGCGGCGAAGCGGGTGACGCTCGGCTGGCTCACCCCGGCGCGCGCCGCCGCCTCGGAGGTGGAGAGGAAGGCCGCGTCGGGCATGGTGTCGGCCAGGAACTGCGCCACCCGGCGCTGCGCCGGCGAGAGCCGGTGCTCGCGACACCGGTCGATCAGCCACGCGCGCGCGGCATCGCCCGGCATCGCCTCCGACCGCGCCACCCCGCTCACCCGCCCATCATCCCCTCACCCGCGTCGAAAGGCGGCATCAGACATGCGGCACGACCGCCCCGCCGGCCCACCCGCCGACCACCCCGCCAGCCCCAGCGACCTCCCCAGCGACCCCGGCGACCAGGTCTGGCTCCGGTTCGTCTCCGGGCCCGACATCGAGGCGATCGCCCTCACCCCGGCCGAGATCGTCGAGGCCGTCGCCGACGTGGTGGCCGCACACGGCCGCGGCGAGACCGTCTTCGAGCCGCGCACCCATCTCGTCACCCGCGATGACGGGCGCGGCCACTTCAACGTGCTGCGCGGTCACGTCTCGACCCTCGGCGAGCGCGGCGTCGCCGGGGTGAAGGTCGTCGGCGACTTCGTCGACAACCACACCCTCGGCCTGCCCTCCGAGCTCGCGCTGCTCACCCTCTACGACCCCACCACCGGCGTCCCCCTCGCGATCCTCGACGCCACCCTCATCACCGAGGTGCGCACCGGTGCCATGACGGCCGTCGGGGCCCGTCACCTCGCCCGTCGCGACGCCCGGGTGCTGGGACACGTCGGCGCCCGCGGGACGGCGTTCAGCAACGTGGTCATGCTCGACGCCGCGTTCGATCTCGAGGAGATCCGGGTGACCAGTCGCCGTCCGGAGTCCCGCGAGGCGTTCGCGGAGCGGCTGCGGGAGGTCACCAGCACCCCGGTGGTGGTCACCGACTCGATCGCCGACACGCTCGCCGGTGCCGACATCGCGGTCGAGGCCACCCGCCTCGTCGAGCCCGCGCCGCTCGTCACCTGCGACCTGCTGGCCCCCGGGAGTCTGCTCATCCCCTACGGCACCGTCTCGGCGCTGGCCCCCGACCTCCTCGACGTCGTCGACAAGGTCGTGGTCGACGACTGGCGCGAGGCCCAGGCCGGCGAGTTCGGTGCCCTGCGGCCGCATCTGCGGTCCGGCGCCCTCACCCGCGAGACCCTCCACGCCGAGATCGGCGAGATCGCCACCGGTGCCCGACCCGGACGCGAGGACGACGCCGAACGGATCCTCTTCTGGCACCGCGGCCTGTCGATCCTCGACGTCGCCGTCGGGCACCTGCTGCTGCGTCGAGCGGAGGCAGCCGGCCTCGGCACCCTGGTGCGGATGCGATGACGGAGCGGAGCGAGGTCGCGGCCCGGTGGTCGAGGTGCGACGAGCGCCAGCGAGGAGCCGCGAGACCCGGTGAGGGAACCGCCCACGGCGCCCTCCCGGCCCACCGCCCTGCACCGGTGCGGGGGTCTCGCGGGTCGGCGCCGGGGCGCCTCCCACCTCGACCACCGGGCGGGGCGACGCGATGACCGGGCTGACGGAGCCCACCGGGCCCACCGGACCCACCGGCCCGACGATCACCATCACCACCCCCGACGCCCTCGACGCCGCCGCCGTCCGGGCCGTCGCCGCGGGCGCGCGGCTCCACCTCGACGACGCGCTGCTCGCGGCGGTGGGGGAGCGGCGGGCGGCCGCCGTCGCGGCCCTGGCGGAGGGTGCCCCGGCCTACGGCGTCACCTCGGGCATGGGCGCGCTGGCCGATCGGCGGCTGACCGCCGAGGAGCAGGCCGGCCACTCGGTGCGTCTCATGGCGGCCCGGGCGGTGGGGGAGGCGCCGTGGCTGGAGCAGCCGGAGTCCCGTGCGCTCGTGGCCGTGCGGCTGCGCACCCTCCTGCACCCTGAGTCCGGCGTCTCCGCCGACCTCTGCGCGCGCCTGGCCGCCCTCCTCGGGCGGCCCGATCCGCTGCCGCCGGTGCCGCGCACCGGCAACGGAGCGGCGGGCGAGATCCTGCCGCTCGCCCACGCCTGGGCCGACCTCGCGGCCGACGGGCTCGGCCCGAAGGAGGGCATCGCGCTGCTGGCGGGCACCCCGCTCGCCACCGCCCTCGCCCTGCTGCGGGCCGAGGAGACCCGGGTGCTCGCCCACCAGGCGGTGCTCGCCGCGGCGGGTGCCATCGCGGTCGCCGGGGTGCCGCACGACCCCTACCGACCCGAGCTCGCCCGGGACGACGACGTCCTCGCCGGGGTGCTCGCCGACCTCGGCCGTCGGCTCGGCGACGCACCCGACCCCACGCTCCGGCGCCACCTCCAGGCACCGGTCTCGCTGCGCGTCGTCGGCCCGGTGCTCGCCGCCGTGCACCGCGCGGCGACCGCGCTCGAGGACGCCGCCGCGCGGGCGCTGTGCGGGGTCACCGACTCGCCGGCCTTCCTCGACGACGCGTTCGTGGGCACGCCCGGCTTCCACGGCATCGACCTCGCGGCGACGGCCGCCGGCGCTCGGTACGCGGTCGTGCACGCGGCCGCGGTCGGCGCGGCACGGGTGCACCGGCTGCTCGACCCGGAGGTCACCGGACTGCCGGCGCAGCTCAGCGCCGACCCCGGACCCCAGGCGGGTCTGACGCCGCTGCACAAGCGGCTCGTCGGCGAGGTCCGCGCGGTCGCCGACGGCGGCGTCCCGCTGCCGATGGAGACCTCCCAGGGGCAGGAGGACGTGCAGTCCTTCGCCCTGGAGGAGTCCGAGCGCCTGCGGGTGGCCCTGGGCGCGTGGCGCACGGTGCTCGCCGGCGAGCTGCTCGCCGTCCATCAGGCGCGGCTGCTCGGTGCGCCGGTGCCCACCGCCCTCCAGCCGGCTCTCGACGAGGTCGCCGCGGTGCTCCCGGAGGGGGCCGACGACCGCCCGCGCGGAACCGATCTGGCGGCGATCAGCGCGCTGCTGGCGGCCGGCTGGTCGTCCCCCGCACCACCAGCCGCGGGGCGATGACGGCGACGCTGGGTCCGGTGTGGTGGTCGAGCGCGTCGAGCAGCATCGTCACCGCGGTCTCGACCACCTGCTCGTGGTCCCAGCTGACGGTGGTGAGGCCCGGGCCCACGAGGTCGGCCTCCTCGACGTCCTCGAAGCCGACCACGGAGAGGTCGTCGGGCACCCGCAGGCCGGAGCGGCGGGCGGCGCGCAGGACGTCGAACGCATAGCCGTCGCTGAGGCAGAAGACCGCGGTGGCTCCCGTGCGCACCAGGGCCGCGGCCACGCGCTCGATCGGTGCGTCGGGGTCGGCGCCCGCAGGCGGCACCCGCAGCAGCTCGACGGTCAGCCCGCGTGCACGGGCCGCCTCGCGCACCGACGTCTCGGCGGGGCGATCGGGGGTGCTGGGTCGTTCGGGCAGCAGCACGAGCAGACGGCGGTGGCCCAGCGCGGCGAGGTGGTCGACCACGAGCGCGAAGCCGGCGGCGTTGTCGAAGACGACCGCCGAGGCGGACGGCGCCTCGGCGAGCCGGTCGCCGATGGCGACGAGGGGCGTGGAGCGGGCCACCTCCTCCCAGTGCGGCGCGAAGGGATCGAGGGCCGCCACGAGCAGGCCGTCGGCCCGCTGCTCGGCCAGTAGGTCGAGCAGGGCGCGCTCGCGGTCGGCGTCGCCGTCGGCATCGGTGAGCAGGGCCCGCCGGTCGCGGGCGATCAGGGCCCGCACGAGGTCGGTCGCGAGCGCCCGGTGCCAGGTGTCGCGGGTCGAGCCGCACAGCACGGCGAGCGTGCCGGAGCGGCCGTTGGCCAGCGCCCGGGCGATCGGATCGACCTGGTAGCCGAGCGCCTCGGCGGCGGCCTGTACGCGGGCCCGGGTCTCGGCCGACCCCCGCTGCCCGCGCAGGGCGTAGCTGACCGTGGCCGGGGAGAGGCCGACAGCGTCCGCGACGTCCTGCAACGTGGGGCGCTTGGTCACCCCGGCAGCCTACGGCGCGCCGACCGCGGGCTCGGCGGTTCCGGTTGCCGGGAGGGAGCAGCGGGCCGTACCCTGGTGATGTGAAGCGCTTCCCATAAAAGTCGATCGACTTACACCAACACTGGTGGTCGGGTGCGCTGCGCGAGGAGCTGGGCCGCCTCGGGCTGCTCGCGGGCACCACGCTGCGTCTCGACGGCGAGCCGCCCTACGAGCTCGACCTCGCCGACCACGACCTCGCCGCCCGCCGTCATCAGGACGAGCAGGACGGCGTCGCGCTCACCCTCTACTCCCTCTCCAGTCCGCTGGGCCTGGAGACGCTGCCGCCCGAGCGGGCCGAACCGGTGCTCGCGGCCTGGCACGCCGGCGCCGACGACCTGCCCGCGGGCACGGGTCTGTGGGCGGCGGCCGCGCTGGTCGAGCCCGACCTCGACCGCCTCGCCGGCGACCTCGCCCGGCCCGGGGTCGTCGGGCTCCAGGTCCCGGCCACCGCCCTGGCCACCCCGGCCCGCCTGGAGGTACTGGCGCCGGTGCTCGCCGTCGCCGAGGCGGCCGACCGTCCCGTGCTCGTGCACCCCGGACCTGCCGCAGCATCCGGCCCGGCCGCTGCTCCGGCCGCTGCTCCGGCGGCGTCCGCCGAGGAGCTGCCGACCTGGTGGCCCGCGCTCACCGACTACGTCGCCCAACTCCAGGCCGCCTGGTTCGCCTGGCATGTGGCGGGCCGCCGGCTGCTGCCCCACCTGCGCATCTGCTTCGTCGCCCTCGCCGGCCTCGCACCGCTGTTCCACGAACGGCTCGACCAGCGCGGCGGCCGGCTGGGCGCCATCGACCCCGGGGTCTTCTACGAGACCTCCTCCTTCGGTCCCCGTGCCGTCGACGCCGTCGTCCGCGTCGTGGGCGTCGACCCGATCGTGCACGGCTCCGACCGGCCCTACGCCCACCCCACCGACCCCGGTCTGGGCGATGCCTTCGCCCACGCCCTCTTCGTCGCCAATCCCGCCCGCCTGCTAGGAGTCGCCCGATGACCACCCCGGCCGCCACCGCCGAGCCGACCAGCCCCGCCGCCACGTCCGCCGCGATCGCCGTCGACCGGCTTCCCGCCCCTCCGGGCCGGGTGCTGGAGCAGGCCGAACTGGCGGCCTGGGTGGCGCAGCTGGCCGCCGATCCCGAGGCCTGGCAGCACCTCGTCGAGCACGAGCACGGACGTCGCCACTACGTCTCGCTCTACCGCGACGCCGACATCGACGTCTGGCTGCTGTGCTGGAACACCGACGACGACACCGGCTGGCACGACCACGACTCCTCCTCTGGAGCGGTCGCGGTCACGCGGGGCGCCGTCCTGGAGCACCGACCGCGGCTGGGCGGCGACCCGCACACCCGCATCGTCGAGGCCGGGCGCACCTTCTCCTTCGGGCCCGAGCACATCCACCGCATGGCCGGCGCCGTCGACGGCTCGGTCTCGATCCACGCCTACAGCCCGCCGCTGTGGCGCATGGGCCAGTACGCCATCAGCCCGTCGGGCACGATGCGCCGCTACTCGGTCTCCTACGCCGACGAGCTGCGCCCGCTCGACGGCCCGCTCGACCGTGACGCCGTCCAGGACGCCGTCCAAGGCGACGCCGAGGACGCCGCCGGTGGTGCCGGGGCCGCGGGTCAGTCCCCCGCGTAGGTCGCGATGACCGCGGCGGTCGCCTCGATCTCCGGCCCGAGCACGTGGTCGGAGCGCACGTCGGGCACGACCTGCTCGACCTCGGCGAGCAGTCGCGCGCCGTGGGTGCCCGGAGCGGGCGCCCGCTCGGGTGCGAGCCGCAGGGCGCGGACGGCGGCCACCACCTCGCACGCGAGCAGATGCGGCACCAGCCCGACGAGGTCGCGGCCGGCCAGGGCGGCCTGGGTCGCGTGACTGGCCGACTCCTCCAGGCCGAGGGAGACCACGGTGCGGCCGTCGGTCACCGGACGGGCGAGGGGCCGTGCGCGGGCCAGCAGATCGGCGGCCACGTACTCGAGGATCATCAGCCCGGAGCTGCCGGCTGGTCCGTCGGCCAGGAAGTCGGGCAGGTCGGTCAGGCGGGAGTCCAGCAGAGCGCCGAGCCGCGCCACCGAGAGCGTCAGTGCCGGCACCCAGGCGCTGCGCAGGCCGTCGAGGCACACCGCCAGTCGCTGGGTCGCGAACTGGCCGTGGTGCAGCCGCTCGTCGTCGACGACCAGCGGGTTCTCGGTGGCGGCGTCGATCTCGGCGTCGAGCGCGTCGGCGAGCGCGGCGTGGGCGGCCACGAGCGGGCCGTGCACCTGCGGCACCGTGCGCAGACCGAACGGGTCCTGCACGCGCGCCGCCGGGCCGGCGTCCTCGAGGAGGGCGAGCAGGCGGGCCGCCACCCGGCTCGCCCAGGGGTCGCGACGCGCGGCGAACACCCGGGGGTCGTAGGCCTCCAGCGACCCGCGCAGGGCCCGGTGGGAGAGCGCCGCGATCTCGGCGAGGGTGTCCTCGAAACGCCGCAGATCGGCCAGGGCGAGGGTGGCGACCGCCGCGGTCGCGGCGTTGCTGCTGAGGAAGGGCAGGGCGTCGGTCGCCGCGACGTCGACCGGGGGGACGCCGGCGTCCGCCCGCCAGGGCAGGTGCCCGGCGAGGGTGAGGCCGAGCTCGGCGAGCACCGTGAGGTCGCCGGTGCCGATGCCGCCGACCTCGTGCAGCCGCGGGATCGCACCCTGGCGCAGTGCCGTCGCGAGGCCCTCGACCAGAGCGGGGGAGACGCCCGCACCGCCCCGGGTCAGCTGGTGGAGGCGGATGAGCATGACCGCGCGGGCGGTCGCGTCGTCGTACTCCGCTCCGACGCCGGCCGCGTGGCTGCGCCACAGGCGCAGCGCGTGACCCACCGCCGTCCGCTCGTCGGCCACCACCTCGACGTGCCGCAGGGCGCCGACGCCGGTGGTGAGCCCGTAGACGGTGCCGGTGGTGCTGATCCGCTCGAGGGTCGCGTGGGCGCCGGCCACCCGTTCGTGCTCGCGGGGTCCCCACGGGGTGGGGAAGGGTCGGGACGGATCGCGAGCCCAGGCGGCCACCTCGGCCGCGGACAGGACCGGGTCGGACGCAGGATCGATCGCCACCACAGTCACATCCTATTCAGTCCCATGTTAATTCTGAATGAAGCTATTCACTCGCGCTGGACCGGCCCCTCATACTGATCCAGGCCGACCCGGCCGGAGCGGAGGATGCACGATGATCGAGTTCGACCAGGTGTCCAAGAGGTACGCCGACGGCACTCTGGCGGTCGGCGACCTCAGCATGACGGCACCGAGCGGCGCCATCACCGTCTTCGTCGGTCCCTCCGGCTGCGGCAAGACCACCTCGCTGCGCATGATCAACCGGATGGTCGAGCCCACGTCCGGCACGATCCGCATCGACGGCGAGGACGTCACCGCCCAGGACCCCGCCCTGCTGCGGCGTCGCATCGGCTACGTGATCCAGCACGCCGGCCTCTTCCCGCACCGCACCGTGCTCGACAACGTCGCCACGGTGCCGGTGCTCGAGGGCGTCTCGCGCGCCGAGGCCCGCCGCCGCGCGGGCGAGCTGCTCGAACGCGTCGGCCTGACCGCCGCCATGGGCAAGCGCTACCCCGCGCAGCTCTCGGGCGGGCAGCAGCAGCGCGTCGGGGTCGCCCGGGCCCTGGCCGCCGACCCGCCGGTCATGCTCATGGACGAGCCGTTCTCGGCCGTCGACCCCGTCGTCCGCGAGAGCCTGCAGCAGGAGTTCCTGCGGTTGCAGGGGGAGCTGGGCAAGACCATCGTCATGGTCACCCACGACATCGACGAGGCGATCAAGCTCGGCGACCACGTCGCCGTCTTCGCCGAGGGCGGCCGCCTCGCCCAGTTCGCCACGCCCGAGGACCTCCTCGCCGCGCCGGCCGACGAGTTCGTCGCCGGGTTCGTCGGCCGCGACCGCGGCTACCGCGGGCTGTCCTTCGCCTCCGCCGCCGACCTGCCGCTCGAGCCCACGACCACCGAGATCGAGGGCCTCGTGCTCGTGCTCGACGACGGCCGCCCCGTCGGGTGGCAGGACGCCGCCGGGCGCCGGCTGCCCACCGAGGGCACCTTCGGCTCCGCCGACAGCCTGCGTGCCGTCGCCGACCTCGCGATCCTCTCCCCGGCCGGTGCCGCCGTCCGGGTCGACGCCGAGGGCCGCGCGGAGGGCGTCGTCCGCCAGGCCGTGGTCGCCGAGGCGGTACGCCGCCGCCAGCTCGACCGGCTCGGGGGCGGTGCATGAACCTGCTCTCCGAGATCGTCGACTACCTGCAGATCAACGGCGACGACGTCCGCGAGGCGCTGGTGCAGCACCTCTACCTCGCCCTGGTGCCGGTGGTGATCGCCTTCGTGCTCTCGCTGCCGCTGGGCTGGGCGGTCGTCCGGTACGGCTGGGTGCGCCACCCCGTGCTCACGCTGAGCAGCATCGTCTACACGATCCCCTCGCTGGCCCTGCTGCTCCTGCTGCCGGGCATCCTGCACACCTCGATCCTCGACCGGAACAACGTGGTCGTGGCGCTGACGATCTACAGCCTCGCCCTCCTGGTGCGCAGCACCGCCGACGGGTTGCGCTCGGTCGACGCCGGCGTGGTCGCCTCGGCCACCGCCATGGGCTATCGCCCGGTGCGGCGCTGGTTCGCCGTCGACCTCCCGCTCTCGCTGCCGGTCGTGCTGGCGGGGCTCCGGGTCGCCACCGTCACCAACGTCAGCCTGGTCAGCATCGCCGCCCTCATCGGCATCGGCGGGCTCGGCCAGCTGTTCACCCGCGGCTTCCAGCTCAACTTCTACGCGCCCCCGATCGTGATCGGCCTGGTGCTCTCGGTGGCGATCGCGCTCGTGCTCGACGTCCTCATCGTGCTGGCCCAGCGCCTGCTCACCCCCTGGTCGCGGATCGGGGTGTCGCGATGACGACGCAGGTCTTGCCGGTGGTCGAGGTGGGAGGTGCCCCGGCGCCGACCCGTCCGGTGGTCTCGCGGCTCCTCGCTGGCGCTCGTCGCACCTCGACCACCGGGTGGACGGAGGACGACGCGATGAGTGAGCGGAGCGAGCTCATGATGGATGCTCTCGTCGCGACCGGAGCGCCAGCGGAGGTGACGCGATGAGCCTGGACTTCCTGCTCGACGGCGCGAACTGGTCGGGCCCGGAGGGCTTCCCGAACCGCATCCTCGAGCACTTGGGCTACTCGGGCGTGGCCCTGGCCCTCGCCCTGATCATCGCCCTGCCGATCGGCCTCTACATCGGCCACACGGGCCGGGGCGCCTTCGTGGCGATCAACCTCGGCAACGCCGGCCGGGCGCTGCCGACCCTCGGCGTCCTCATGCTGGTGCTGGCGATCTCCGGCATCGGGCTGCGTCCGGTGATCGTGGCGCTCGTCGTGCTGGCCGTCCCGCCGCTGCTCACCTCGACCTACGCGGGCCTGCGCTCGGTCGATCCCGCCACCGTCGACGCCGCTCGGGGCATCGGTCTGCGCGAGTGGCAGATCGTGCTCGGCGTCGAGGTGCCGATCGCGCTCCCGGTGATCATCGGCGGCGTGCGCTCGGCCGTCCTCCAGGTCGTCTCGACGGCGACCATCGCCGCCTACGTCGGCCAGGGCGGCCTGGGCCGCTACCTGTTCGACGGCCTCGCGCTCGCCGACTACCCGCGTATCGTCGCCGGAGCCGTCGTGCTGGCGGTGCTCGCGGTGGTCATCGACCTCCTGCTGGCGCTCTTCCAGCGCGCCGTCGTCTCACCCGGCGTCGACGGCCGGGCGGCGCGCCGGCGTCGTCCGACCCTCCCCGATCCCGCCTCCGCCCCGGCGCAGGCGTAGCCCCATCCCGACCCCACACCCCGAGAGGTGACACGACATGTCACGACGCACCACCACGGCCTTCCTGGGCCTCGCCGCGGCCGCCGCCCTCACGCTGAGCGCGTGCGGGTCCGACGACTCCGGCTCCGACCCGTTCTCCTCCGGCGACACCGAGGCCGGGACGATCGTCGTGGGCTCGGCGAACTTCCCCGAGAACGAGCTCCTCATGGACATCTACGCGGGCGCCCTGGAGGCCAAGGGCCTCGACGTCGAGACCAAGCCCAACATCGGCGCGCGCGAGGTCTACCTCAAGGCCTTCGAGGACGGCGACATCGGCCTGCTGCCCGAGTACAACGGCGCGCTGCTCAGCTACCTCTCCGGCCCTGACGGCGTCGCCAAGGGCATCACGTCCCCGGAGGACGTCTACGACGCCCTCCAGAAGGTGCTCCCGGAGGGGGCCGAGACCCTGCCGCAGTCCGACGCCGAGGACAAGGACACCCTGACGGTCACCGCCGAGACGGCCGAGAAGTACGGCCTGTCCTCGATCGCCGACCTGACGCCGGTGGCCGACCAGCTCGTCGTCGGTGCCGGGCCGGAGTGGCGTCAGCGCTACCAGGGCCTGGTGGGCCTCAAGGACCTCTACGGCATCACCTTCAAGGAGTTCAAGCCGCTGGACGCCGGCGGCCCGCTCACCATCGCCGCGCTGAAGGACGGCTCGATCGACGTCGCGAACGTCTTCTCGACCGACCCCAACATCGCCGCGAACAACTGGGTGGTGCTCAGCGACCCGGAGAACCTCTACCTCGCCGAGAACATCGTCCCGCTCATCAAGTCCGACCTGGTGACCCCCGAGGTGACCGACGCCCTGAATGCCGTCTCGGCCGCGCTGACGACCGAGAACCTCACCGAGCTGATGAAGCAGGTCGTTCTCGACAAGCAGGACCCGAAGACGGTCGCGGAGAAGTTCCTGGCCGACAACGGCCTCAACGGCTGATACCAGGGGGGGCATGAGGGACCGATAAGTTAGGGTGCCCTCATGCCCTCCCCCACTGGTGCAGCCCCCGCGATCCGGCGACGAAGCGCGGAGACCCGAGCTCTCATCGTGTCGGCCGCGACCGAGTGCCTGCGGAGCCGGCGCGTCCGTGACCTGCGGGTCGAGGAGGTCATGGAGGCGGCCGGTCCCGGTCTGAGCCGCACGCTGTTCTACCGGCACTTCGACGACATGGTCGCGCTCGTCATCAGCATCGCCTCGCCTGCCTTCGACCAGATCTTCGGCAACGAGGACGCCCTGCGCGCCCCGGCCGCCACCGTCGAGGAGGGCATCCGCGACGCCTTCGGCGTGATCGTCGACGTCTTCGTGCAGAACGGCCCGCTGATCCGCGCGGCCCTCGAAGCCGCCACCTTCTCCGACGCCGCCGAGCAGGCGGTGCGCTCCTACTTCGAGCGCGGGTTCGCCTTCGCGGCCTCCGTGCTGCGCGACCTCGGGGTCGCCTCGCCGGAGGAGACCGGGCGGGCGCTGGTCCACATGGACGTCGCCTACCTCGTCGACTGCTTCGGCGGCCAGCCCCGGGTCGCCCCCGACGTCGCCGCCGACACCCTGGCCGGCATCTGGAGCACACGCTGCGGACTGCTTGCCACGGGCAGTTGAGCGCCGTCACACTCGGGCCACGGTGACGTCCGGTCACCCTCCCCGACCCCCCGAGTGAGATGACCACCCCCTCCCTGTCGCGCCGCCGCGCGCCCCTCGCCCTGCTCCTCGCCGTCCTGCCGGCGCTCCTCCTCGTGCTGCCCGCTGCCGTACGCACGCCGGGGGGAGCTGCCCCGGTCGCCTCCGCGGCCGCTGCGGAGACCCGCTCCTGCGCCTGGACCCTCCAGATCGCGGGTGACCAGGTCAACGCCCTCTTCCCCGACCAGGCGGCTCGCTACTGGGTGGCGTTCGTGCCGCTGCCGCCGGGCGGCCGGGCGGAGATCACGGGCAGCTTCCCGCACGCGCGCTACCTGTCCTTCAACACCTACACGGTGCAGACCCAGGCGATCGACGCGATCCACGATGCGCAGATCGTGCCGGACGCCGGTTCGCGCAACCCCTACCTGGCGGGCGCGCGGCGCGACGTCCGCAAGCGCGACTACACCGTGTCGGTCGTCAATGCCCAGCGGCCGGCCACCGGCGCGCCCGCGAACACCATCTACATGACCAACGTCGACGGCTCGAAGACCTCGGCCGGGTACGCGACGATCGCCGAGCGCATCTACGAGCCCGACCACGGCCGCAGCCGTACCGGGGACGCCGGCCTGCCCGCCGTCCGCACCTTCGCCGCCGACGGCACCCCGCTGGTCACCTACCCCTCCTGCCCCGACACCTCGCTGCCCGACCTCGGCTACACGCCGGTGCTGGCCGGAGCCGGCCCGGCGCAGTCGCTCTCGGCGCTGCTCGGGCTGCCGAGCGTGGTGGCCCCGGCCGAGGTGCGCTGGCACAAGTACGTGAACCTCCAGACCACCGCAGCCGACCAGCTCACCGAGAACGAGCTCACCGCCGCGCTCAACGGTCCGCTGCGGTCCTTCACCGAGGAGAACTTCCCGACCGGCGGGTTCGGGGAGAACGTCGACAACAAGTACATCTACGCGCTCGTCTCCGCCGACCACGGCCCCGTGCTGGTGCTGCGCGGCACGCTGCCGACCTTCGTGGCCACCCAGGACGGCCAGAAGCGGTTCGGGCGCGGCCAGCTGCGCTACTGGTCGATGTGCACCGAGAACGCAGCCACCGCCTACTACGCGTGCCTGACCGACGACCAGATCCCGATCGACGCCCAGCGCCGCTACACCCTCGTCGTCTCGACGGCGGCGGCCCGCCCCAGCGTCGCGATCGCCCGCTGCGGGGTGGCCTGGCTGCCGCTCGGCCCGCTCCCGCAGGCGGCCCTGCTGCTGCGCAACATGCTGCCGTCACCGGGGTTCCGCGAGGCCGTCCAGAACGTCGACCCGGGTTCGGAGCGCGAGCAGATGGGCCGCTACTACCCGCGGGCCCGCTACTACGCCTCGCCGCAGGCGGCCTCGCGGGCGATCGGCTGCAGCCGGTGAGCGACACGATCCCGGTGCGCCGGGTCGCCGTCCACGATCTGCGGCTGGCCCTGCGCGACTCCGCGCCCGAGCGCACCGACCTGCCGATCGTGCTCGGCGTCCACGGCATCCCGGAGAGCTCGGCCAGCTGGCAGGGCCTCATGCGGGAGCTGGACGGCGAGGCGCGCGTCGTCGTGATCGACCTGCCCGGGTTCGGGGAGTCCGACAAGCCGCGCGGCCTCGACCTCAGCCTGCCCAGCCTCGCGGTCTGGCTGGGCGACGCCGTGGAGGCCCACCTCGGCCCCGATGTCGCGGTGCACCTGGCCGTGCACGACATCGGCGGCCCGGTCGGCATCCTGTGGGCCCAGGCCCACCCGCAGCGGCTCGCCTCGTTGACCGTGCTCAACACGACGCTGTTCGTCGAGCACTTCAAGCCGCCGCTGCCGGCGGTGGTCGCCGCCGTCCCCGTGGTCGGACGCCGTCTGGTCACGGCGATGCTGCGGCGTCCCAGTTTCGAGGGCACGGTCAAGAAGGCGGCCGGTCGCCGGCTGCCCGCCGAGACGATCGCGGAGATGTGGGCCCCCTACGAGGACCCCGACGCCCGATGGGCGGCCGCGGGCGTCTGGGCGGGCTATCCGCGCAGCGCTCCCGGGCTGCGGGCCGCGCGCCGTGGTCTGCGCGGCATGCAGGTGCCCTCGAAGGTCGTCTTCGGTGCGAAGGATCCGTTCTGCATCCCGGCCTCGGCCCGGGCCTTCGCCGAGCGGCTGCCCGACACCGAGCTGCATCTGCTCGAGGACGTCGGGCACTGGACCGTCACCGAGGCTCCCGCCGAGGTGGCCGGTCACCTGCGCGACCTCATCGCCCGCGCCTGACTCCCGGTGGAGAGGCGGTTGACATCGCCGATCGGTCCGTCGGAGTCACCGGTGCACCGGTGATTCCGACAGGCGACGCATCGACGGACGCCGGAGCGGTCCGCAACGCCGACGGCGCCGACCCCCGTGCGGGGATCGGCGCCGTCGTGAGCCGTCAGGCGATGCGCGGAGCGCGGATCAGAACGCGTCCTCGTCGAGCTCCATGATGTCCAGGGTCGTGGCCTGGGCGATGGCGAGCTCGGCGGAGATCTTCGGCAGGTTGTACTGCGCGAAGAAGCGGGCCGCGGCGACCTTGCCCTCGTAGAAGGCCTTGTCCTTGCCCGGGTCGCCGCCGAGCTTCTGCAGGGCGACCTCGGCCTGGCGCAGCAGCAGCCAGGAGCAGACGACGTCGCCGAGGGCCATCAGCAGGCGGCTGGTGTTGAGGCCGACCTTGTAGATGTTGGTGATCTCGCCCTCGGCGGACATGAGGTCGTTGATCATCAGGCCGACCATGGCGTTGGCGTCCTCGAGCGCCTTGGCCAGCAGGGCGCGCTCGTCCTTGAGGCGACCGTTGCCGGCCTCGGACTCGATGAACGCCGAGATCTCCCCGGCCAGGTGGCCCAGGGCGCGGCCCTGGTCCTTGACGATCTTGCGGAAGAAGAAGTCCTGACCCTGGATCGCGGTGGTGCCCTCGTAGAGGGTGTCGATCTTGGCGTCGCGGACGTACTGCTCGATCGGGTACTCCTGGAGGAAGCCCGAACCGCCGAAGGTCTGCAGGGACTCGGTGCCCAGCAGCACCCACGAACGCTCCGAGCCGTAGCCCTTGACGATCGGGAGCAGCAGGTCGTTGACGGCCTCGGCCAGCTCGTCCTTGCGGCCCTCGTGCTCGGCGATCATGACGGCGTCCTGCCAGGTCGCGGTGTAGAGCACCAGCGCGCGCATGGCCTCCGCGAAGGACTTCTGCACCATCAGCGAGCGACGGACGTCGGGGTGGTGGGTGATCGTGACGCGCGGCGCGGTCTTGTCGCCGGACTTGGTGAGGTCGGCGCCCTGGACGCGGGACTTCGCGAAGTCGAGGGCGTTGAGGTAGCCGGTCGAGAGGGTGGCGATGGCCTTGGTGCCCACCATCATGCGGGCGTTCTCGATGACCTGGAACATCTGCGCGATGCCGTTGTGCACCTCGCCGAGGAGCCAGCCCTTGGCGGGCTCGCCGCCGCCGACCGACGGGTCGCCGAAGGTGACCTCGCAGGTGTTGGAGATCTTCAGACCCATCTTGTGCTCGACGTTGGTGACGTAGACGCCGTTGCGCTCGCCGGTCAGCTCACCGGTCTCGTGGTCGAAGTGGATCTTGGGCACCAGGAAGAGGGAGAGGCCCTTGGTGCCCGGGCCGCCCGCGCCCTCGACGCCCACCGGGCGCGCGAGGACGAGGTGCATGATGTTCTCCTGCAGGTCGGACTCGGCCGAGGTGATGAAGCGCTTCACGCCCTCGATGTGCCAGGAGCCGTCCTCCTGCGGGTAGGCCTTGGTGCGGCCCGCGCCGACGTCGGAGCCGGCGTCCGGCTCGGTCAGCACCATGGTGGCGCCCCACTGGCGCTCGACCATGATCTGGGCGATGCGCTTGTCGCGCTCGGTGCCGTTGGCGTGGACGACGCCGGCGAAGGACGGGCCCGCGGCGTACATCCAGATCGGGGCGTTCGCGCCGAGGATGAGCTCGCCGATCGCCCACACGAGGGTGGACGGCGCCGGCTGGCCGCCGAGCTCCTCGCGGATCTGCAGGCGCCAGAACTCCGAGGCCATCCAGGCGTCGTAGGAGGCCTTGAACGCCGCGCCGACGGGAGCGGTGTGGGTGGCGGCGTCGAAGACCGGCGGGTTGCGGTCGGAGTCGACGAAGGACGCCGCGAGATCCTCGCGCGAGAGGCGGTCGACCTCGGCGAGCACCTCCCGGGCGGTGTCGGAGTCGACCTCGCCGAAGGGGCCGGCGCCGAGGATCTCGTCGCGGCCGAGCACCTCGAAGAGGTTGAACTCGATGTCACGGAGGTTGGACTTGTAGTGGCTCACGTGCTCCACCTTCTCGCTCGGGCGTGGGTGCCTACTGGTCAGTAACTTAATGGTAGGTCGCGGGGTGCGGCCACGCAACCGGAGGTCGACAAGATCACCCGTGGTGTCAAGTCGACTTGATCACTAGACTTAAGAGCTCCTGAGGCGCCCGGTGAGGAGGGGTCATGCGGAATCTGGTGATCGTCGCCCTCGTCGGCCTCGGTGCGCAGTTGGTCGACGGCTCGGTCGGCATGGGCTACGGCGTCACCTCCGCGACGCTCCTCCTGGCCTCCGGTGTCGGCCCCGCGGCGGCGTCCGCGGCCATCCACCTCTCCGAGATCGGCACCTCGCTGGTCTCCGGGGTCGCCCACCACCGGTTGGGCAACACCGACTGGCGCACGGTCTCGATCCTGGCGCTGCCCGGCTTCCTCGGGGCCTTCGGCGGCGCCACCCTCCTCGCCTCGCTCGACGGCGACGTGGCCCGCCCCGCCGTGGCGGTCGTCCTGCTCGTCCTCGGTGCGTGGGTGACCTTCCGCTTCCTCGCGCTCGGCACGCAGCGGCTGAGCTTCGGGCCGCACCCCTCGCCGTTCTTCCTCGCGCCCCTCGGCCTGGTGGCCGGCGGGCTCGACGCGCTCGGTGGCGGCGGGTGGGGCCCGGTGGGCACCACGACCCTGCTCTCCTCCGGTCGCCTCGAGCCGCGCAAGGTCGTCGGCTCGGTCGACACCGCCGAGTTCGTGGTGGCGCTCGGCGGCTCGCTGGGGTTCCTGCTCTCCCTCGGCGTGCCCGGGGTCGACTGGGCGGCGGTCGGCGCCCTCATGCTGGGCGGTGTCGTCGCTGCCCCGATCGCCGCGTACGTCGTCCGCCTGCTGCCGGCCCGCATCCTCGGGGTCGTCGCCGGCGGCGTCATCGTGCTCACCAACGCCACCACGATCGCCGAGGTCGCCGGGGCCTCCGATCTCACCCGGGCCATGATCGCCGCCCTGATCTTCACCCTCTGGGTCCTCTGGGTCTCCTGGGCGGTGCGCATCGAGGAGTCGGTCCGCACCGGCGTCCCGATCCGCGAGGCGCGATCGGCGCGTGTCCGTGGCCTCATGGTGGAGTGATCGGATCGGGATATCTGACACACTGGCCTCATGCGAGTTTCCGCCAAATCCGACTACGCCCTGCGCGCGCTGATCGAGATGACGGCTCGCGCCGACGGTCGGGCCGTCAGTGCGGAGGAGCTCGGCCGGCTCCAGGAGATCCCCCACGGCTTCCTCCAGGCGATCCTCGCCGACCTGCGTCGCGCCGGCATCGTCATGTCGCAGCGCGGCCAGTCCGGTGGCTGGCGGATGGGGCGCGATGCGTCCACGGTGTCCGTCGCCGACGTCATCCGTGCCGTCGACGGCCCGCTCGTCTCGGTCTACGGGCTGCGGCCCGAGGCGGTCAGCTACAACGACTCCGCCGACGTCCTCCAGCACGTGTGGATCGCCGCGCGCGACGCGCTGCGTGACGTCTTCGAGCAGGTCTCCATCCAGCAGCTGGCCGACGGCGAGCTGCCGGAGGTCGTCACCTCGCGCACCGCGCGCGAGGAGGCCTGGCAGCCGCACTGATCCCGGTGCGGGTCACCAAGTAGAACCTGTTCCATTTCCGGGCCGTCCGGTCCTACGATGCCGGGCATGACCCAGGCGACGACCCACCCCGCGATCACCTCGCCCGCCATCGACTGGCAGGCCGCGGTCGACGACCATCCGGCGCGGGTGGCCTCGATGCGCTCCTACTCCGCGGTCGCCAAGGGCGATCTCGAGGAGTGGCTCACCGTCTACGCCCCCGACGCCGTCATCGAGGACCCCGTCGGCCCGTCGATGTTCGATCCCGAGGGTCGCGGCCACCGGGGCCATGACGCCATCCGCGCCTTCTGGGCCCTGGCGATCGAGCCGATCGCGACCTTCGAGTTCACCATCACCGAGAGCTTCGCCAACCCCGGCAGCAACACCTGCGCCAACCTCGGGCGCATCCGCACGTCCTTCGCCGACGGCTCGCACACCACGACCGAGCTGATCATGGTCTACGTCGTCAACGACGACGGGTCGGTGGCCTCGATGAAGGCGTTCTGGGAGCCCGAGCGGACCATGGCGACGTTCACGGCGGCGGGCTGAGCCGGGGCGCAGGTTTCCCCGGTCAGCCGGGGAAACCTGATGTTGATGGGCGAAGCTTCGCCCCACAACATCAGGTTTCGCCCCCCATGTCGGCGCTCGGACGGCGTCCGGCCGGTGCTCGGACGCTCCTCGGCGGCGTCTCGTCGTCGATCGGCGACCACCCCGCGATCGTCGCGGCCAGGGCGTCGAGGATGGCGTTCCAGCTCGCGGACGCCGACGGGCGGCTGTGGGCGAAGGCTCCCGAGCCCTCCAGGCTGATGAAGCCGTGGATCGTGCTGCCGAGCAGTCGCACGGCGTGCACCTCCCGGGTGGCGTCCAGGCCGTACTGGCGCAGCGCGGCGCGGGCGAGATCGGCATGCCGGCGTCCTGCCGGGATCGCATGGCCGTCGGGAAGTGCGGGACGCCGGGTGGCGGCGTACCGCCCCGGGTGCGCCCGCGCGTAGTCGCGGTAGACCCGCGCGAGCGCTGCGACGGCGTCCGGTCCGGCCCGGCCCGCGATCGCGGCGGCCAGCAGGTCGGCCGACTCCTCCAGGCAGAACGCGCTGAGGCGGTCGAGCAGGTCGCCGAGTCCGGCGACGTGGGAATACATCCCGGCGGTCGTCACCCCGAAGCGGCGGGCGAGCGCGGAGAGGGTGACCGCCTCGAGGCCGTCGCGGTCGGCGAGGTCGGCCGCCGCGCGCACGACGGCGTCCTTCGTCAGTCCGGCGCGCACCATGGACGGATCCTAGCTGCCAGCCATTAGTCGTTTGCTTAAACCCTTTAAGCAACCTACCGTCGCTGCCATGGAACACCTCGACGAGACGACGATCCGATCCTCGTTCGTCAACTGCAGCAAGGGCGAGGCCAAGCGGATGAACCTGCCGCGCGACCTCGGCGCCGTCCGCTGGGACGATCTGGACTACCTCGGGTGGCGCGATCCCCAGGCGCCGCTGCGCGGCTACCTCGTCGGCCGCCACGAGGGCGAGTGGCGCGGCATCGTCCTGCGCGCCCCCGAGTCGGTAGCGGGCGCGGGGCGACGCAGCATGTGCAACCTCTGCCTGACCGCCCGCACCGGCGGGGTGTCGCTGCTCGTCGCGCCCCGAGCCGGGCGGTCGGGCCAGAAGGGCGACTCGGTCGGCACCTACGTCTGCGAGGACCTCCAGTGCTCGCTCTACGTGCGCGGCAGGTTGTCGACCGGCTCGGTGGGCATGCACGAGACGCTGCCGCTGGAGGAGCGGATCGCCCGCCTCGTCGACAACGTCGAGGTCTTCATCGGCCGGGTGCTGCGGGCGGCGTGAGGCCCGGCGTCCAGCCCAGCAGCGGAGCGAGCTTCATCGCGAGATCCTCCAGGATCTGCACGTAGTCCTCGTGCTCGAAGGTGAACGGCAGCGCCACCACGAGCTCGTCGACGGCCCGGAAGGAGGCGAGTCCGGCGAGCCGTTCGGCCAGCTGCTCGGAGGTGCCGAGGAGGTCCTGGGCGAACAGCAGGCGGCCCGGTCCCTGGGGGACGCCGACCCGCGCCGAGCGGGAGGCGACGTAGGCCTCGTACCGCTCGATCTGCGCGGGCGTCGCGGAGTCGGTCGGGATGATCACCGGACCGATGCTGACCCGGGCCCGCTCGCCCCGGGGGTGGTGGGCGCGGAAGGCGTCGATCTGGCGCCGCTGGATGGCGTCGAAGTCGAACCCGACGTCCGGGCTCTCGTCCTCGGCCCGCACCACGCTGCTCGCCAGGAGGTTGAGCCCTTGGGTGCCCGCCCAGGTCGCCGACCCGACGCTGCCGACCCCGTGCCAGATGCGTGCGGCCAGATCGGGCACGTGCGGCTGGATGCCGCGGTGGAACGTCTCGATGCCCACCGTGCCCTCGAAGTCGCTCACCGGCTCGCCGCGCACGGCCCGCAGGAGCCGGGCGATGCGCTCGTAGGTGAAGTCCTCGACGTCGTGGGTGTCGGGGTAGAGACCGCGCTTGAGGTGCTCGTAGTTCATCGGGACGCCGACGCTGACCCCCGCCTCGAGCCGGCCGCCGCTGAGCACGTCGACGGTCGCGAGGTCCTCGGCCAGGCGGAACGGGTTCTCCAGGCCGAGCGGGATGACCGCGGTGCCCAGCCGGATCCGCGAGGTGCGCTGGGACGCCGCCGCGAGCACGGTGAGCGGGGAGGAGATGCCGGCCTGGAGGTGGCGCGAGCGCACCCACGCGCTGTCGAAGCCGAGCTGTTCCCCGAGCTCGATGATCCGCAGCACCGACTCGTGGCCCGGGCGCGGGTCGGCGGGGTCGAACAGTCCGATGGTGAGGAAGCCGAGCTGGCGGAGCGGTCGGGTCATCGCGGGTCCTTCGGGTCCGGCCGGAGCGGGTGTTCCTCCAGTGAAGCAGGAAGTCGATCAACCGGGGATCGGGGACGGCGACCGTCAGTCCTGGCAGTGCCGCTGGGCCCACTCGACCAGCGGCCGCAGCGCGCGCCAGTCCTCGCGCACGAGGTCGAGCGCGCCGGGACCGTTGATCTCCGCGCCGAAGCCGTGGTCGCGGGACACCACCAGCGAGCGGTGCCGTAGCAGCTCGATGCGCGGGTGGTCGGCGTCGTAGCCGCGCGGCGTCGTCTTGAGCCGGTCGCCGCCGACCGTCATCCCGGACGCCGTCAGCTCCTCGAGCAGGGCGGCGAGCTCGGCGCCGTAGGTGTCATGGGCGACGGCCTCCCGGAACGCCGCGAGACGGCCGCCGGAGGCCTCGTAGAACCCGCCGCCGGCCATCAGGCCGCGCGGCGAGAGCTGGACGTACCAGCCGGTGGCGGGGCCGACGCCGACGAAGCCACCCTGGTGGGTCTTGTACGGCGTCTTGTCCTTGCTGAAGCGCACGTCGCGGTAGGGCCGGAAGATCTTCATCGCCCCGAACTCCGGCTCCAGTGCCTTTGCCAGCGCCTCGAAGGGCGCCTTCACGGACTCGGCGTACACCTGCTTGTGGGCCTCCCAGAAGGACTTCGTGTTGTCGACCTCGAGGTCGTCGTAGAAGTCCAACGCCGCGACAGGGAAACCGGTGAAGCTCACGCGGCCAGCCTAGGTGGCGTCAGGGCGTCGCGATCCCCGGCAGTGCCAGCGGGGAGCCGGAGGCCGCCGTCGAGGCCGCGTAGGTGTCGTCGCCGGCGAAGGACGCCGTGATGCCCCGCGGCGAGAGCAGCCAGGCGCTCGGAGCGGCGCAGGTGGCCAGGCCGGTGGCGTCCGTGGTGGCGCGGCAGCTCGCGGAGAGCAGGCCGAGCTGCTGGGCGGTGAAGACGACGGTGCGACCGACGACCGGGGTCGTGGCGCCCTGGGCGTCGGTGGTCGTGAGGCGCGCCGAGGGGCGGTAGCCCGCCAGGCCGGACAGGCCCTTGTTCACGAGGGTGAGCGTCGTCGGCCGGATGCACTCGCCGGAGACGGAGGTGACCTGGTGGTCGCCGAACTGGCTGGTCGCGACGTAGGTGGCATGGAGCCCGGTGACGATCAGGCCGTCCGCGCAAACGGACTCGTAGGTGCCGTACCCGGTCGTGGTCGGCTGGATGGCGCCCTGATAGGCCGGACCAGTGCCACGGCACAGCGGGCCGACGGTGTCGATGACCGCTCCGACGCGTCCGAAGACGCCGACCATCGTGTCGCTGCCCGAGCAGGTCCAGTCCGCGACGGCGCCGTCGGAGCCGACGGCGGCGTCGGTGCCCGAGCCCGCCACGACGGCACCGGACGCCGTCCGGCAGAGCAGTCGGACCGAGCGGGTGAACAGGATGGGCGCACCCTGGTCGTCGAACGCGCCGCCCGGCGATGCGGCGCGTCGCATTCCGTACGGCGTGGTGCCGGCCGGGCAGGTGCTGGGGGAGTCGGCGAGATCGCTCGAGCGATAGGCCCCGCCGTGGATGGCGAAGGAGCCGGGCGCCGCCGCTGAGCTCGAGGAGAGCGGGACGAACGCGACCAGGGCGGCCGCGGCGAGGGCGGCGGTCGTGCGGGGGAGGAGGCGGGTCAGGTGCATGGGAACTCCGTGGGGTCGGGGGTGCAGGGAGTCGAGGTGCGCCGATCGCACCACGCAGCCCCCGACCGCAGCCGGCGCCGGGAGGAATCCGGACGGATCCGGACGGGCCGGGGTCAGCTTCCTGCGGCCCGCAGCCGCAGCCCGGCGAGCAGCAGATCGAGGCCCTCGCGGAACTGGGCGGCGTCGTCGTGGTCGGCGAACACCTCGACGATGTGGTGGATGAAGGGGTACTCCTCGGCGTCGAGCGCCCGCCACTCCTCGGCGAACTCGGCGAGGAACTGATCGCGGGTCTTCGAGCCGTCGAGCACCTCGGGTGGCGGCTGCTGACCGAGGTCGGCGGCGGTGCCGATGACGTAGCCGATGACGGCGCTGGTGGCGTCGAAGCTGGGCTGGGGACCAAGCCGGAGGCGCATGACCTGCTGGCCGATGCGCTCGAAGAGCCGCAGTGAGTTGGGCTGCTGACTGGTGGTGCGCATGAAGTAGGCACCGAGCCAGGGGCGGTCGACCACGGCGTCGAAGAGGGCGACGGCGATGGTGCGGATCGCCTCGATGGGATCGGTGTCGGCGCGCTCGCCACCGGCGGCGAGCGGGGCGGTGTCGGCGAGCACTCCGTCGAGCACGCGGTCGCTTGCGCGGTCGAGCAGCTCCTCCTTGCTCGCGACGTACCAGTAGATGCTGGCCACGCCGCCGCCGAGGCGGGCGGCCAGGGCCCGGAAGGTCAGGGCCGGCTCCCCGGCCTCGTCGAGCAGGGCGATGGCCTCGTCGACGACGGCTTCGAGCGAGTGCGAGGCGCGGCGACGTCCGGAACCCGTGGCCCGGGCCGGAGGGGTGGGCGCGCGATCGGGCATGCCCCCATCCCACCACACGGGTTGCCGCGGATCGAACGATGTTCTAGTCTCTCGAACGCTGTTCGAGAATCGAACAGCGTTCGATGAATGGAGCCGCGATGACCACCCCGACCGCACCCCCGACCGGCGCCGCGGCCGTCCCGGCGCGCACCTACTCCTCGCTGCGGGCCGCCTGGGTGCCGCTCGCCGCCCTCTGTGCCGCCTTCTTCGTCGAGATGGTCGACAACACGCTGCTGACCATCGCGCTGCCGACGATCGGCCGCGATCTCGGCAGCGGCACGACCGGCCTGCAGTGGGTCACCGGCGCCTACGCGTTGACCTTCGGCGGCCTCCTGCTCACCGCCGGAGCGGCGGCCGACCGGCTCGGACGCCGTCGTGTGCTGCTGGTGGGTCTGGCCGCCTTCGGCACGATCAGCCTCGGCGTCCTGCTCGTGCGCGATGCGGGCGACCTGATCCTCCTGCGGGCCGCACTCGGCGTCGCGGCCGCGGCGATGGCGCCGATCACCAACTCGCTCGTCTTCCGGCTCTTCGACGATCAGGCCCTGCGCATGCGGGCCATCACGGTGATGATCGTCGTCGGCATGAGCGGCTTCATCCTCGGCCCGGTGATCGGCGGCACCGCCCTGGCCCACGTGCGCTGGGAATGGCTGCTGGTCGTCAACGCCCCCATCGCCCTCCTGGCCTGGATCGGCGTCCGTCTGGGCGTGCCCGCCGACCATCCCGACGACCTCACCGACGATCGCCTCGACCTCCTCGGCGCCGTCCTGAGCATCGCCGCCATCGGTGCCGGCTGCTACACGTTCACCAGCGGTGTCGACCACGGCTGGAACTCGCCGCTCACCTGGGGCTCCGCCGTGGTCGCGCTCGCCGCGCTCGTGCTCCTCCTGCGCCACGAGGGCCGCACCGCCCAGCCGATGCTCGACCTCGCCCTGTTCCGCACCGGCGCCGTGCGCGGGGCGGCGCTCGCCCAACTCGGCACGTCGATCGCGATGGCCGCGGTCATGTTCGGGCTGATCCTGCACTTCCAGTACGCCTACGGCTGGAGTCCTGTGCGCGCCGGTCTGGCCAACGTGCCGATGATCGCCACGATGCTGCTCGCCACGCCCGTCTCCGAAGGGCTCGGACGCCGCTTCGGTCACCGCGTCGCCTGCCTGATCGGCGCCGGCCTGCTCGCGGCCTCCTCGGCCGGCATGGCCTGGGCCGTCGGTCACGGCTACCTCGCGATCGCCGTCTGCCTGGTGCTCATGACGACCGGGCTGCGGACGGTCATGACGATCTGCGCGGTGGCGCTCATCGACGCGATGCCGGCCAACCGCACCTCGATCGGCGCCGCCCTCAACGACACCGCGCAGGAGGTCGGCACCAGCATCGGGACGGCGGTCATCGGCACGGCGATCGCGGTCCTGGTCACCGTGAGCCTGCCCGAGGGTGCCTGGAGCAGCGACCTGGTCGCCTCCTACGTCCACGGCGAGCGGGTGGCCTTCGCCGCGTTGGCGGTCGTCGTCGGTCTGCTCGCCGGGTGGGGCGCCTCGACGCTCAGCGACTCCCGCGAGGTGGAGGAGGCGCACTGAGCCGTCGGTCACCAGTGCCCGAGCAGCCACCCGTTCAGGCTGCCGACCACGGCGGCGGGGATCGAGCACAGCAGGAAGGCCCACCCGCCGGTCAGCCGGCCGCCGGTCGGACGTACGCCCGGCTGCAGGTAGGCGGACGCCCGCCACGGTGCGCCGAGCAGGGTGAACGCCACGCCTCCCACGACCGGGACGCCGCTCATGATCCAGAACCACGCCCAGCGCGTGGCCAGCCGGGGTTCGGGCCCGGCGACCAGTGTGAGGAGCACGAGCATCCCGATCGCCAATGTGCCCAGTCCGAGGGTCGTGCGCCCCGGAGCGGTGAAGGGATCGGCATCGCTCCTCGCGAACCGCAGACCGGGCGCGAACGTGCGCAGTTCCGCGGCGACGTCGGTCGTGCGCGTTCCGGTAGCCCCCCGGGCAGCCGGGCACGACATCGTCCCGTTGCGGCAGTGCACCTCGGTGAAACGGGTCGAACGAGCGATGCCGTGCAGGCGCCAGCGCGCCTCGACGGTCGTGAAGCCGAGGTAGGGCTGGTCGAGCCCGCCGGCGAGCTCGACGGAGGTGACGTCGCCGTCCGCGATCGCCCGCTCCAGCCGGGTGGCCGAGGTGTCGACGCGGCCGACGAGCAGCCAGCCGAACGCCAGCACCACCATGCCGACGAGCGCCGCGAGACGCAGAAGGAGGTGGCCGCGCGCGGTCATGCGCTCACCGCAGTGGTGCGCTCGCCGGCATCAGATGGCGCCGACCTTCGACAGCTTCGTCGGATCCTGGAGGTGGGCCGTGTGCTCACCCGAGCCCATGTCGAGCAGGGTCACACCGCTGAGGACCAGGCCGGTGCGGTCGGGCAGGCACGCCCGGCGCATCGTCAGGTGGACGACGTTCGTGGTGATGCTGACCTCGACCGGCTTCGGGCAGACCCGGGCGGTGCCGTCGTCGGCGAAGGTGAACGCGGCCGCGATCAGCTTCTGCGAGGGCAGGGGCACGTTGACCAGCACGCCGTTCCCGCATCCGTTGGTCGAGTCGGCCGGGCAGAGGGTGACCACGAGCTGACCGTCGCGGTTGGCGCGCTTCGCGATGGAGGTGACCGGTCGGACGGTGGCCGCGGTGAAGACGATCCGCTTGCCGTCGCGTACCGCGCGCACGGAGAGCAGGTCGAGGGCGCGGGCCTGGCGGCGGTGCGGGTTGTCGTCCTTCGCCGTGACCTCGACGTCGCCGGCGGGGTCCTTGCGCGACAGCGAGGGGGCGGCCTCACCCTGGGCCGGCACCGTCGAGAGGAGCGGGAGGACGGTCGCGAGCACGGCGAGGGTGGAGAGGACGGCGAGCGGCGCGCGGCGCCGGCGAGGACGGGGCATGCCGCCCCCCTACCCACGCAGGAGTGGCGGCATGCCCCGGCTGCCGACCGGGTCGTCGTGCGGACGCCGAGCCTCAGCGTGGCTTCACGCTCAGAGGTCGCCCACGTCGGAGGCGTCGGTGTCGTCGGAGATCAGGGCGGCCCGGGGGCCGGGCTTGCCGTGGCGCATGATGATGTTCGCGGTGAGGGTGACCCCGGAGGTCGTGGCCAGGCACTCGCGCGGCACGGTGACGACGATCGAGCGGCCCACCTTGGCCGTCCCGCCGCAGCCGTCGGGGATCTCGCGATCGCCCTGGTCCTGCCAGTTCACCTCGACCGTCGGGTCGCCGGTGTCGGTGTAGGTGATGACGGTGCCGGTGCATCCGCCGTCCGGCACGCCCTCGCAGAGGAGGAACGTCGCCCCCACCGGGTTCTTCTTGCCCGGGTCGGCGGCCTCCAGGGGCTTCTTTGTGGCGAGGGTGAAGCGGACCTTCCCGCCGCCGCTCGCGCCGGCCTTGAGGATCTCCAGGCTCTGCGCGATCTTCGTGAACTTCTTCGGCGACTGCGCGGCGATGTCGACGTCGGAGCCCGGGTCGGTGACCGACAGGCCGCTGGCCGCGTGGGCCGGAGCAGTGCCGAGCAGCGGGCCCGCGGCGAGACTGAGGGCGACGGCGGCGATGAGGCGGGGGAGGCGTGAGGTCGTCATACGCCCATCGTCGCGAGCCGACCTTTCGGAACCCTTGAGATCGGCCGGTCGGCCCGGGACCTCGGATCAGTCGACGGTGGCCGACACCTGCTCGTCGCCGCCCTCGGCGAGCACCGAGATGTTCAGCCGCGACCCCGCACATCGCGGTTCGGCGATGAACGACTGGCCGGCAGGGGCCTCGTAGGCGACGGTGAGGCGCGCGCCGTCCCAGCGCAGGAGCCGGGCGGGATCGGCGGCGTCGTCGGGGTCGCGGGAGAAGAACGCCGACCCCCCGCACCACGTCAGCGTGCCCGAGACGCCGGGGCCCAGGTCGAACCAGCTCTCGCCGCTGCGGGCGAAGTACTGCGCGTGCTCGACCCGGCGCGGCTTCGGGATCGTCGACCACACGGCGCCCTCCGGCGTGGGCAGGCCCTGCCACGCACTGCAGTCGGGGACGCCGGGCAGCGGGGTCGCCGTCGCGCCGTCCAGGGTGACGGCGGTGCGGCACGACGGTTGGGAGTCGTCGAAGGTCAGCAGGCCGAGGCCGGCGGTGGAGAGCAGCGCCGAGTTGAACCCCGAGCGCGGCGGCGCGCAGTAGCCGACCGTGCTCGACCGGGCGGCCAGGTCGACCTCGGCCAGGCAGTAGGCGCCGTCCTTCAGGGTGGGGTGCAGCAGCCGTGCCCCGGCGAGCGTCCAAGAGCCGCCGGACGTCGTCGGCACCGCGCTGCGGCCGTCGAGGCGCCACCGGCTCCCGTCCGCCAGGTCGACGACTGTGGCGATCGCGGGCGCACCCTCGGCGTCGTCCTGGGCGACCACGACCGCGTAGGCGTCGTCGAGCAGCGCGTCGCCGAAGGAGCGGCCCTGGCCGGACGCCAGCCGGATCCGCGCCTCGCCGTCGGTCAGCACCGCCGTGCGCTGGCTCTGGTCGAGGGTGAGGGTCCAGGTGCCGTCGGTCGTGACGGTGTCGATGACCCGGCCCGGCAACGGCGTCCAGTCGAGCAGGTCGGTGCTCGGCTCGAGGGCGACCGGATCGGTCGGCGTGCCCTGGGCGGGGGCGCCGGTCGAGCCGGACGGCGAGGCCGTGGGCGTCGCGGAGGCGCTCGCCGAGGGGCTGGGATCCCCGGATGGCGTCCCCGCCGCCGAGGTCGACGGCGGCGGCGACGGGGCCGGGGTGCTGGAATCCGCGCCGCCGCAGGCGGCGAGGAGGACGGGGAGGGCTAGCGCTAGGACGGCGCCGATCGGTCGACGGCGCATCAGACCCCGATGTTGTGCTGGAAGTGGGCCAGGTTCGCGCGGTAGGAGCGGTAGGCGCTCTGCCACTGCACCCGCGCGATGTAGGGCTCGGAGGGATCGAAGCGCTGCTGGTTCCAGGGCTCGAAGTAGCTGATCTGCACCGCGCCCTTCTGCGGGCGGTAGTAGCCGCGGCCGGCCTGGAAGTGACCCGAGCCGTCGTCGTCGAGGTAGGGGAAGTACTTCTTGAGCAGGATCGGGTGCAGGATCACCGGGGCCCGGTAGTCGGCGACGTGGCGGGCGATGAGGGTGACCCACTCGCGGTAGGTCCAGTCGCTGATGTCGAGCACGATGTAGGGGCCGGCGTGGTCGGCGTCGTCCCAGCCGGTGAAGCGGTTGACCACGCGCACCATGTCGCTGATCGCGGTGCCCGAGGTGGTGGTGCCGAGCTTGTCGGCCCAGTAGGCGGCGCCGAAGTCACGGCCGAGCCAGCCCCACGTGATCATCTGCATCGTGGTCGGGCCGCACCAGTAGGTGCGCACCTGCTCGGCGACCTCGCTGGGATCGAGCACGACGCGCTTGCGCGGATAGGACTCCAACGGCGGGGTGCTCGACGCGGTGGGCGAGGGGCTCGCGGTGGCGCTCGTCGTCCGCGTCGGGGACGGGCTCCTCGTCGGCGTGGGGCTCTTCGTGGGGCTGGGGCTCTTGGTCGGGCTCTTGGTCGGGCTCTTCGTCGGGGTCGGGGACTTCGACGGGGACTTCGACGGGGACTTCGACGGGGACTTCGACGGGGACTTCGACGGGGACTTCGACGGGGACTTCGACGGGGACTTCGACGGGGACTTCGTGGCCGAGGCCGACGGCCTGGCGGCCCGGTCGGCGGTGACCGTGCGGGCGTCGACGCGGGCCTCGGGGTGGGCGGCGAGGAAGCCCGCCGGCAGCGGGACGCCCTGGATGTCGTGGCGCAGGATCCAGACCTTCGCCACCGATCGGGCGGCCTGGCGCAGTTCGGCCCGTTCGCGGGCGGCGCGGGCGATGGGCGTCATCGAGGCGAGCCGGGCCAGGGAGTCGGCGGCGTCGAGGTCGCCGGTCTCCTGCACCGGTGCCCGTCGGGCCAGCACCTGCTCGACCGAGCGCAGCGCATCGGTCTGCACCTGCCGTTGGGTGCGGTCGGTCCATCCGGTGCCGAGGCAGTAGCGCTGTCCGGAGAACTCCGCGCAGCGCACGACCGTGTCGACGACCCGCCGGGCGTCGATCGCGCCGCTGCCGAGCGCCGCGCGGCCCAGGACGCCGTCCGGTGCGACCCGGTCGACGGTGCCGGCGAGGCGCCGTCCGAGCGTCAGGCCGGTGCCCACGACGCGGTCGATCTCGGCGGCGTCGGCCGCGCTGATGCGACCCCATCCGACGGCCTCGGCCGAGCGCGGCAGCCACCGCTGCTGGACCGACGGGCTGATCGCGCCGTCGTCGTCATCACCGCCGCGCGGCACGAAGGGGGCGGCTGCGAGGAGGGCGACGAGGCCGACGATGGTGAGCTTGCGGGGCGTGGTGAGACCGGACATGGCGGCCGCGGCTCCAGTTCGTGACGGGGAAGAGTCGGACGACACGGTACGTCACAGGAGTTCACTCCCGTCACACCCGCGCCGGTACGACCATCGGCGTCCTCGAGCCGGATCTGAGGGTCGCCCGGGTGCTGGCGGGTCGCTGTCCGGGCCGCTGTCCGGGCCGCTGTCCGGGATCGTCCGGACTCGCTCCGATCGGCCACGCTCCCGCGCGGATCCGCCCTACGGTCCGGTCATCCGGCTCCCCGGCCGATCCCGTCCCGACCCCTTCTTCCTGGAGTGTCATGCGATCCCCCTGTGCCGTCCGTCCCGCGCCGCGCCGCGCGGCCGCCGTCCTGCTCGCCGTCCTCATGGCTTTGGCCGCGCTCGTCTCGACCGCCGCCCCGGTCGTCGCCGACCCGTCCGCGCCCCGGGCCGGTGCCCTGCGCATCACCGATCTCGCGGTGCAGTGCGAGTGCGGCGGTGCCGGTTACCTCTGGGGCTGGAACGCCGTCGGCGCCTCCTACGCCGGAGCCCGTGAGGGCTACCGCTACCGCCTCGCGGTGGCTCGCGGCGCCCGCTCCGCGCTGCAGGAGTCCTACGGCGCCACCGGCTACGTCTCGATCTCCAGCGAGGACGCCGGCTTCGTTGCCGGCCGGCGCTACACCTTCCGGCTCCAGGAGTACCGGGGCAAGCGCCTCGTGCGCACCAGCGAGCCCGTGACCTACCGCATCCCCCGCCCGGTCGAGCACCCGCGCCAGGCCCGCTTCGACACCCTCACCGACCCCGAAGCCGGCGACGAGGTGATGGTGGCCGGTGAGACCTACTCGATCACCTTCGACGGCGCCTGGGGTGACGGCGTCCGGTTCGCCAGCGGTGTCGACCGGTACTTCGGGACGGCCGAGGGCGACGACCGCTTCGGCTACTACGAGGAGGAGGACTACCCCCTCCCGTTCGCGATCGGCACCCGGCAGCCCATCGTGACCTTCACCCCGACCGAGGACATGGTGGGGACGACGTGGAACGTCATCGTCGTCGGCTACCGCCCGACGAAGCAGGCCGACCCCGACCGCGGCGTCCGCAAGGGCGACCCCGCCCCCGGCAGCGAGTGGGGCTACCGCTTCTCGGTGCGGATCGTGGCCGAGGCGCCGGCCGCGGGCTGAGTCCGCAGACCGCCGGTCGCAGCGGACCGGCGGGAACGCCGGCTGCGGGTGGTGCGTGGAGCGGATGACGAGACTCGAACTCGCGACATCGACCTTGGGAAGGTCGCGCTCTACCAACTGAGCTACATCCGCATGCCGGCGGGCCGGCGGTTGGGAATGCTACCCCACCGCCGGCCGCGTCAGCGCGGGGTACCGCGGGGCGAGGCCGTCGCCGGAGGAGCGGCCGGTGAGGCGTCGGTGCACCCATGGCGCGGCGAACTCGCGCACCCAGGTGACCTGCTCGCGCACCTGCTCGCGGCGCGAGACCGGCTCCGGGTCGAGCAGCGGCAGTGGCGCCAGATCGTGGGCGACGCCGAGGGTGTCGAGCACCTCGATCGCCATCCGCTGGTGGCCGGCCGGGCCCATGTGCATGCGGTCGGCGTCCCAGTAGCGCCAGTCGCGGTACTCCCGCAGCCGCCAGAAGTCGACGACCGTCGCGCCGTGGCGGTCGGCGGTCTCGCGCACGAACTCGCTGTAGAGCGCGAAGCGGCCCCGCAGCAGGCGGTAGGTGGCCGACCCGCCGGGGTCGAACGCCGTCCACACGAGCACCCGGGCGCCGGTGGCGGCGAGTCGGGCGACGGCGTCGTCGTAGGCCGTAGCCAAGGTGTCGAGGTCGACGCTGGGGCGCAGGATGTCGTTGGCGCCGGCGTAGAGGGTGACGAGGTCGGGCTCGAGGGCGAGGGCGGGCTCGAGCTGCTCGGCGATGACCGGCAGCAGCTTGCGGCCGCGGATCGCGAGGTTGGCGTAGCCGAAGCCCTCCGACTGCGATGCCAGCACCTCGGCGACCCGGTCGGCCCAGCCGCGGACGCCGTTGGGCCGGGTCGCGTCGACGTCGCCGACGCCCTCGGTGAAGGAGTCGCCGAGGGCCACGTAGCGCGTGTAGGGATGCGGTGCCACGGCCCCGACCCTACGGGCCGGGATCGGGCCGCGGTCGCGCCCCCGGCGTCCGGGCCGCGGGCGATAGGCTCCCGCCGTGCTGCTGAGCGACCGGGACATCCTCGCCGAGATCGACGCCGGGCGGATCGCCCTCGACCCGTGGGACGAGGCGATGCTCCAGCCCTCGTCGATCGACGTGCGTCTCGACCGGTACTTCCGCGTCTTCGACAACCACAAGTACCCCTCGATCGACCCGGCGGCCGACCAGTCCGACCTCACCCGCGTCGTCGAGCCCGACGGCGACGAGCCGTTCATCCTGCACCCCGGCGAGTTCGTGCTCGGCTCGACCTACGAGGTCGTGACGCTGCCCGACGACATCGCCGCGCGGGTCGAGGGCAAGTCCTCCCTCGGCCGCCTCGGCCTGCTCACCCACGCCACCGCCGGCTTCGTCGACCCGGGGTTCTCCGGGCACGTCACCCTCGAGCTCGCCAACGTCGCGACCCTGCCGATCAAGCTCTACCCGGGCATGAAGATCGGCCAGTTCTGCTTCTTCCGCCTCACCTCGGCCTCCGCGCACCCCTACGGCTCGGAGAAGTACGGATCGCGCTACCAGGGCCAGCGCGGCCCCACGCCGTCCCGGTCGTTCCAGAACTTCCACCGCACCCCGATCTGAGGCGCCGCCGCGCCGTCCGAGCGCGGGACTTGGGGGGCGAAACCCGATGTTGTGGAGCGAAACTTCGCCCAACAACATCAGGTTTCCCCGGCTGACCGGGGAAACCTGCAGGGCGTCAGCTAAGGTAAGCCTAACCTTATCCAGCTGATCGGAGTCCCTGTGCTCGCCACCGCCCGCCCGCTCCTCCTCGAGGAGGTCGAGGTCGTCGCCGTCGAGCGGCCCTCGCCGTCCTTCGTCCGCGTCGCGCTGGCCTCGCCCGCGCTGGCGCAGTTCGGTGTCGAGGGGCGCCGCAGCCTCGCCGACCAGCGCATCAAGCTGATCGTCCCGGCGCCGGGCGAGCGGCTCGACCCGTTGGCGACCCTCGGCGAGCACTGGTACGCCGAGTGGCGCGAGCGCCCGCAGCCCGGCCGCGGTCACCTGCGCACCTACACCGTGCGCGACGTCGTCGGCACGGGGGAGCAGACCCGCGTGGTCGTCGACATCGTCGTGCACCCCGCCACCCCCGAGACACCGCTCGGTCCCGGCGCCCGGTGGGCAGAGGCCGCCCAGGTCGGCGACCGGGTCGGCCTGGTGGCCCCCCGGCGCGGACACCTCTTCGGCGGCATCGAGTTCGAGCCCGGGACGGCGTCCCGGCTGCTGCTGGCGGGCGACGAGACCGCGCTGCCGGCGATCGCCGCGATCCTCGCCGACCCGCCCCCGGGCGCCAGGGGCGTCGCGTTCGTCGAGGTGCCCACCAGCGCCGACGTCCTCGACCTGCCGCACCCGGACTCCATCGCCCTGCAGTGGCTGCCGCGCGACGGCGCGGCCCACGGCACCCACCTCGGCCCGGCGGTGCTCGCGTACCTGCGCCGCGAGGACGCCGCCGCCCTCGCGCTCCCCGAGGTCGAGGACGTCGACCCCGACCTGTGGGAGACGCCGGTGTTCTCCTCCTCCGGCGAGGACGTCGAGCAAGGGGTCGAGGCCGGGCCGCACGATGACCTCTACGCGTGGATCGCCGGCGAGGCGGGCGTCGTCACCGCGCTGCGCCGCGCCCTCGTGCAGGATCTCGGCCTCCCCCGCCGGCAGGTCGCCTTCATGGGGTACTGGCGTCGGGGCGCCGCCGTCCGCGACTGATGCCGCGGCCGGCGTGATCCGCATCGCGGATGGTCCGTACTCGTAGGGATGAGGGTCCCCTCAGCGCGACGCGGCTAGCGTCTCGGAGGTTTCGGACCTCACCCGCGAAGGAGACCCATGGCGCCCCTGGCCGCTGACACCCTCATCGACGCGCACGCGGTCGACTACCTCATCGTCGCGCTGTACTTCGCGGTGGTGCTGGGCATCGGGGTCGTGGCGCGGCGGCAGGTCTCGGACTCCGTCGACTTCTTCCTCAGCGGCCGGTCGCTGCCGGCCTGGGTGACGGGTCTGGCCTTCGTCTCGGCCAACCTCGGCGCCGTCGAGATCATGGGCATGTCGGCCAACGGCGCCCAGTACGGCCTGCCGTCGGTGCACTACTTCTGGATCGGCGCTATCCCCGCGATGCTCTTCCTCGGCGTGGTGATGATGCCGTTCTACTACGGCTCGAAGGTGCGCTCGGTGCCGGAGTTCATGCGCCGCCGCTTCGGCACGGGCGCGCACCTGGTGAACGCGCTCTCCTTCGCGCTGGCCCAGCTGCTCATCGCCGGCATCAACCTCTACCTGCTCGGCAGCATCGTGCACGCGCTGCTCGGCTGGCCGCTGTGGGTCGCCCTGATCGTGGCCGCCGTCATCGTGCTCTCCTACATCACCCTCGGCGGTCTCTCGGCGGCGATCTACAACGAGGTGCTGCAGTTCTTCGTCATCGTCGCGGCCCTGCTGCCGCTCACCCTGATCGGCCTGCACCGGGTCGGCGGCTGGGACGGGCTGAAGGACAAGATCACCGCGGCCGCCGGGGTCGGCGACGCCCCGAGCGCCGCCCAGCAGCTCAACTCCTGGCCCGGCAACGCACTGTCGGGCTTCAGCTCCGACTGGCTCTCGGTCGTCGGCATCGTCTTCGGCCTCGGCTTCGTGCTCTCCTTCGGCTACTGGACGACGAACTTCGTCGAGGTGCAGCGCGCCATGGCGACCGACTCGATCTCCTCGGCCCGCAAGACCCCGATCATCGGCGCGTTCCCGAAGCTGTTCGTCCCCTTCATCACGATCCTGCCGGGCATGATCGCGGCGGTGCTCGTCACCGAGATCGCCCAGGTGAAGGCCGGTCAGAGTGTGGCGGGCGGCGCCTCCGGCGACGGCGTCACCTACAACGACGCCCTCATCTACCTGATGCGCGACCTGTTGCCCAACGGCCTGCTGGGCTTGGCGATCACGGGTCTGCTCGCGGCGTTCATGGCCGGCATGGCGGCCAACATCTCGGCGTTCAACACCGTGCTCAGCTACGACCTGTGGCAGCAGTACGTGGTCAAGGACCGCTCCGACGACTACTACCTGAAGGTCGGTCGCCTGGCGACGGTGGCGGCCACCGTCATCGCGATCTTCACCGCGGGGTTGGCCTCGAACTTCAGCAACATCATGACCTACCTGCAGACCCTCTTCGGGTTCTTCAACGCCCCGCTGTTCGCGACCTTCATCCTCGGCATGTTCTGGAAGCGCATGACCGCGACCGCGGGCTGGGTCGGTCTGGTCGCCGGCACGCTCTCGGCGGTCACGATCGCCTTCCTCAGCGAGGACGCCTTCGGGTCCGCGAGCCTCGGCGTCATCGGGGTCTCGGGCCAGGGGGCCTCCTTCCTCGCGGCCTCCACCGCGTTCGTCGTCGACGTCGTGTTGAGCATCGCCGTCTCGTTGGTGACGACGCCGAAGCCGGTCGAGGAACTGCGCGGACTCGTGTACTCCGAGACCGCGCGTGAGGACCTCGTCGACCCGGACGAGGCCGGGTACCCGTGGTACCGCCGCACGCTGCCGCTCGCCGGCATCGCGCTGGCCCTCGTCGTCGTCCTCAACTTCGCCTTCTGACCGGCTCCGAAAGGATCACCGCCATGGCCACGACCTCCACCGGACGGCGCACCGCCGGCCTTTTCGACATCCGCACCATCATCGGCGGACTGCTCGGCGTCTACGGACTCGTGCTCACGCTCATGGGCGCCTTCGGTGACACCGAGGAGTCCAAGACCGGCGGCATCAACGCCAACCTCTGGGCCGGACTCGGGCTGCTGGTCGTCGGCCTGGTCTTCCTGGCCTGGGCCCGGCTCCGGCCCGTGACGGTGCCGGCCGAGAAGGCTCCCGCGGAGCCTGCCGAGCGCTGACTCCCGGGTGCGGGCACGTCGAGGCTCGCTTGCGCTCGCGCCTCAGTGGCCGGGGGCGTCGGTGGTTGAGGTGCCCGAGCCCCTGGGCGAGGGCCTCGAAACCTCCGCACCTGGACGGCGTCCGGTACCGGTGTGCTTGCGGGTGCGGGCACTTCGAGGGTCGCTGCGCTCGCACCTCAGTGGCCGGTGCGGCTCGCGTGCGCTCGCACCTCGACCACCGGTGCGGCTCGCTGCGCTCGCACCTCAGTGACCGGTGCGGCTCGCGTGCGCTCGCACCTCAGTGACCGGTGCGGCTCGCGTGCGCTCGCACCTCGACCACCGGCCGGAATCCCGTGCCAGGCAAGGCTTTCCTCGATCAGCAGAGCCTTCCCTGCGTGATGTGTTCCACTTCACGCTTTCGCGTTCCATGTGCACACCATGGAGGGGTCGGCGGGCCATCGGGGGCCCGCCCGTTCCCAGGAGGGATCCATGGCGTCCACGCTCAGCACCTCCCAGACCGTCACCTCCCCAGCGGCCCCTCGAGCCGTTGACCTCAGCACCTGCGGGGCCGAGGCGATCGGCACCTTCGTCCTCGTCGTCGGCGGGCTCGGGGCCGCCGTCCTCACCGGCGACGTGATCGGCCCCATCGGCGTCGCGCTCGCGTTCGGCATCGCCGTCACCGCGATGGGCTCGGCGCTCGGCCACCTCTCGGGCGGCCACTTCAACCCCGCGGTCACCGTCGGGATGGCGGTCGCCGGTCGGCTGCCCGTCGTGGCGGTGATCCCGTACGTGCTGGCCCAGCTGGCCGGCGGCATCGCAGGTGCGGCGGTGCTCTACGAGGTGGCCTCCGGTCGGCCCGGCAGTGCCACCGCGGGCGGGTTCGCCACCACCGGCTACGGCTCGCACTCGCCCGGCGGCTACGACCTCGCCAGCGCCTTCGCGCTCGAGCTGGTGCTCACCGGCGTCTTCGTGCTCGTCATCGCGCTGGTCACCGCACGCGGCCACAGCACCGCGCTGACGCCGTTGGTCATCGGACTCACCCTGACCTCCCTCATCCTGGTCGCCGCGCCGGTCACCAACGCCTCCCTCAACCCCGTCCGCTCGATCGCGCCGGCGCTGTTCGTGCCCTCGGTGCTGGGCCAGCAGTGGGTGTTCGTGGCAGCGCCGATCCTCGGCGGAGCGGTGGCCGGGCTGATCGCCCGGTTCTGGCACCGCGCGGTCGACTGAGCTCGCACCGGGCCGGACCGGCTCAGCGCAGGGTGGGGACCGTCAGCACGGACGGCGTGTCCCCACCCGTGTGCACCGTCATGACGCCGAGGCCGTTCACCAGGTCCGACAGCGTCGGCACCAGGTGCGGGGTGTCGTAGGCCTGGACCGCGATGCGCAGCCGATGGCCGGGCGCGATGCGGGCCGCGGTCGGGAAGACCTCGACGTCGACCGGCACGATCGCCCCGCTCGGCACCGCCTGCTTCGAGGCGGCGGTGAACGGGTGGAAGGCCTGGATCAGCCGCCCGCCGAGGTAGCGCGAACGCGCCCGGTCCAGCGCCCGGAACGACAGCACCTGCCAGCCGCCGGTGAGGCGGCTGACCGAGCCGTCGGGGGCGACGTCCTCGACCGCCACCGAGAGCATGCCGTCACCGCCGAGCGAGGTGACCGAGGTGTAGAGCCGGGCGTTGATGGGGCCCTGGATCGAGACGGCCCGCTTCAGCGGCGCGGTGTCGAAGGTGACGCCCGCGAGGTCGTTGAGCCGGTTGTCGCTCAGGCACGGGTTCGGGAAGGGCGACTGGTTCGGGATGCCGGCGGTCCACTGGTTCGTCGAGCGGGTGCACAGCCCCGCCGCCGGGATCGGCGGGATCGCCGCGGTGCCCGTGTCGGCCGAGCTCGTCGTCAGCCCGCCGGGCGTGCCGGGGGTCGCGGAGCCGGAGAGCCGGAACGTGGTGGCGCGTTGCCGGCGTCCGATCCAGTCGGGGGCGGTGCGCCAGCGTCCGCTGCCCTGCTCGTAGTAGGTCAGCGGTGCGATGTCGTCGTCGAGCGTCGGGTCGGGACGGCCCTGCACCCAGTGGTCGAACCAGCGCAGCTGCAGCTCGCTCAACGTGCCGTGGCCGGCGTCGGCCAGGCCGGTGCCCGCAGAGGCCTGCAGGTGATCCCACGGGCCGATGATCAGCTTCGTGGGGACGCCGTTGGCCTGGAGACGTTCGAAGAGCAGGGGCGTGCCGCGCTGGAAGAGGTCGTACTCGCCGCTGATGAGCAGGGTAGGCACCCGCACCCGGTCGATGACGTTGATGGGGGAGCGCTCGGCGTAGAACGGGCCGTCGTAGGCCTGCTCGCCGCTGAGCAGCGCCTCGGGGATGAGCGGCAGGGTGAAGCCCGCCGCGCCGAGGAGATGGTCGGCGAAGGTGGAGAGGCCGGCCTGCGGGTCGGTGGCGGTCACGGCCGGCGGGACGACGCCCGCGCCGGTGACCAGGCCCAGCCACAGCGGCATGAAGCTGGCGTCGACCTGGCCGCCGCTGGCGACGATGTCGCGGTAGACGTCGGCGCCCGGCACCTGCGGGAAGATCGCCTTGAGGCCCGGCGGGCGACCCGCGGCGGCGAAGATCTGGCTGATGCCCATGTAGGAGGGGCCGCTCATGCCGGTGCGGCCGTCGCTCCACGGCTGTCGATGCGCCCACCGCATGATCTCGACGGCGTCCTGGCCCTCCCGGGCGCTGAAGGCGCCCCACTGGCCGGCGGAGCTGCCGGTGCCGCGCGCGTCGACGGTCAGCTGTGCGTAGCCCCGGCGGACGAGGTAGTCGGCGCTGCCGCCGCCCAGCGGGGAGGAGGCGAGCACGGTCTTGTTGTAGGCCGTGATCGTGACGATCACGGGGAACCGTCCCTCGACCGCGGTTCCCGACGCGTCGGCGGGCAGCACGAGGTCGCCGCGCAGGACGACGCCGTCCGACATCGGGATCGCCAGGTCGCGGCGCACGACCGTACCGGGGTACTGGGCCGGTCGCGGCGACCAGGCCTGCGACCGGTGGTGCGAGGCGGTGGGCTGCTCGGTGCGGACGCTGCGGACGGCGCTGGCGGCCTCCGCGGTCGGGAGGATCGTCACGACCACGGTGCAGGCGGCTGCCAGGGCGAGGAGGGGGCGGAGAGGACGCACGCCCGATCAACGAGGGCCTGTGGCGGTCGTCACGTCGGGGTCCACTCCCTGGGACGTCGGCAGCGAACCCCGGGGACCCCGGAGACGCCGCGGGGGCCGCACCGGTGTCGGTGCGGCCCCCGCGGGCGTGGCGAGCCGGGTGGCTCACAGGTCGAAGAGCGATCCGCCTTCGTTGATGTCGACGTCGGTGCGGGGCGTGTGCGCCTCGCCGCTGACGGTCGGCTTCGGCTTCTCCGCTGCCGGGGCCTCCGCTGCCGGGGCCTCCGCTGCCGGGGCCTCCGCAGCCGGGGCCTCCGGTGCGGTGGTCTCCTCGACCGCGACCTCCTCGACCGCGACCTCCTCGACCGCGACCTCCTCGACCGCGACCTCGGGCTCCGGCTCGGGGGTGGCCGCCGCGGGCTCCGGCTCGGCCGGTGCTGCCGCGGGAGCCGGTGCGGCAGGGGCGGCAGGCGCGGCCGGTGCGGCGATGTCGAACAGCGACCCGCTGGAGAGGTCGATGCTCGGCTCCTCCGGTGCGGGAGCCGCGGCCTCCGGCTGCGCCGGTGCGGCGGCCGGGGCCGGTGCGGGTGCCTCGGCCTTCGGTGCCTCGGCCTTCGGAGCCTCGGCCGGAGCCGCGATGTCGAAGAGCGAGCCGCCGCTGGACAGGTCGGCACTCGGCGCCGGGTCTGCCGGAGCCGCGGGGGCTGCCGGGGCTGCGGCCTGCGGGGCCGGGGCGGGCTCCTCGGCGGGCGTGCCGAGGTCGAAGAGCGAACCGCCGGCGCCGAGGTCGGTGCTCGCCGCGGGCTTCTCCTCGGCGGGGGCCGGGGTGTCGAAGAGGGAACCCGAGGCGGGCTTCTCCTCGGCGGGGGCCGGGGTGTCGAAGAGGGAACCCGAGGCGGGCTTCTCCTCGGCCGGGGCCGGGGTGTCGAACAGCGAACCCGAGGCGGGCTTCTCCTCCGCAGGCGCCGGGCTGTCGAACAGCGAGCCGCCCGCGGGGGCGTCGCCGAACAGCGAGCCACCCGAGCCACCCGCGGCGGGCTCGGCCGCCGGAGCGTCACCGAAGAGGGAGCCGCCCGAGCCGCCACCGGTGGCGGGCGCGGCGGGAGCCGCCTCCGCCTCCGGCTCGGCGGTCAGGGTCGCCGTGGCGGCCGCAGCCGGAGCGGCGGCCGGAGCAGCGGCGGGCTCGGCGGTGCGGCCGACCGGCGCGCCCTCGCCGGGCTTGAGCTTGGTGGCCTGCTCGCCCTTCACCGAGGCCAGCAGCATCTGCGCGACGTCGAGGACCTCGACCTCCTCGCGTGCCTCGCCGCGGCTCTGCTTCATCGTCAGGCCGTCGGAGATCATCACGCGGCAGAACGGGCAGCCGACGGCGATCTGGTCGGCGTTGGAGGCCACCAGCTCGTCGGTGCGGTTCATGTTGATCCGCTCGCCGAGGTTCTCCTCCATCCACATGCGGGCGCCACCGGCGCCGCAGCAGAAGGAGCGCTCGGCGCTGCGCTCGACCTCGACGAACTCCGCACCGGGCAGCACCTGGAGCAGCTCGCGGGGCGGGGTGTAGACGCCGTTGTGGCGGCCGATGTAGCACGGGTCGTGGTAGGTGATCGAGCGCTTGTGGGCGCCGGCGCCGTCCTGGACCGGGGTCAGCTTGCCCTCGCGCACGAGGCGGTTGAGCAGCTGGGTGTGGTGGACGACCTCGAGCTCGATGCCGAACTGCTTGTACTCGTTGCGCAGCGTGTTGAAGCAGTGGGCGCAGGTCGAGACGACCTTCTTGACCTTGAATTCAGAGAAGGTCTCGATGTTCTGCTGGGCGAGACCCTGGAAGACGAACTCGTTGCCGGCGCGGCGCGCGGAGTCGCCGGTGCAGGTCTCGCCGTTGCCCAGGACGCCGAAGGTCACCCCGGCCATGTCGAGCAGCTCGGCCACGGCGCGGGTGGTCTTCTTCGCACGGTCCTCGTAGGCGCCAGCGCAGCCGACCCAGAACAGCCAGTCGACCTCGTCGAGGGACTCGATGTCCTCGCCGACGACCTTGACCTCGAAGGGGAGGTCCTTGGCCCAGTCGAGGCGGTCGTTGGGCGACATGCCCCACGGGTTGCCCTTGCTCTCCATGCGCTTGAAGAGGCCGTTGAGCTCGGCGGGGAAGTTCGACTCCACGAGCACCTGGTAGCGGCGCATGTCGACGATGTGGTCGACGTGCTCGATGTCGACGGGGCACTGCTGCACGCAGGCGCCGCAGGTGGTGCAGCTCCACAGGACGTCGGGGTCGATGACCGCCGAGCCGTCCTCGGGCATGTAGAACCAGCTGTCGCCGGTCTCGCCGACGAGCGGACGCTCGCCCTCGCGCTTGATCTCCTCGGGCAGCGCGTCGCGCTGGTCCTCGGGGGTCTGCAGGTACGGCGCCTTGGCGTAGGCGGCCTCGCGCAGCCCCATCATCAGCAGCTTCGGCGACAGCGGCTTCTCGGTGTTCCAGGCGGGGCACTGCGACTGGCAGCGGCCGCACTCGGTGCAGGTGGTGAAGTCGAGGATGCCCTTCCAGGAGAAGTCCTCGATCGAGCCGACGCCGAGCACGGAGTCCTCGTCGAGGTCGTCGACGTCGTCCAGCGTGATCGCCTTGCCGTTCGAGGTGAGCGGCTTGGCGGCGCCGAGGGCGGTGCTGCCGTCGGACTCGCGCTTGAACCAGATGTTGGGCCACGCGGTGAACCGGTGCCACGCGATGCCCATGGTCAGGTTGCTGGAGATGACGATCAGCCAGATCATCGCGAGCAGGATCTTGAAGGTCGCGATGCCGTAGATGAGGTTCTCGAGGGTGCCGATGGAGTCGGTGCCGCTCGGGTACGCCCCGGCGATGATCGAGGACAGCGGGAAGTGGAAGGCCGAGTACTTGTCGGCGTCCTCGCCGTGGGCCTGGCCGAGGTTGTACTCCGCGGCGCGGATGAACAGGATCGCCGCGCCCTCGAGCAGCGCCATGGCCTCGACGAAGTAGGCCATCCACTGGCGCGAGCCGAAGAACCGGCTCTGGCGGCCCTGGTTCCGCGGGTGGTTCAGCTGGCGGTAGACGATGAGGAAGACGATGCCGATCGTGCTGAGCAGGCCGATGAACTCGCAGACCCACTCGAAGAGGAAGAAGTGGCCGATGATCGGCAGCGCGAACTCGGGGTCGAAGAGCTGGAAGTAGCCGGTGAACACGGCCGAGGAGAGGATGAGGAACGCCGCGTAGACGAACCAGTGCATGATGCCGACCCAGTGCCACTGGAGCATCCGCGTGTGGACGAAGGTCTCCTTGAACATCGTCACCGTGCGGGCCGCCGGGTCGTCGGTGCGCTGGAGGGCCGGCTGGCCCATCCGGATCACCGCGAGCATGCGGCGAACCGCGAGCGTCGTGAGCACGACCGCGACGGCTGTCACGGCCAAGGACACGATGATGGCGAAGGTCTGCATGCCGGGGTGCACTCCTCGTCGTCGGCAGCCCGTCCGCCCCGATCGGCGTGACGAGCAGGCTGAGCCTAGTGACCGACGGCCGCACCCGGGGGGCGCGTCCGTAGGACGAGGGGAATCCTACCCGCAGGTAACTTCACCCGGAGGGCGATGTGGACTTCGCCACGTCGCCCACCGGGATCGGGCCGGGATCGGGCCGGGATCGGGTCAGGAGCGCACGGCCAGCAGGTGCCCGCCGCGGTCGAAGGTCGCGGTCATCAGGACCTTCGGGTCGCTCGAGGTGCGTGCGCAGAACCCGAACGTGCGACCCAGACGGGTGTAGGGCTGGCCGACCGCCCGCATCACCGCGGTGGTGGACATCCCGGGCCGCAGCGCCCGGCGGACGGCGTCCACCTGCTGCCGGTTGCCGGGGTTGCGGCAGGAGTCCGGGGCGATGCCGTAGGCCCGCTCCCACATCTGCAGGTAGGCCTCCGCGCCACGGGTCATGTCCTCGGTGATGGCGGCGCCGTCGCCGTCCTGCGGGTCGACGCTGTCGGCGACGTGCGCGATATCCTCGATCCAGTCGGGGTAGAGGCCGTACTGCGCGACGCCGTCGACGTTGATGTCGAAGACGCGTTCGCCGCTGACCTGGCGGTCGATGCGCACCCCGCCGAGTCCGGTGAAGGGGTAGGTGACGGGGTTCTTCGCGTCGGCGCCGCGCGGGTTGCCCTGGGCGCCGAGGCCGTTGATGTCGGCGCCGTAGCCCATGCCGAAGTAGTACCGCGGGTCGGCCCAGCCGACGTGGCGGCGCCACTTGTCGACGAAGCCGGTGGAGTCGCCGGCGTAGGGGGTGATGAAGCCGCCCATCTCATAGATGCGCGGGTAGGCGTCCGGCGTCGACCAGGAGTGGCTGGAGACGATGCCGTGGTAGCCGGTCGTCTCGATGTGGTCGAGTGCCTCGTTGCGCGCCTTGACGCTCATGTGGTCGGGGTCGAAGACCATCTTCCGCTTGATGAGCTGGTCGATGGTGTGCTCGCCCAGCGTCGTCAGGCCGCGGGCGTTGCAGTGCGGTGCGGGCGGATAGAACGGCAGCGCGGGCAGGGAGGCGAGCCCGGCGACCTGCGCGACCGCGCCGAAGAGGGCGTCCTGCTGGCCGGCGGTGATGTCGGGGGCGGCGTACTGGTCGTGGTCGGAGCTCTCGCCGTCGGCCGGCTCGCAGTGCCGCATGTCCCAGAAGGTGCCGGTCTCGAGGAAGTTCGCGCCGTTGACCAGGACGCCGGTGCTGCCGTTGTCGCCGGCGATCCCCGACAGGGCGTTGTCGAACTTGTTGACCAGCTCCATCTGGCGCACGCCCATGCGGTGCACCTCGGCGACCTGCCGGTCGATGTCGTCGGCCGAGCAGGCCGGGACGTCGCCGCGCAACGGCGTCCGCTTGAAGGTGCAGCCGAACGGCACCGAGGTCTCGATGCCCATGATCACCGCCATCTTGCCGGCGTTGATGACCCTGCGGGCCTCGAAGGGGTTCTTCACGATGCGGTACCAGCCCTTGCCCGGCCCGCCCCACTGGGCGTCGATGTAGTCCTGGAAGGCGTACATGTCCCGGGCCTGGAGCCGCACGGAGTCCATGTCGTCGCAGGAGTTGTGGTCGAGCGGGGCGTAGAGGGAGCTGTAGATCTGGCACAGCTGGTTGTTCTCGACCAGCAGGTTGGTGAACAGCCGTAGGCCGCCGCGCCAGGCCCGCTCCATCCACTTGTAGTAGGTGCCCTCGTGGGTGAGGGAGTGGGGCGCCGGCCAGTCCTTGAAGGTGGGCCAGCCGACCGGGTCGTGGGAGGGCTTGCCCGAGAGGATCGCCTCGAGGACGGCGCCGTAGCCGCCGGTGGCGGTGTGGTCGGGGCAGTCGACGAGCGCGTACGGCGCGCCGAACCGGTCCCACGGCTTGCCGCAGTGGGCGTGACCGCCGAGGAACTCGAAGGCCATGCCGTGGGTGTGCGCGTCGACGTAGCCCCGCACCTCCTGGAACGGGGTCACGCCGCCGGTCGGATCGCCCTGCACGTTCACCTGCGACTCGGGGTAGGCGGTGCAGCCGGTGGCGCGTGTGGGCAGCAGCGCCGTCCGGCCCGCGATGCTCAGCGGGGCGGACGACGCGCCGCCCGCCGCCGGGGTGAAGGAGTAGCGGCCGCCGCCCGCTGGCCGGACGGTCCAGACGGTGTCGTCGGCCGGGGCGTCGACGATCTCCCCTCCGCTGCCGACGAAGCGGCGGTCGGAGGTGTAGAGCAGGTACCGGCCCAGGTCGGTGGCCTGGAAGAACAGCGGCCCGGAGGACGGCGTGAGGCGGTAGCAGCCGCCGGCGAGGGCGTAGCGGTTCTGGGGGTGCAGCCGCCGCGGTGCGCGCAACGGGACGCCGCGCAGCTCCGGGTCGGCCATGGCCCGTTCGCGCTCGACGTACCCGCGGGCGATGGCGCGCTGCAGGGGCGTCGTCGGGTCGTCGGCCTCGACGGCGTCGACCGTCGCCGGGTCGATCGACCGGGAGATCGCGTTGCGGGTGCGCTCGTCCTCGTAGGCGGTCGGCGGAGCCCCCGCGACCGCGTGGTGCGGGAGGCCTTGGGTCTGCTTCACCAGGTCGCTGTAGGTCTGCATGCCGCCGGCGAGGACGGGCGTGCCGCCACGGCCGGTGGTGTCGCCGGGCAGCACGAGGGCGGCCGTGACCACGGCCACGGCCACGACGGTCGAGCAGGTGAGGCGGGCCAGGGGCCCGAGGGGGGTGCGGTGCACGGGGTACCTCCGGGGGATCCCCCAGAACCTGACACAGTTTCAGGTTCTTTGTCGAGGGATCCGCCGGATTCGCCCCCGGCAGGTCCGGACCATCCTCAGCGGTCGGCGGGGTACCCCGCCGCGAGGAGCTCGACGAGCGTGGGGTGGGACGGCGTCCACCCGAGCTCGGCGCCTCGGTTGCCGACGGCCTGCTGGTCGAGCAGCAGAGCCTCGGCGAACGGTGCGCCGAAGCGCTCGACCGCCTCGAGGCCCGAGCCGGCGACGACGGGACCCAGGGCCTCGCCCAGCTCGCGCACCGTCGGGCTCGCCCCGGCCACGCCCAGGTAGGCCTGGCCGCCCGGAGCCTGCTCGAGCACGCGGACGTAGAGGTCGGCGAGGTCCTCGACGTGAACGGTGGTCCAGTGCTGCTCGCCGGAGCCGACCAGCACGCGGCGTCCCTCGGCGTCGCGGGGAGCGCCGACGAGCGCCATCGCGGCGATGCCGCCGCCGTGGCCGTAGACGATGCCGGGGCGCACGACCGAGGCCCGGAGCCCGGAGGTCAGCACCTTCTCCTCGCCCGCGACCCGCCAGGCGGTGATGGCCGGAGGATCGGCGGGGGAGTCCTCGGTGATCGCGCTGTTCGCGCCGTAGGTCCAGATGCCGCCGGTGTGCACGAAGGGCTTCTCGGTGCCGGCGAAGGCCTCGAGTGCCGCGGCGATGACGGCGTCGTTGAGGCGGGCATCGTCGGCGTCGCTGCCGGCGGCGGTGTGCACCAGAGCGTCGGCTCCGCGCAGCTGCTCGGCCAGCCAGGCGCTGTCGAAGAGGTCGCCGACCAGCGGCGTCGCGCCGGCCTCGTCGACGACCTGGGCGCTGGCCTGGCTGCGCACGATGGCGGTCACCCGGTGCCCGGAGGTGAGCAGATGGGCGAGCACGGCCCGCCCGATGTAGCCGGTGCCGCCGGTGAGGACGACGTGGGAAGCGGTGGGTTCATCGGTCATGCGGGGAGAACAGCCGGTACCGGCCGATGCTTCCGGAACGGGCCTGGGCCCACCTCTCCGGGTCGGATCAGCGCGCGGTCCCGCCCAGGCGCCGGGTGAGCAGGGTCGCCGTCCGGGTGACCTCGCGGGCCAGTCGGGTCGCGGCGGGGGCGGCGTCCGTCTGCTCGCCGACCGCGTAGGTGAGGGCGATGCCGGCGACGGGGAACCCGTTGTGATCGCGCACCGCGGCGGCCACGCTGGCGAACCCGGCGGTGATCTCGCCGTCCTCGACGGCCCAGCCGCGGGCGCGGGTCTCGACCAGCAGGGCACGCAGCGCGCTCGGGGTGCGCGGCCCGGCGCCGGTGCGATCGGTGAACGACTCGGCCGAGGGATAGAGCGCCCGCACCTGGGCGGCCGGGAGCCCGCTCAGCAGCGCGCGGCCGCTGGCGGTCAGGTGCGCGGGCAGCCGCACGCCGACGTCGGTGATGAGGGGCGGTCGGCCCGGCGCGCGCTCCTCGAGCACGTAGAGGACGTCGCGGCCGTGGAGCACCGCGAGGTGGGCCGACTCCCCGGCCCGGTCGACCAGGTCGGCCAGCGGTCGCCGGGCGATGCGCTGGAGCGGCTCCTGGCGCACATAGCCGCTGCCGACCTCGAACGCGGCGACCCCGAGTCCGAAGCGGTGCTCGTCGACGAGGTGGGTCACGAAGCCTTCGGCCACCATCACCCCGAGCAGGTGGTAGGCGGTCGAGCGCGGGAGATCACAGGCGCGCGCGATCCGGTCCAGAGGCACCGGGTCGGGCTGGCTGGCCAGGAAGCGCAGGACCCGCAGGGTGCGGGTGGCGGCAGGTACCTGGCTCACCGGGCCAGCCTCTCAGGTCAGCGGCGCCTCGTCGCGCACCGGCACCAGCCCGATCGCCAGCAGCGGGAACAGGGCCGCGGCACCGAAGGTGAGCGCGTAGCCGCCGTGCGTCACCGACCATCCCGCGATCGGCGGCACCAGGGAGGCGGCGAGGTACTGCGCGGTGTTCTGCACGCCCATGGCGCGCCCCGACCACGCCGGCCCGGCTCGTTCGGCCACGGCGGTGAACGCCAGTCCGTTGTCGGCCACCGTCAGCACGGTCGCGAGCACGACCAGCGCGACCGCGATGCCGAGGTCGGCGCCGGTGGCCAGGCCGAGGGCCGCCATGGTGGCGCCCGCCGCGATGGCGACCCACCGCAACGGGCGCAGGCGGCTCGCGACGACGTCGCTCAGGGCGCCCGCGCCGATGCGACCCAGGGCGCCGGCCACCTGGGCGATCGCGACGAGCAGGCCCGCTGCCCCGGGCGACCAGTCGCGGTCCTGCACCAGCCACACCAGAGCGAAGGTCCACACCAGGAACTGGGGGACGACGAGCAGCACCGAGACCGCATGGATGCGGGCGAGGTAGGCGTCGTCCCGATAGGGGTTGCGGGCCTCGTGGGCCGTGACGACCCCACGCGGGGGATCGAGGATGACCACCGCGACCAGGAGGCCGGCGAGCACCGCTGCGCCCAGCGGGATGAGCAGCGCGGCGCGCAGCCCGGCCTCGGCGGCCGTGACCGCGATGGAGATCGCCGCGATGCCGACGCCGACCGGCTGGGCCATCTGCCGGATGCCCATCGCGACGCCGCGGCGGTGCGGCGGGAACCAGCCGACCACCACCCGGCCGCTCGCGGCACCGGTGCTGGCGGCCGCGGCGCCGGCGAGCAGCAGCACCGCCCCCAGGACGGCGACGCCCGCACCCGTGCCGAGCAGGGCGGCGAGCAGCCCTGCGACCGCGGTCGAGCCCAGGCCGAGCAGCAGGGTCAACCGTTCGCCGCGGCGGTCGACGAAAGCGCCCCAGGCCACCTGGGTGAGCATCACGCCGATGGTCGGGGCGGCGGCCACCAGGCCGGCTGCGGCCAGGGAGAGGCCCTCGCGGTCGTGGAGGGCGGGGATGAGGAAGGCAGGGCCGTGGATCGTCACCGCGGCCGCCGCCTGGGCCAGCGTGGAGGCGCCGAGGATCGCCCACCGGCGGGCCTCGCCGATGGTGGTCGCGGGGGAGTCCACGGTCGCCGTCACCGTTCCAGTAGACGCCTCCGGACGACGAGGCCCCGGCGCTGTCTTGCCCGCTGGTCTGCGAGACGTGCCACAGCGCGCCGCGCTGTCGTCGCACTGTCGTCGTCGCGCCGTCGTCGCGCCGGCCACGCTCCGGGGCCCGCGAAATGCCGCAGGGGCGCGGATCGGGATCGATCCGCGCCCCCGTGGAGTACGTGCTCGGGCGCTCAGCCCTTGCGGATGGCGAGCTTGGCCTCGCCGATGTTGATCACCGCGGCGGTGCCGTCGAGCAGGGTGATCTGGATGGCGATCACGTGCAGACCGCCCGGGATCTTCTCCTGCACGTTGAAGGCGATCTTCGCCAGGCCCGGGATCTCGATCGCCTGACCGGGGTCGGGGATGGCCTGCTCCTGGCCGTTGGCGATGATCGAGCCGACGGTGGTGCCGTTGGCGTTCGCGACCGCCTTCTTGCCCTTCACGCGGCTGACGTTGACGCGGCCGGTGATGGCGTTGATGACCAGCGCGCCGTTGCCGAGGTCGACCTTGGCGACCTGCGCCTGCTCGAAGCCGATGGCACGGGTCTTGGACTGCTTGCCCATCTGGGTGCTGGTGGCCGCGCCGATGACGAGCTGGTTGGCCAGGTTGACGCCCGCGAGCTCCTTGCTCTTGACCTCGCCGCCGGTGCCGGCGCACGGCATGATGATCTTCAGGGTCGGGCCGCTGGTGATGAGGTCGCCGAGCACCGCGATGCGGGTGGTGCTGGCGTTGCCGTGCAGCGGGCCGAAGGTGACGCCGTCCTCGATGCTGGCGAAGCTCGCCGCGATCTTCAGCTTCGCGCCGGCCCCGGGGATCTCGATCTGCACGCCCTTCTCGCGCGCCTGGGCGCCGTTGGGGCCCTCCTTGATCTCCGAGCGGCCGACCTCGATCGAGACCAGGCCGGGGATGACGATCGGGGTGTCGGGGGCGGGGATCGGGATCGGGGTCGCGATGCCGCCGACGGTCAGCACGATGTTGCCGATCGTGGTGTCGCTGGTGGCGTGGAAGCCGGTCTTGTCGTGGTAGGCCCGCGCGATCGTGTTGATCGCGGTGATCGACAGGCCGGTGCCGGCGCCGAGGTCGAGGTTGATGCCGGCGACCTTGTGCTCGGAGACCGAGGCGATCTGACCGTTCACCTTCTCGGTGCGCAGCGAGGTGTCGACCGCGCCCACCGTGCCCAGACCCTGGAGGTTCACGCCCGCCTGGGTGTTGCCGGCCTCGCGGCCGATGGAGGTGGTGCAGCCGGTGGAGTCGTAGGCCGTGGTGCCCGAGCCGGCCGGGATCTGGCCGCCCCGCACACGAGTGCCGTAGCCGCTGGCCCGCATGCCGTAGGGGGACTTGACGAGCTTGGTGCTCGGGGTGGGTGCGGCGGCCGTGGCCGCGGCGGGGGACGCCGCTTCGGCGGGCCGGGCCGCGTCAGCGGGGCTGATCGCGGCGGCGAGGCCGGACGTGGCCAGGGCCAGGGCGGCGATCGCGGGAACGAGACGGCGGGACATGGTGGCTACTCCTCAAGCGCGGTACGTGTGACGCACTGGGGGGCGTAAGACCCGGAGGGAGCGGTTCTCAGTGGCGGACACGTGACGGAACGGGGTTGATCGGTTGAACGGCCCCAGTGTGACCGAATCCGCTGCATTTCGCTCGCCGGTGTCTCAGTTCGGTCGCGGCGAGCCTCGATCGGGCCGGTGCCGACGTCGCCTGGGGACATGGCCCGGGCGGGCCATCCGGCCCTGATCCGGTCGGGTGGGTGCGGCCTCGGACGCCGTCCCGAGCGGTCGTGGATCGACATCCCCGCAGGGATTCTCGGATCCGAGACCGCTCCGGCGGGTGGCATCTGCCGCCCGGGGCGGGGGCGGCGTTGGATGGGACACATGTCCAGACCTCCCGTCATCGTCGGCGTCGGCCCGGTCACCCCGGAGGAGGTGATCGCGGTCGCCCGCGACGGCTCCCCCGTCCGGTTGGGCGAGGACGCCGTCGCTGCGATCGCCCGGGCCCGCGGCGTCGTCGAGGCGCTCGCCGAGGCGCCCACGCCGGCGTACGGCATCTCCACCGGCTTCGGGGCGCTGGCCACCCGCCACATCCCCGCCGACCTGCGCGCCCAGCTGCAGCGCTCCCTCGTGCGCTCGCACGCGGCCGGCTCCGGCCCCGAGGTCGAGACCGAGGTCGTGCGGGCGCTGATGCTGCTGCGCCTCTCGACGCTGGCCACCGGCCACACCGGCGTGCGGCCGGCCACCGCCCAGCTGCTCGCCGACCTGCTGACCCACCGCATCACCCCCGTCGTCCACGAGTACGGCTCGCTCGGCTGCTCCGGCGACCTCGCCCCGCTCTCGCACTGCGCCCTCGCACTCATCGGGGAGGGGCAGGTGCGCGACGCGGACGGCGTCCTGCGCCCTGCCGCCGAGGCGCTCGCCGCCGCCGGCCTCGCGCCGGTCGAGCTCGGGCCCAAGGAGGGTCTCGCGCTCATCAACGGCACCGACGGCATGCTCGGCATGCTGGTGATGGCGATCGCCGACCTGCGGATGCTGCTGCGCACCGCCGACGTCGCCGCCGCGATGTCGGTGGAGGGCCAGCTTGGCACCGACCGGGTCTTCGCGCCCGAGCTCCAGGCGCTGCGCCCCCACCCCGGCCAGGCGGCGTCCGCGGCGAACCTGGTGGCCCTGCTCGCCGGGTCCGGCATCGTCGCCTCGCACCGCGGCCCCGACTGCAACCGCGTGCAGGACGCCTACTCGCTGCGCTGCTCGCCCCAGGTGCACGGCGCGGCCCGCGACACCCTCGGGTACGCGGCCGTCGTCGCCGGGCGCGAGCTGTCCGCCGCCGTCGACAACCCGGTCGTGCTGCCCGAGGAGGGCCGCGTGGAGTCGAACGGCAACTTCCACGGGGCGCCCGTCGCGCACATGCTCGACTTCCTGGCGATCATCGCCGCCGACGTCGCCGGCATCAGCGAGCGGCGCACCGACCGCTTCCTCGACACCAGCCGCAACCACGGGCTGCCCGCCTTCCTCGCCCACGACCCGGGCGTCGACAGCGGCCTGATGATCGCCCAGTACACCCAGGCCGCGGTGGTCTCCGAGCTCAAGCGGCTCGCCAGCCCCGCCTCGGTCGACTCGATCCCCTCCTCGGCCATGCAGGAGGACCACGTCTCGATGGGCTGGTCGGCCGCGCGCAAGCTGCGCCGGGCCGTCGACGGCCTCACTCGCGTCGTCGCCATCGAGATCCTCACCGCCGCGCGCGCCCTCGACCTGCGCGCGCCGCTCGCGCCCTCGCCGGCCACCGCGGCCGTCGTCCGGGCGCTCCGGGACGCCGGCGTCGCCGGCCCCGGCCCCGACCGCCACCTGGCTCCCGAGCTCGAGGCCGCTGTCGCCCTCGTCGCCTCGGGCGCCGTCCTCGACGCCGTCCACGCCGTGATCGGAGAACTCCAGTGACCGACTCCCGTACCGCCAACCCCCGCCTGCCCATCCGCGCCGCCCGCGGCACCGAGCTCACCGCCCGGTCGTGGCAGACCGAGGCGCCGCTGCGCATGCTGATGAACAACCTCGACCCCGAGAACGCCGAGAACCCCGCCGACCTCGTCGTCTACGGCGGCACCGGCCGCGCCGCGCGGTCGTGGGAGGCCTACGACGCCCTGGTGGCGACGCTGCGCGACCTGCGCGACGACGAGACGATGCTCGTGCAGTCGGGCAAGCCGGTGGCGGTCTTCCGCACTCACGAGTGGGCGCCGCGCGTGCTCATCGCCAACTCCAACCTGGTCGGCGACTGGGCGAACTGGGAGGAGTTCCGGCGGCTGGAGGAGCTCGGCCTGACGATGTACGGCCAGATGACGGCCGGCTCGTGGATCTACATCGGCACCCAGGGCATCCTCCAGGGCACCTACGAGACCTTCGCGGCCGTCGCCGACAAGCGCTTCGGCGGCACCCTGGCCGGCACCATCACCCTGACCGCCGGCCTCGGCGGCATGGGCGGCGCCCAGCCGCTCGCGGTCACCATGAACGACGGTGTCGCGATCTGCATCGACGTCGACTCCGCGCGCATCGACCGGCGCATCGAGCACCGCTACCTCGATGTGCGCGCCGACTCCCTCGAGCACGCCCTCGAGCTCGCCGTCGCCGCGCGCGACGAGCGCCGGCCGCTCTCGATCGGCGTCCTGGGCAACGCCGCCGAGCTGTTCCCGCGGCTGCTGGAGATCGATGCACCCATCGACATCGTCACCGACCAGACCTCCGCGCACGACCCGCTCTCCTACCTGCCGGTCGGCGTCCCGTTCGAGGAGTGGGAGCAGCGGCGCGCCGCCGACCCCGACGGCTTCACCAAGGAGGCCCAGGCCTCGATGGCCGCCCACGTGCGGGCGATGGTGGAGTTCCAGGACCGCGGCGCCGAGGTCTTCGACTACGGCAACTCGATCCGCGACGAAGCCCGCAAGGGCGGCTACGACCGGGCGTTCGCCTTCCCCGGCTTCGTGCCCGCCTACATCCGGCCGCTCTTCTGCGAGGGCAAGGGCCCGTTCCGCTGGGCCGCGCTCTCGGGCGACCCCGCCGACATCGCCGCCACCGACCGGGCGATCCTCGAGCTCTTCCCCGACAACGAGCGGCTGCGCCGCTGGATCACCATGGCCGGCGAGCGGGTCGCCTTCCAGGGCCTGCCCGCCCGCATCTGCTGGCTCGGGTACGGCGAGCGGCACCTCGCCGGCCTGCGGTTCAACGAGATGGTGCGCACCGGCGAGCTCTCCGCCCCCGTCGTCATCGGCCGCGACCACCTCGACTGCGGCTCGGTGGCCTCGCCCTACCGCGAGACCGAGGCGATGGCCGACGGATCGGACGCCATCGCCGACTGGCCGCTGCTCAACGCGCTGGTCAACACCGCCTCGGGTGCCACCTGGGTCTCCCTGCACCACGGTGGCGGCGTCGGCATCGGCCGCTCGATGCACGCCGGCCAGGTGATCGTCGCCGACGGCACCGACCTGGCCGCCGCGAAGATCGAGGCCGTGCTCACCAACGACCCCGGCATGGGCGTGGTGCGCCACGTCGACGCCGGCTACCCCCGCGCCGTCGAGGTCGCGCGGGAGCGGGGGGTGCGGGTTCCGGGGCTGTGAGGGACGGCGTCAGGAGTCACCGGGCGCCCGGTGACTCCTGCCATCGGTCAGGCAAGACTTGCATCGCAGACCGACAGTCTTGCCTGACCGATCCTGTGGACGACGCCCTCCGGCCGCCTCAGCGCGGCGAGTCCAGGATGAGCGTGATCGGGCCGTCGTTGACCGCGGCCACGGCCATGTCGGCCCCGAAGATCCCGCGGGCCACGACGGCACCGAGCCGCTCGAGCTCGGTGCAGAAGGCCTCGTAGAGCGGCTCGCTGACGGGTCCGGGGGCCGCGGCGCTCCAGCCGGGACGACGTCCCTTCCGGGCGTCGCCGTAGAGGGTGAACTGGCTGACGACGAGCACCGGCGCCCCGGCCTCGGCCGCACTGCGCTCCTCGCGCAGGATCCGCAGCTCCCACACCTTGCGCGCCATCCACGCGACGTCGGCCGCGCCGTCGTCGTGGGTGATGCCGAGGTAGACCAGCAGTCCCGGCCCCTCGGTGGCGCCGACGACCGCGCCGTCGACGGTGACGCTGGCGGAGGTGGTGCGTTGGACGACGGCGCGCATGCGCCCATGCTCCCGTGCCGCTCCTCTGGACGCCGAGCGGGGCCGCCGTTCAGGCTGGTCCCGTGGCCCACCCGCAGATGTTCGACGACGACGACCCGGTGTTCCAGCGGGTGCGCGACCTCGCGCTGACGTTCCCGGGCGCGGCCATGAAGGTGACCCACGGCCGCCCCGCGTTCTTCACCACCAAGGTCTTCGCCTACTACGGCGGCTCCCAGCGCATCGAGGGCACCTGGGTGCAGCACGAGCAGGCGATCATGGTGCAGCCCGATCCCGCCGAGCGCGAGGGGCTGCTGGCCGATCCGCGGGTCTGGGTGCCGGCCTACCTCGGGCCCTCGGGCTGGCTCGGCCTGACGCTCGACACCGAGCCGGACGCCGTCGACTGGGCCGAGGTCGCCGAACTCCTCGACGCCTCGTTCCGCCTCACCGCCCCGGCGCGTCTGGTGCGCGAGCTCACGACCTGACGGGGTCACCCGCGCATCAGATCACTGAAGTGCCGTGATCGCCTCGTGGATCCGCAGGGTGCGGGTGGCGGACTCGACGTGCAGGTTCTCCACCATGCGGCCGTTGTAGGTGACGACGCCGCTGCCGGCGCCGGCCTCCCAGGCCTCGAGGATGCCGCGCGCGTCGGCGACGGCCTGCTCGGACGGCGCGAAGGCGGCGTTGGCGCCCTCGATCTGGCCGGGATGGATGAGGGTCTTGCCGTCGAAGCCCATCTGGCGGCCCTGCTCGCACTCGGCGAGGAAGCCGTCGATGTTCTTCACGTCGTTGTAGACGCCGTCGAGGATCGCGATGCCGGCGGCGCGGGCGGCCAGCAGGGCGGTGTGCAGGCTCGGCAGGATCGGCGCCCGGCCCGGCACGTGCTCGGCGTAGAGCTCCTTGACGAGGTCGTTGGTGCCCATCACGAGCACCGAGAGCCGCTGCGAGGCCCGCGCGATCGCGAGCGCGTCGAGGATCGCCACCGGCGTCTCGATCATCGCCCACAGCGTGGTGTGGTCGGGGGCGCCGGCCTTCTCGAGGGCGTCGACGAGCTGGCCGACCTCGGCCGCGCTGTTGACCTTCGGGACGACGACGGCGTTCGGGCCGGCCTGGGCGGCGGCGCGGATGTCGTCGTCGTGCCACTGGGTGCCGATGCCGTTGACGCGGATCGTCAGCGTGCGGCGTCCGTACTCGCCGGAGGCGACGGCGGCCGCGGCCGACTCACGTGCCGACGGCTTGGCGTCGGGGGCGACGGCGTCCTCGAGGTCGAAGATGACGCCGTCGATGGGCAGGGTCTTGGCCTTCTCCAGCGCCTTCTCGTTCGAGCTGGGCATGTAGAGGACGCTGCGCAGGGGGGTGAACTCGCTCATGGCCGTCTCTCCTCAGATCTCGATCGCGTCGTAGGCGGCCTTGAGCTCGGGGTCGATCGCCGCGAGCTGCTCGGCGAGCTCCACCATCACCAGGCACTGCTTGAGGGAGGCGTCGTCCTCCATCTTCCCGTCGAGCATCACCGCGCCGGTGCCGTCGCCCATGGCGGCGACCACGCGGCGGGCGTGCTTGATGTCCTCGACGCTGGGGCTGAAGACCCGGTTGGCGATGGCGATCTGCTTGGGGTGCAGGCTCCAGGTGCCCACGCAGCCGAGCAGGAAGGCGTTGCGGAACTGGTCCTCGCATGCCACGACGTCGGCGATGTCGCCGAACGGGCCGTAGTAGGGGTAGATGCCGTGCATCGCGCACGCGTCGACCATGCGGGCGATCGTGTAGTGCCAGAGGTCCTGCTGGAAGATCGCGCGCGGCGCGTTGATGTCGTCCTCGCTGCTGGACGCCGGGTCCTGGCGCACGAGGTAGCCGGGGTGGCCGCCGCCGACGCGGGTGGTCTTCATGCGGCGGTCGGCGGCGAGGTCGGCCGGGCCGAGGGAGAGGCCCTGCATGCGCGGCGAGGCGGCGCAGATCTCCTCGATGTTGGCCACACCGCGGGCGGTCTCGAGGATCGCGTGCACGAGGATCGGCTTGCTGATGCCGGCCTTCGCCTCGAGCTGGGCGAGCAGGCGGTCGACGTAGTGGATGTCCTCGGCGCCCTGCACCTTCGGCACCATGATGACGTCGAGCTTCTCGCCGATGGCCGGCACGAGCGTGGTGAGGTCGTCGAGCACCCAGGGGCTGTCGAGGGAGTTGATGCGGGTCCACAGTTGGGTGGGCCCGAAGTCGGTGGACTGCGCGATGCGCACGAGGCCCTCGCGGGCGGCGACCTTGTTGTCGGCCTTGACGGCGTCCTCGAGGTTGCCCAGCAGGACGTCGACGGTGCCGACCATCGCGGGGATCTTCGCGGCCATCTTCTCGTTGCTGGGGTCGAAGAAGTGGATCGCGCGGCTGGGGCGGGCCGGGATCTCCCGCAGCGGGGCGGGGGCACCGACGGCCAGGGGACGGAAGAAGTCCTTGCTCGTACGCATGGGGCGGAAGCTAGCAGCCGGCGGTTACTCGCCGGTATGACGCAGTCGACAGGTCCGCGGATCGGACGCCGGCGAGTGCCGGTGGTCGAGGTGCGAGCGCAGCGAGCCGCGAGACCCCGGGACGTGCGGGCTCACCGGTACCGGCGGGTGTCCACCTCGCCGGGTCTCGCGGGTCGGCGCCGGGGCGCCTCCCACCTCGACCACCGTCAGGGGCGCCGCGACCAGGGGAACCGGCGCCGGCGCCGCGGAGCCGGCTCGGGGACGGCGGCCAGGGTCGCCCGCCGGCGTTCGTCGCGCCGCTCCCGCCAGGCCGCGAGCGTGGCCTCGACGTCGCGCGGCATCGTGATGAGCGGTGGGCCGTCGACCGGGGTGTAGCGGGCCCGGATGACGCGGGCGTTGAACTCCTCGATCTGCTGGCGGGCCTCGCTCTCGACGATCGTGCGGTCGAGCAGGTCGTCGAGGGCGGCGTCGTCCTTGCGCAGTTGCAGGGCGGGGGGCAGGACCCCGGTGATGCGTTCGCGTTCGACGAGGCGCTTGACCCACCAGTTCGGGTCGCCGCTGTCGGAGAGGTCGAGCGGCTTGCCGGCGCCGGGCAGGTCGTCGAAGTCGCCGCGTGCCATCGCGATCCGGATCTGCTGGTCGACCCAGCTGCTCTGGTGCTGGGCCCGCAGGCGGGCGGCGGCGCGCTCACCGCCCTGCGTGCGGTCGGCGGCGCGCAGGTGCTCGGGCTGGGACTGGGACTCGGGCCGGTGATCCGGCTGGCGGTCGGGACGAGCGGACTCGGCCATGGCTCCAGCCTACGAGGGGTGCCCGAACCCCGGGCCGGGCGCAGTTGTCTGGGATCCCAGACAGCGGGTCGGGTGCCCGTCGTTGACCGCTCCGCGGCCGACCGATGGACTAGGCCCCATGCCAGCGACCGCGATGGAGGACCTCCTCCAGCGGACGCCGTGGCCGTCGCGCCGGCGAACCGGCGTTGCCGGTGGCCGCCGGGTCGGGCAGTCGATGGCCCAGCGTCATCGCCCCGATGGGGTCGTGGTCGTCGGGGATCCCGAACGCCGCGCGGACGGCGTCCACCCGGTGCGGCGGGATCCCGAAGAAGCAGGCGCCCAGGCCCTCGTCGACGGCCGTGAGCAGCACGAGCAGCGAGGCCATGGCGGTGTCGAGGTCCCAGTAGGGCTTGTGCCACCGCGGGTTCGGGTCGTCGGCGGCCCACCCCTTGTCGGTCTCGGCGTAGCGGCGCCGGTAGGCGGCCTCGCTGCTGCACGGCACGATCACGACCGGCGCGGTCATCAACCCCGCCAGCCAGCGGTCGGGTGGCTCGAGGTCGTCGGCGGTCGTGGCCCAATAGCGACGCACGTCGTCGGGGGTGTCGAGCACGAGGAATCCCCAGCCCTGGCTGAAACCTGCGCTCGGCGCATGGGTCGCGTTGCGGATCGCACGGTCGACCACCGCCGGATCGACCGGCGTCGCGGCATAGCGGCGCACCATGCGGCGACGCCGCACCACGTCCTGGAACTCCACGGAGGTCACTGTGTCTGACGTCGAGTCGATGTGGCGAACGCTCGCCCCACTCGGCCACACCTCGAGCGGCTACCGGCGGCGTCCCTACGACGCCGCCGAGACCGAGATGCGCGCCTGGTTCGTCGAGGAGGCGCAGGCGCGCGGGCTGGTCGTCGAGGGCGACGGACTCGGCAACCTCGTCGCCTGGTGGGGCCCGGACGACGCCCCGGCGGTGCTCACCGGCTCGCACCTCGACTCGGTGCCCGACGGCGGCGCGTTCGACGGCCCGTTGGGCGTGGTCTCGGCGCTCGGTGCGGTCGACCTGCTGCGCGAGCGTGGCGTGGCGCCGGTCAAGCGCCTGGGCGTGAGCGTGTTCGCCGAGGAGGAGGGCTCCCGGTTCGGGATCGCCTGCCTGGGTTCGCGTCTGGTCACGGGGTCGCTGACCTGGGAGCGCGCCCGCGAGCTGCGCGACGCCGAGGGCCGTGCGCTCCCCGACGTGCTGGCGGCCAGCGGCCTGGACGGCGTCCCGATGGGCCTGGACGGCGTCGAGGCGTTCGTCGAGCTGCACGTCGAGCAGGGCCGTGGGCTCGTCGACCTCGACGCCCCGGTCGGCATGGCGGCCTGCATCTGGCCGCACGGGCGCTGGCGTTTCGACTTCACCGGCGAGCCCAACCACGCGGGCACCACGCGCATGGAGGACCGCGCCGACCCGATGCTCACCTACGCCGTCACCGCGCTCAGCGCGGCCAAGCAGGCGCGGCTGACCGGCCAGCGGGCGACCTTCGGCCGGGTGGCCGTCGAGCCGAACTCCACCAACGGCATCCCCTCGCGGGTCACCGCCTGGCTCGACGCGCGATGCGCCACCGACGCCGAGCTGGAGCGGCTCGTCGCGGTGATCTCCGAGCAGGCCGCCGCCCGCGCCGAGCGCGACGGCACCTGGGTGATGGTGACCGCCGAGTCGGTCTCGCCGTCGGTCGACTTCCCGGCCGACCTCGCCGCCCGGCTGGGCCCGGGCCTGCCGGTGCTGCCCACCCAGGCCGGCCACGACGCCGGCGTGCTCGCCGCCGCCGGCATCCCCACGGCGATGATGTTCGTGCGCAACCCCACCGGCGTCTCGCACTCGCCCGAGGAGCACGCCGAGATGGCCGACTGCCTGGCCGGTGTCGACGCGCTGGCCGACGCGCTCGAGCGGCTCGTCGCCCCGGGGGAGGGGGACGACGCGTGAGCCCGACCTCCGTCGTCCTCGAGCGCGCGCTGGTGGGAGACCCCGGTGACGCGGTGGTCGCCGACGACGTGCGGGTCACCATCGCCGACGGCGTCATCACCTCGGTGGTCGCGGGCGCTGCCCGGACGGCGTCCGAGCCGGTGGTGCGCGGCCTGACGATCCCGGGCCTGGCCAACGCGCACAGCCACGTCTTCCACCGCGCGCTGCGCGGGCGCACCCAGCGCGGCGGCGGCAGCTTCTGGACCTGGCGCGAGCAGATGTACGACCTCGCCGCCCGGCTGACCCCCGACGACCTGCACGAGCTCGCGCGCGCCGCGTACGCCGAGATGCTCGCGGTCGGCATCACCTGCGTCGGGGAGTTCCACTACCTCCACCACGCGCCCGACGGCCGGCCCTACGACGACCCCAACGCGATGGGGTACGCCGTCGTGGCGGCCGCCGTCGAGACCGGCATGCGCATCACGCTGCTCGACACCTGCTACCTCAGCTCCGGCTTCGGGGCGCCGGTCGAGGGCGCCCAGCGGCGCTACACCGACGGCGACGCCGACGCTTGGGCCGCGCGGGTCGACCGGCTCGAGCTGCCGCCGTCGGCCCGCCGCGGCGCGGCCATCCACTCGGTGCGCGCGGTGCCCGCCGACCAGCTCGGCGCCGTCGCGACGGCGTCCGCGGGCGGGCCGCTGCACGTGCACCTGAGCGAGCAGCGGGCCGAGAACGAGGCCTGCCTGGCCGCCACGGGTCGCACCCCCACCGCGCTGCTCGACGACGCCGGCGCGCTGGGCCCCGACACCAGCGCCGTGCACGCCACCCACCTCACCGACGACGACGTCGCGCGCCTGGGCGCCACCCGCACCCACGCCTGCTTCTGCCCGACCACCGAACGCGACCTCGGCGACGGCATCGGCCCCTCGCTCGCGCTGCGCGCCGCGGGGGCGCCGCTGACGCTCGGCTCGGACAGCCACGCGATCGTCGACCTCTTCGAGGAGATGCGCGCCGTCGAGCTGCACGAGCGGCTCGCCAGCGAGCGCCGCGGCCACTGGCCGGCCGGCGCGCTGCTGGAGGCCGCCACCTCGCGCGGGCACGCCAGCCTCGGCTGGGACGACGCCGGGCGCATCGAGGTCGGCGCCCGTGCCGACCTCGTCGTCCTCGACACCCGCAGCATACGCACCGCCGGCACCGGGGCCGACGCCCACACCGCCGTCTACGCCGCCGGCGGCGCCGACGTGCTCGCGGTGATGGTCGACGGCGTGTGGCGCGACATCGACCCCGCCGGCGCCGGCGCCCGGCTCGACGCCGTCATCGGGAGGCTGCTGTGAGCGGCTCGACCCTGCTCACCGGCATCGGCGAGCTGGTCACCAACGACCCCGACCGGGTCGCCGGCGACGACACGGCCGGGCTGCTGCACGACGCCGCCGTGGTGATCGCGGGCGAGCGGATCGCCTGGGTCGGCCCTGCGGCCTCCGCGCCCGACGCCGACGCACGCGTCGACGTCGCGGGCCGCGCCGTCCTGCCCGGGTTCGTCGACTCCCACGCCCACCTGATGTTCGCCGGCGACCGGGCCGCGGAGTTCGCCGCCCGCATGGCCGGGACGCCGTACGCGGCCGGCGGCATCCGCACCACCGTCGCCGCCACGCGTGCCGCCACCGACGAGCAGTTGGCCGCCAACGCGGGCCGCCTCGTGACGGAGATGCTGCGCCAGGGCACCACGACGGTGGAGATCAAGAGCGGCTACGGGTTGAGCGTGCGCGACGAGGCCCGCAGCCTCGCGATCGCGCGGCAGTTCACGCCCGAGACGACCTTCCTCGGCGCGCACGTCGTGGCCCCCGAGTACGCCGACGACCCCGCGGCCTACGTCGACCTGGTGACCGGTCCGATGCTCGAGGCCGCCGCTCCGCACGCCCGCTGGATCGACGCGTTCTGCGAGCGCGGCGCCTTCGACGTCGACCAGGCGCGCGCCGTCCTCGAGGCGGGCGCGGCCGCCGGCCTGCGCGGGCGGCTGCACGCCAGCCAGCTCGGACCCGGCGCCGGCGTCCTGCTGGCCGCCGAGCTGGGGCTGGCCGCCGTCGACCACTGCACCTACCTCACCGACGACGACGTGCACGCGCTGCGGGAGTCGGGCACGGTGGCCACCCTGCTGCCCGGGGTGGAGTTCTCGACCCGGCAGCCCTACCCCGACGGTCGGGCGCTGCTCGACGCCGGTGTGCGGGTGGCGATCGCCTCGGACTGCAACCCGGGCTCCTGCTTCACCAGCAGCATGCCGTTCGCGATCGCCCTGGCCGTGCGCGAGATGGGCCTGACCCCGGCCGAGGCCGTGCGCGCCGCCACCCTCGGCGGCGCCCGGGCCCTCGACCGCGACGACGTCGGACGCGTCGTCCCCGGGGCCCGCGCCGACCTCGTGCTGCTCGACGCGCCCTCGCACGTGCACCTCGCCTACCGTCCCGGCGTCCCGCTCGTGGCCGGGGTGTGGCAGGCCGGGCGCCCGGTCGTCGGGGCTGCGACACTCCTGCCATGAGCGACGTCGCCGCCTACCTCGCGGCCCTCGACGAGCCTGCTCGCAGCCGGGTCGGCGAGGTGCTCGACCTCGTGCGCACGCTCCTGCCGGATGCCGAGGAGCGCATCAGCTACGACATCCCGACCTTCGTCGTCGCCGACCGCGCGGTGGTGCACGTTGCCGGCTGGGCCCGTCATCTGGCGCTCTATCCGGTGCCCGACACCGCCGAGGCCCCCGAGCTCGAGGCGCTCCTCGCGCCCTACCGGGCCGGCAAGGGCACGCTCCGCTTCGAGCACCGCGACCCGCTGCCGGTCGACGTCCTCACCGCCGTCGTCCGGGCGCTAGGGCGCATCTGAGGTACCCGCCCGCCCGGATCTGAGGTATCTCCCGATGTGCGGGCCTACCTCAGGCGCGCACGCTCGGTGCCATGAACGAGAACTACCTCGCCGGTCGCGCCGAAGTCGCCTACCGCCGCACCCAGATCCGTCAGCAGTTCACGGAGGCCCGCCTGCGTCGCGACCTGCGGCGCCGTCGCCGCGGGCCGATCGCCATCGAGGGCTCCGACCGCCTCTCCTGAGCCGGGCCACGGGTGAGCCTGGTGGCTGCCGCGACTGTCGGCGTCGTGCGCGATCATGAGCCGGTGCCGTCGCCGCGTCGTCCCCTCGTCGGCCGTGACGCCGAGCTCGCCGAGTTCGCCGCCGCGGTCGGACTCGACGACCCCGCGCCCGCGGGCCGCGTCGTCCTGCTCTCCGGCGACGCCGGGGTGGGCAAGACCCGCCTGCTCTTCGCCCTGCGCGACCGCGCCGTCGAGGCCGGACGCCGCGTGGTCGCCGGCCACTGCCTCGACTTCGGCGACGCCGCGTTGGCCTACCTGCCCTTCTCCGAGGTGCTCGGCCGCCTGGTCGCCGAGTCGCCCGCCCTGGTGGCCGAGGTCGCCGAGAGCCACCCGACGCTGAGCCGCCTCCAGCCCGGTCGACGCACGCTGAGCGCCGAGGTCTCCGCCTCCCCCGAGGCCGCCGGACTCGACCGCGGCGAGCTGTTCGCCGCCGTGTGGGCGCTGCTCGAGCGCGCGGCCGCCGAGACCCCGCTGCTCCTCGTCGTCGAGGACTGCCACTGGGCCGACCGCTCCACCCGCGACCTGCTGTCCTTCCTCTTCGCCCGGGCGCTGGTCGGCGAGGCGCCGATCGCGATCGTGGCCTCCTACCGCTCCGACGACCTGCATCGGCGCCACCCGCTGCGCAGCCAGGTCGCCTCCTGGGTGCGCCTGCACGGCGTGCAGCGGCTCCACCTCGACCGGCTCGGCGACGACGCCGTCCGCGCGCTGGTGGGGCAGCTCGCGGCACGTCCGATCGCCGAGTCCGAGCTCGCCGGCATCGTCGCCCGCGCCGAGGGCAACGCGTTCTTCGTCGAGGAGCTCGTCGGCACCGGCGCCGCGATGGCGGGCGACTCCGACCGCGCCCTGCCCGACGACCTCGCCGACGTGCTGCTCGTGCGTCTCGACCGTCTCGACGACGACGCCCGCCGCGTCGTCCGCGCGGCCGCGGCGGCCGGACGCCGCGTCGACGACGACACGCTGTGGGCCGTGTGCGGCCTGACGACCGAGCAGTTCGAGAGCGGCATCCGTGCCGCGGTCGAGCACCACGTGCTGGTGCCCGACGGCGGCCGCTACACGTTCCGGCACGCGCTGCTGGGCGAGGCCGTCTACGACGACCTGCTCCCCGGCGAGCGCACCGCCCTGCACCGCACCTACGTCGAGGCCCTGCGGTCGGGCGCTCCCGGTACGGCGGCCGAGCTCGCGCGGCACGCCCGGCTGGCCCACGATCCCGACACCGCGCTGCGCGCGAGCGTGCGCGCCGGCGAGGAGGCCCTGGCCGTCGGCGGGCCCGAGGAGGCCGCTCAGCACCTGCTGACCGCCCTCGACCTGCTCACCGACCCGCGCGTCGAGGTCGGAGACCTCGACGTCTCCAAGGTCGTCGTCCGGGCCGGGGAGGCGCTGGCTGCGGCCGGGCACGCCGTCCGGGCCGCCGAGGTGATCGGCGAGCAGCTGCGGCGCCTGCCGGCCGACGCCCCGGCCTCCTGGCGGGCGCGGCTGACGATGGGGTGGGCGGAGGCCCTCTTCCTCATCGAGAGCGGCGTCGACCTGGTGGCGCTGACCGCCGAGGCCGTGGCGCTCGTCCCCGACGACGCGCCCCGGCTGCGGGCGAAGGTGCTGGCGGGCCGGGCCCGGGTGCTGGCCGCCTACGGTCGCTTCGAGGAGGCCCAGGCGGTCGGGCTCGAAGCCCTGGCCCTCGCCGAGCGGCTCGACCTCGCCGACCTCGCCTCCGAGGCGGCCACCACGGTCTCGGGCCTGCGCAACGCCCCGCCGGAGGTGCTCCGCGCCGCATTGACCCAGGCGATCGAGCGCGCCGAGAGCGACGGCGCCCTGCATGCCGAGCTGCGCGGCCGCTTCCACCTCGGGCGCAACCACGAAGACCACGGCGAGCTCGACATCGCGCTCCAGCACTTCGGTGCGGCGATCGCGCGCGCCCGCGCGGCCGGCGTCCCGTGGGCGCCCTACGGCTTCGAATCGCGGTGGCAGGCCGGATGGATCCACATGGTCCGCGGCGAGTGGAGCCTCGCCCGCGAGGTGCTCGACCCGCAGGGCGCGCCGCGCATCCCAGCGGCCATGCTCGCCAGCGTGCGGCTGCTCCTCGAGGTCGAGCAGGCGGCGGACGACGAGGTCGCAGCCGTGGGGGAGCGCGCTCGGGCGCTCCGGCCGACCTGGACCGAGGAGGGGGCGATCCCCATCAGTTCGGCCGCCGTCGAGATGCACGCAGCGCGGCGCGCCGGCGACCTCCCGGCGGCGCTGGCCGCCTACGACGCGGTGGTCGAGGTGCTGAGCGCCCTGTGGCGGCCGTGGTTCAGCGCCCGGCTGCGACTGGCCGCCACGGCCCTGCGGGCCGTCGGCGAGGTCGCGCCCGGCCTGAGCGCCGCCGAGCGCCAGGCCCTGCTCCCCGACATCGATCGACTCGAGGCCGACGGCCGCATGGTCGTCGAGCGCTACGACGACCCCTCGGGCCACTGGGGACCCGAGGGCCGCGCCTGGGCGCTGCGGCTGCAGGCCGAGGCGCTGCGCGCACGCTGGGCGGTCGGCGTCGAGGTCGACCCCGTCGCGCTGTGTGCCGCCTGGAACGCGGCGTCGGCCGCGTTCGCGGAGTTCGGGCACGTGCCCGAGACCGCCGCGTGCGACGTCGTCCGGGCCCGCGTCGCGGCGGCCACCGGCGACCTCGCCGAGGCCCGTCGTCTCGCAGCCGGCGCCCGCGCGACCGCCGAACGGCTCGGCGCCGTCCAGCTGCTGGCCGCCTGCGACGAGCTGCTCGGTGCGCGCGGCGTCTCCGCGTCCGGGTCCGCGGCGTCCGGGCCGGGGGAGGTCGCGCTGACCCACCGGGAGCGCGAGATCCTCGCGCTGGTGGCCGAGGGCCGCAGCAACGGCGAGATCGCCAAGGCGCTGTTCATCAGCACCAAGACGGTCTCGGTGCACGTCTCGAACATCCTCGGCAAGCTCGGCGCCTCCGGGCGCACGGAGGCCGCCGCGATCGCGCGGCGGCGGGGACTGCTCGGCGAGTAGGGCCCTCGCGCCCCGGTGATCGATCAGGACGCCGCGTCGGCCTCCGCGGCCTCCTTGAGCTTCACCAGGGTCTGCTCGATGCCGGCCTGGGTCTTGACCGCGTACATGCGGCTCAGCAGCTGCCGGGCGCCGACGGGGTAGCGGGAGATGTCCCAGGTCTCGGTGACCTCGGTGCCGCCGTCCGCGGTCGGGGTGAGCTCGTAGCGCCAGCGGTGCGGCGCGAAGTGCTTCCACGCGATGAGGCGGTCGGGCTCGAACTCCACGACGGTGTTGGGGGTCTGGTACTTCGCGCCCATCTTCATCTTCATCGCGAACTTCGAGCCGAGCTCGAGCCGGTCGGGGCCCTCGGCGACGCCGAGGACGGTGCCCGAGCCGTCGATGCGCGCGTGCTGGCGGGGGTCGGCGAGGATCGCGAAGACGACCTCGGCGGGGGCCGCGATCGTCGTGGAGGCGCTGACGGGGGTGGTCATGCCCCCGAGCGTAGAAGGCGCGCCCCAGCGGCCGCGAGGGTCGGCCCGCGGGCGGAGCGGGAGGCGCCTCCGGGGGCGGAGGAGGGGTGGAGTGGGCGGTGTCGGCCGGGAGCGCTACCGTGGTCGTACCCTGTGTCCCGGATCACAGCTGCGCCACCCCTGCAGCTGCGTCCGGGCGGACAGCGTCCCGGCGGCGACCCCGCCCGCGGACCCGAGACGACGGAGCGACCCGTGACCCCAGATCCCACCTTCGGCCCCGACCTCGTGGAGGTCTTCGGCCCCTCGCAGAGCGACGGCGGCCCCGAACTGGTCCAGCTCCTCACGCCCGAGGGCGAGCGGGTCCACCACCCGGAGTTCGACCTCGACTTCGACGCCGACGAGCTGCGCGGCTTCTACCGCGACATGGTGCTCACGCGGCGCATCGACGTCGAGGCCACCGCCCTCCAGCGCCACGGCGAGCTCGGCCTGTGGGCCCAGCTGCTGGGCCAGGAGGCCGCGCAGATCGGCGCCGGTCGTGCGCTGCGCCCGCAGGACCACGTCTTCCCCACCTACCGCGAGCACGGCGTCGCCTACTGCCGCGGCATCGATCCGCTCCAGCTGCTCGGCCTCTTCCGCGGCGTCGACCAGGGCTCCTGGGACCCCGCCGAGCACCACTTCGGGCTCTACACGATCGTCATCGGCGCCCAGACCCTGCACGCGTGCGGGTACGCGATGGGCATGCAGCGCGACGGCGTCGTCGGCACCGGCGACCCTGCGCGCGACGCCGCCGTGCTCGCCCACTTCGGCGACGGCGCGTCGTCCCAGGGCGATGTGAACGAGGCCTTCATCTTCGCCGCCTCCTACAACGCCCCGGTCGTGTTCTTCTGCCAGAACAACCAGTGGGCGATCTCGGAGCCGATCGAGCGCCAGACCCGCATCCCGCTCTACCAGCGGGCGCTGGGCTTCGGCTTCCCCGGCATCCGCGTCGACGGCAACGACGTGCTGGCCACCTACGCCGTCACCCGCGCTGCGCTGCAGCGGGCCCGCGACGGCCAGGGGCCGACGTTCGTCGAGGCCTACACCTACCGCATGGGCGCGCACACCACGACCGACGATCCCACCCGCTACCGGCTCTCCTCCGACGTCGAGAGCTGGAAACTGAAGGACCCCATCGCGCGCGTGGAGGTCTACCTCAAGCGCAACGGCCTGGCCGACACCGACTTCTTCGAGGCGGTGGCCGCCGAGGCCGACGACCTCGGCGTCCACCTGCGCGAGGGCTGCAAGGCCCTGCCCGACCCGCAGCCCCTCGACCTCTTCGACCACGTCTACGCCGACATGCCGGCCGAGCTCGCCGCCCAGCGCGACGGCTACGCCGACTACCTGGCCTCCTTCGAGGGTGCGGAGGTGGCCCGATGAGCGAGCGCACGAAGATCACCTTGGCCAAGGGCCTCAACGCGGGATTGCGCAAGGCGCTGGAGAACGACCCGAAGGTGCTCGTCATGGGCGAGGACGTCGGCAAGCTCGGCGGCGTCTTCCGCATCACCGACGGTCTGCAGAAGGACTTCGGCGAAGACCGCATCATCGACACCCCGCTCGCGGAGTCCGGCATCGTCGGCACCGCGGTCGGCCTGGCGTTGCGCGGCTACCGGCCGGTGGTCGAGATCCAGTTCGACGGTTTCGTCTACCCCGCCTACGACCAGATCGTGTGCCAGGTCGCGAAGATGCGCTACCGCAGTCGCGGCCGCAGCCCGATGCCGATGGTCATCCGCATCCCCTTCGGCGGCGGCATCGGCGCCGTCGAGCACCACAGCGAGTCCCCGGAGGCGCAGTTCGCCCACACGCCGGGCCTGAAGGTCGTCGCGTGCTCGAACCCGGTCGACGCGTACTGGATGATCCAGCAGGCCATCGCCTGCGACGACCCGGTGATCTTCCTCGAGCCCAAGCGGCAGTACCACGCCGAGAAGGCCGAGCTCGACGAGTCGATCGCCCCGCCGCCGCTGTTCACCTCCCGCGTCGTGCGGCGCGGCACCGATGTCACGGTGCTGGCTTACGGGCCGACCGTGCGCACCGCGCTGCGGGCCGCCGAGGCTGCCGCCGGCGAGGGCCGTTCCCTCGAGGTCATCGACCTGCGCACGTTGAGCCCGCTCGACCTCGACCCCGTCTACGACTCAGTGCGCCGTACGGGCCGGGCGATCGTCGTCCACGAGGCGCACGTGAACCTCGGCCTGGGCGCCGAGCTGTCGGCGCGCATCAGCGAGGAGTGCTTCTTCTCCCTGGAGGCGCCGGTGCTGCGGGTGGGCGGATTCGACACGCCCTACCCGGCCGCGCGCAACGAGGAGCACTTCCTGCCCGATCTCGACCGCCTGCTCGACGCCGTCGACCGCAGCCTGGCCTTCTGAGAGGAGCCCCGCATGCCCGAGTACAAGCTGCCCGACGTCGGCGAGGGCCTCACCGAGGCCGAGATCGTCACCTGGAAGGTGAAGGTCGGCGACGTCGTCGCCGTCAACGACATCGTCGTGGAGATCGAGACCGCGAAGTCGCTGGTCGAACTGCCCTCGCCCTTCGCCGGCGAGGTCACCGCACTCCTGGTCGCCGAGGGCGAGACGGTGCCGGTCGGCACCCCGATCATCGCGATCGGCGAACCGGCCGCCGCGCCCGTGCCGGCGGCGGCCGCTCCCGCGGCGTCCTCCGCGCCCGCCGCCCCGCCGGCCGAGATCGACCTGTCCAACCCCGCCGCGGGCGGGCTCGGCGAGGGCGAGTCGCTGGTCGGCCGGTCGAAGGTCGAGGGCGGCGCGGTCCGCCGCCCCCGCCGCGTCGCCTCGGGGGCCGACGCCGCCCGCCTGCAGACCGCGGCGTCCTTCATGCCCGGCCAGGCCTCGCCGATGGTCGAGGCCGTCGAGGTCGAGCCGGTCGTGGAGCCGGTGGTGGCGGGCAGCCCCGACCGTGCCGAGCCGCTCAGCCCGGCCGCCGTCCGGGTGCTCGCCAAGCCGCCGGTGCGCAAGCTCGCGAAGGATCTCGGCGTCGACCTCGCCACGCTCATCGGCTCCGGTCCGGGCGGCGTGATCACCCGCGCCGACGTCGAGGGCGCGCCGTCCCCGCACCGCGCCATGCCCGAGCGGTACGCCGACCTCGGGCGGCCGGGGGTGGCGCCCATGCAGGGCGCCACCGAGACCCGCGAGCCCATCAAGGGCGTGCGCAAGGCGATGGCGCAGGCGATGGTCTCCTCGGCCTTCACCGCGCCGCACGTCACCGAGTGGGTGCAGGTCGACGTCACCCGCACGGTGGAGTTCGTCGAGCGGCTGCGCGAGCGTCGCGAGTTCCGCGACCTCAAGGTCTCGCCGCTGCTCGTGCTCGCCCGCGCCGTCACCCTCGCGCTGCGGCGCACCCCGATCATCAACTCCTTCTGGGACGACGCCGCCCAGGAGGTCGTCATCCGGGGCGGGGTCAACCTCGGCATCGCCGCCGCGACCCCGCGCGGGCTCGTCGTCCCGAACATCATGGGCGCCGACGCGTTGTCGATGCGCGAGCTGGGTTCGGCGATCGGCGACCTCGTGGCCGTGGCCCGCGAGGGCCGCACCCAGCCCGCCGACATGGCGGGCGGCACCTTCACGATCACCAACGTCGGGGTGTTCGGGGTCGACGGCGGCACGCCGATCATCAACCCCGGCGAGTCCGCGATCCTCTGCTTCGGTCAGATCGCCGACCGGCCGTGGGTGGTCGACGGCGAGCTCGCCGTCCGCAAGGTCGCCACCCTCACGCTCTCCTTCGACCACCGCCACATCGACGGCGAGGCCGGCTCGCGCTTCCTCGCCGACGTGGCCTCGATCCTGGAGGACCCCGCCACGGGGCTGGTGTTCTGAGGGCTGGCCGGGGGCGTCCGGGCGTCCGGCGCTGCAAGATTCTTCGGTCGACCGAAGAATCTTGCACCGGAACGGCGACGTTTCGCCGTCCCAGTGCGAGTTTCGCGGCGCACGCGAGTGATCCGGCCGCTGGGGTCGCGAAAGATTCGGCGGGTACCTGTCGACGTTTCGGCGGGTACCCGCCGAAACTTTCGGTTCGCGTACGAAGGTTCGCACTCCCACCGAAAGATTCAGCGGCCGACCGCCGAACCTTCAGCGGTCGACCGCCGAAACTTTCGCGCCCCAGCCCCCCAACCAGCCCGCCCAGCGACCTACTTCGGGTCCCACCCGGCCGGCGAGCGCGGGTGCAGCATGGCGTCGGTGCCGCCGTCGGCGTAGATGGTGGTCCCGACCAGCAGCGATGACGCCGGGGAGAGCAGGAAGCCGATGACGGCGGCGATCTCCTCGGGTCGGCCGTCGCGGCCGATCGCGGTCGGGTAGGCCTCGCCGAGCGGGCCGAACACCGGGTCGGCGGCCAGTGCCTCGGTCATCGGGGTCGCGATCTTGCCGGGCGCGACGGCGTTGAGGCGGATGCCGGCGCCGATCCACTCCTCGCGGATGCCGTGGGTGCGGGCCCACCAGGCCAGCGCCGCCTTGGTCGAGGGGTAGACCATCACGGCCTCCACCTGGGCGGCCGCGGCGCGGGCGGCCTCCTCGTCCTCGGCCAGGCAGGCCTCGGCGGTCGCGAGCTGCCAGCCCGGCATCCCGGTGATCGAGTTCGAGGCGAGGAACGCCACGGCGGCGTCCCCGGGGACGGCGAGCAGGTCGCGCAGCCCCTCGACCAGCGCGATCGCGCCGAAGAAGTTCACCGACACCAGCAGCTGCGGGTCCGTACCGGTCAGGCCGGCGACGCCCGCGCACGGGACGACGCCGTGCAGGCCGACCGCCGGATCGACGAGCGCACGCACGGCGGTCACGGCGGCGTCCCGGCCCGCGGGCGTGGCGAGATCGCCGATCACGTCGGCGTCGCGCAGGTCGACCGTGATCACCCGGTGCCCCTGCTCGCGCAGCAGGGCCGTGGTGGCGGCGCCGATGCCCGAGGCGCCCCCGGAGACGACGTAGGTGCGGGTCACGAGGAGCTCCCGTCGGCGAGGCGGATCAGCCCGGTGAGGGTCGCGACGTAGAGCGCGCCGTCCGGGCCGAGGTAGATCGCGGCGTAGTGGTTGTTCCACTGGATGCCGGTGCCGGTGAGCCGGTTCCAGACCGTCTTCCCGGTGCGCAGGTCGATCGCGGTGACGTACCAGGCGTCGATGAGGTCCGAGCGCTTCGGCTTCGTGTAGGCGTAGAGCAGGCCGTTGCCCCACGACGCCTTGGCCACCGAGGTCGGTGCGATCGAGTCGTTGGTCCAGGCGATGTGGCAGCCGTCGGGGTCGAGCTCGACCTTCGTCAGACCGGGCGTCGTCGTCCGACCGAGCGTCGTGGTCTGCACGCCCTCGTAGCCGTAGTTGTTCTCGGCCACGAAGCCGTCCCCGGTCGAGACCAGGCTGTTCTCCGTGGTGCCGGTGTCCTTGCCGAAGATCGGGACGGCGCAGTGCAGCCGCTCGTCGTCGGCGACGCCGCGACGCCGGTCGAGCACGAGCACGCGGGTGCGCGGGTCGGCGTTGTCGGTGATCGCGATCCAGCGGCGTCCGAGCAGGGTGGGACTCGTGCCCGAGCCCTGCGAGAGCATGCCGGGCTTCTTGCGGCTGCCGCGGTCGTAGGCCGCCCGCCAGGTCACGTCGGGGACGCCGTCCCGTGCGGCGTCGAGGCGGTAGAGCGCGTGGGTCGTCACGGCGTACACGCCGCCGGTCTCGTCGGAGGAGACCGAGTTGAAGATGCCCTCGGGCTCGGCCGCCGTGCCGAGCCGGACGACGTGCACGGCTCCGGTGCGCCGGTCGAGGGTGCCCGCGTAGCCCTGCTGGCTGAAGAACCAGACCCGTCCCGACCAGTCGAGCGTGGTCGCGACCAGGCAGTCGCCCTCCGGCAGCCGGTCGGCCAGTGGCCACTCCGCGACCTGGCGCAGGCTGCCGTCGGCGCGCACCGCGACGTCGACGATCGAGGCGTCGGCGGTGGTGGCGATCGCGTGGTCGCGCTTGTCGAGTACGAAGTAGGTGCCGCCGCAGATGTCGGTGAACGGGTTGCCGCCGGCCAGCAGATCGCGTTGGGAGATCTGCAGTTGCGAGATCGCGCGCAGGCTCACCGGATCGATCACCATCACCATGAAGCCCTCGAGGCCGCCGCACAGGCCGACGAGTCGTCCTCGGGAGTCGAAGGCCGCGGTCGCGCACTCGCGGATGCCGTAGGACGCCGTCGTCATCGCGAGGTCGCGACCCAGCGGCCCCGCGACCTCGTAGGCGTCGGAGGAGTAGGCGTCGTTGTGCATGCTGCTCGTGCCGTTGGGCGAGAGCCACGGGTTCTGCGGCACCTCGGGGTGGGGCACGGGCCTCGCCACGGCGGCGGCCCCGGTGAACCGCGGCACGAGCAGATCCGTGGGCAGCGGCACGATGGGCAGGCCGGGGATGGTCGGCAGTGCCGGCAACCCCACGCCGTCCGCGGACGCCGGGGTATGGCTGAGCGCCGGAACGAGCAGCGCGGCCGCGGCGAGCGCCGTCACCAGGCCCCGCCGGAGAGGGCGCCGGGCCAGTCGTCGGGGGAGCATCCGCGCAATGTAACGCGTTCTAGTTTTGCCGACCAGGGGCCGGTCGGGGCCGATTGGTCAGGTGAGTCTGTCGGTGGGCGTACGAAACTTCAGCTGACCAACGACAGAGTCACCGGGCGGCCGGTGACTCAGACGACCACCCTCACCCGTACCGCCGCGCCCGATCCGTCGGCGTGCCCGGCCCCGAGGCGATGAGTCCGGCGAGTTCGTGGGCCAGGACGGCGCCGACGCGGCGGCAGAAGGCCTCGGGCTCGACGGCGGCGTCGGGCTCCTCGGGGACGATGCGGTCGACGATGCCCAGCGCGTGGAGGTCGAAGGCGCGCACGCGTTGGGCGCGGGCCATCTCGGGGGCGTGGTCGAGGTCGCGGTGCACGATCGCGCTGGCACCCTCGGGCGGCAGCGGGGAGAGCCAGGCGTGCTGGGCGGCGACCACCCGGTCGGCGGGCAGCAGGGCGAGCGCACCGCCGCCGTTGCCCTCGCCGAGCATGAGGCTCAGCGTGGGCGCGTCGAGGGTCACCAGGTCGGCCAGGCAGCGGGCGATCTCGCCGGCCAGGCCGCCGTTCTCCGCGGTCACCGACAGGGCCGCGCCCTGGGTGTCGATCACGGTCAGCAGCGGCAGTCGCAGCTCGGAGGCCAGCCGCATGCCGCGCCGTGCCTCGCGCAGCGCGCCCGGGCCGAGCGGATGGTTGTCGGCCTGGCCGCGGCGGTCCTGGCCGAGGAACACGCACGGGACGTCGCCGAAGCGCACCAGCGCGATGAGGAGCCCGGGCTCGGTCTCGCCCTGTCCGGTGCCGTTGAGCGGGACGACGTCGGAGGCGGCGTACTTCAGCAGCCGCCGCACACCGGGGCGCTCGGGATCGCGGGAGCGGGTGACCGCCTCCCACGTGTCGACCTCCACCGGCGGCGCCTCGCCTGGGTCGGGGACGCCGGCCAGCGCGGCCGGGTCGGGACGCATGATGCGCATCGCGCGGTCGATGATGTCGGCGAGGTCGGCCGGCGCGACGACGGCGTCGATGATGCCGCGGGCGTAGAGGTTCTCCGAGGTCTGCACGTCCTCGGGGAACTCCCGGCCGTAGAGCGCCGCGTAGACCCGCGGGCCCAGGAAGCCCACCAGTGCTCCGGGTTCGGCCACGGTGATGTGCCCGAGCGAGCCCCACGAGGCCATGACGCCGCCGGTCGTCGGATTGCGCAGGTAGACCAGGTAGGGCAGTCCGGCGAGCTTGTGGGCCATGACCGCCTCGGAGATGCGCACCATCTGCACGAACGCGGGCGTGCCCTCCTGCATGCGGGTGCCGCCGCTCACCGGCGCGGCCAGCAGCGGCAGCCCGGACGCCGTCGCCCGCTCGATCGCCGCGACCAGCCGGTCGGCGGTGGCCCGTCCGATGGAGCCGGCGAGGAAGGAGAACTCGCCGACGACGACGGCCACGCGGCGTCCGCGGACCCGCCCCTCGCCGGTCAGCACCGCCTCGTCGACCCCGCTGCGCTCGCGCGCGGCGAGCAGGTCGGCGGCGTACTGCTCGCTGATCGGCCCGTAGGCGGGCGGGACGTCCCAGGACTCCCAGGAGCCCTCGTCGAGGACGAGTCCGATCAGCTGGTGGGCGGTGAGTCGCTCGGCCATGAGCGGAGGTTAGTGCGACGCGGCGTCGTCAGCTCCCGGCCGGCGAGCGCGTGGACAGCAGCCAGCGACGGAAGAAGTCGCTGAGGTCATGCCCCGACTGCTCGCTCCACCAGGCGGTGATGCTGGCGTAGTCGCCGTTGCCGTAGGCCTGCGAGCGCGGCCACTCCCGCACCAGGCGCCAGAACAGGGGCGAGCCGAGACGCTCGCGCAGGCGTGCCCACATGAGCGCCGCGCAGTAGTAGACGTTGCTGCTGCCGAAGTGCCGACGGTCGAAGGCGGCCGGGGCGCCGGACTCGGCCCGCAGCTGTCCGTCGTAGGACGCCCAGTCGCGCAGCGTGCGCTTCGTCGAGGTGCCGCCGGGCTGGGTGCTCGACCACACCGCCTGCAGGTAGGTCGCCATGCCCTCGTTCATCCAGACGTCGGACCACACGCTCGGCGTCATCAGGTCGCCGTACCACTGGTGGGAGAACTCGTGGAGGATCACATCGGGGCTGGTCGCGTACGGGGTGTCGCCGATGGTGACCATCGTCTGGGTCTCCATCGCGCTGGTGGACCCCGTGACCGTCAGGATGCCCAGCGAGTCGAACGGGTAGGGCCCGAGGCGCCGCTCGAGCCAGGCGAGCGCCTCGCCGGCCTTCGCGTAGGTGCGGGTCAGGCGGCCGATGTCGCCGGCGAGCGCCCAGATGTCGATGCGCGGCACGGTGTCGGTGCCGGGCACGGTGCGGTGCCGGTAGGGGCCGATCGCGATCGTGGTCAGGTAGGACGCCGTCGGCGACCCCAGGTGCCAGTGCGTGGTGACGCGGCCGTCGCCACCGGTCTCGGTGCCGGTGAGGACGCCGCCCGAGACGCCCTTCCAGCCCGCGGGCGCGGTGATCGAGATGTCGTAGGTGGCCTTGTCGGCCGGCTGGTCGTCGACGGCGTACCAGGTGAAGGCGCCGTAGGGCTCCTGCATCGCCCAGACCCGGCCGGTGCGGGTGGTGTGGAAGCCGACGGTCTCGACGTCGGAGCGCACCGAGGGGGCCTTCACGGGCTGGGGCGGGCCGTCGTAGTCGATGGTCACGGTGTGGGTGGCGTCGGCCACCACGGGTTGCTCCACGATCAGGTCGTGGTCGGGGCGACGGAAGTCGACGGCGACGCCGTCGACCTCGACCGCGGTGACCGTCATCGATGCGCCGAGGTCGAGGGTGAAGGTGTCGGCGCTCTGCGCGGCCCGGAAGGTGAGCGTCTCGTGGCCGACGAGCCGGCGCTGCGCGCGCCGCCACGTGAGGTCGAGGTCGTAGTGCAGGGCGTCGACCACCGGCGACCCGACGCGCGGGTAGTAGGGGTCCCGGCGCGGCGTGCTGAGGGACGTCGCGGGGTCGGGGTCGGCGCTGACGGCGGCGCCGTCCGCGACCAGCGGTAGGGCGAGGACGCCGGCGCACGCCCCGAGCGCGGCCCGGCGGGCGATCACGCGTCGTCCCCGGCGGCGAGCATCGGGCGGGTGAGACGGCGTCCGTGGTGGATCTGCGCCTTCACCGTGCCGAGCGGGGCGCCGACGAGGTCGGCGATCTCGTCGTAGGGCAGGCCGTAGACGTCGCGCAGCAGCAGCGGCTCGACGAACTGCGGGTGCTCGCGCTCGAGGGTCTCCATCGCCTCCAGCAGGTCGAGCCGGGTGCCGGCGATGACGCTGGTGGTGCGCGGGTCGGGGCGCTCGAGCACCCCGTAGCTCTGCGGGTCGGCCGGGATGGCCTGGTTCTTCATGCGGCGGTAGGTCGAGCGGGCGCTGTTGACCGCGACGACGTGCATCCAGGTGGTGAACCGGCCCCGACCGCCCCAGGTGCCGATCTTGTTGGCGATGTTGATCAACGCCTCCTGGCAGGCGTCCTCGGCGTCGGGGGTGTAGGGGAGGACACCCCGACAGACGTTGAGCGCGCGGGGGCGGATCGCGCCGAGGAGCTCCTCGAGCGCCCCGCTGTCGCCGTCCTGGGCGCGGCGCGCGAGGTCGTCGATCTCGTCGGGGGTCAGGGCCTGGTTCTCGCCACCGAAGGACGTCATGCGTTTCTCCTTACCCGCTCTGAAACATAATGCTCGCGTGTCCATGCCTCAGCGACTCGGTCGCTACGCCGTCCGCCGCCGGATCGGCGCGGGCGGATTCGCGACGGTCTGGCTGGCGTATGACGACCATCTGGACTCTCCGGTTGCGGTCAAAGTGCTCGCCGACAACTGGACCGAAGACTCCCACGTGCGGCGCCGGTTCATCGAGGAGGGCCGCTACCTGCGGCGGGTGGAGTCGCCCCACGTCGTGAGCGTCTACGACGCCGGCGAGCTCGACGACGGCCGGCCCTACCTCGTGATGTCGTATGCCGACCAGGGCACGCTCGCCGACCGGCTCGAGACCGAGGGCCTGACGCCGGGGCAGGCGCTGGAGGTGATCCGCCAGGTCGGCATGGGTCTCCAGGCGTTGCACGACCTCGACATCCTGCACCGCGACATCAAGCCGGCGAACGTCCTCTTCCGCACCCGCAAGGGCACCGTGCAGGCGATGGTGGGCGACCTCGGTCTGGGCAAGGCCCTCGACATGTCCTCGCGGCTGACGATGATCGCCGGGACGCCGTCCTACGTCGCCCCCGAGCAGGCCCGCGCGCAGAGCCCCGACGCCCGTGCCGACCAGTACTCCCTCGCCGCGCTCTCCTACCTCCTGCTCACCGGCCGCCCGCCCTACGCGCACGCCTCGCTCCAGCAGGCCGCCCACCCCGACCCGCCGCCGCCGGTCTCCACCCCCGACCGGGTCTTCCCCGACGCCGTCGAGCAGGTGCTGGTGCGGGGGCTCGCCGTCGACCGCGAGGAGCGCTTCCCCGACGTCACGGCCTTCGTCGACGCGCTCGACGAGGCGCTCGGTCGCCCGGCGCCGCTCGCGCCGGGCAAGCCCTGGCTGCCGATCGACCCGGAGCTCACCCAGCCGGGCAAGCGGCCCTCTCCGCAGCCGGTCGCGGCCGCCGACCTCGACGCCGCCGCCACCACCCTGCCGCGCCCGCGGCGCCGGGTGCTGCGCGCCGTCGTGGCGGTCGCGGCGTCCCTCGTCGTGCTGGGCGGCACGACCGCCGGCGGCTACGCGCTGCAGCGCTCCCGGTTGAGCCCGACGGTCACGGTCACCGACGCCTCCGGCGCGTTGAGCGTCGCCGTCCCGCGCGGCTGGGACGCCGCCGTGGCGCGCGGGCCGTGGGGCGGCCCGACCCGGCCGGACGCCGACGGCGACCTGCCGGCGCTGTCGGTCGGCACCTCGGCCGCGTGGGCCGAGGCCGGCCAGGGCGTGTTCCTGGGGCTCTTCTCCGGCACGGCCCTGCCTCAGCTGATGCCGGGTCACCCCGAGTGCGACACCACCGAGCCGGAGGTGCGGGTCGAGCAGCCGGGGACGCCGTCCTCGACCACGGTCGTGCACACCGGCTGCCCCGACGGGGTGACCGTCGAGCGGGTCGTGCGGCTCGGTGCCGACACGCTGCTGTGGGTGCAGGTGCGGGCCACCGACGCCGACACCGCCGAGCAGGTGCTCGACACCGTCTCGGCGCGCACGCTCTGAGAGGGCAGGCCGGGGTCAGCCGGACGAGTCGGCCTGCTGCTCGGCGGCCGCCGCGGCGGCGTCCAACGCGGAGTCGGTGACGTTCTCGAGCAGGTTGGTCATGCCGTCGCGGTCGACCTCGCGGCCGACCACCGCGATCGTGGCGTAGGCGACGCCCGGCTCGCGGTCGGAGTCGATGAACCGTTCGATGGTGACGCGCAGGTGCTTGTCGGAGACGTAGGTGGCCTGGAAGGTGTCGGCCGAGCGGTAGTCGAGGGTGAAGTTCGCGACCCCGGTGGCCTTCTTGAGGTTGGCGATGCGCTGGTCGAGGGCCGCGTCGATGGACTGGTGCAGGTTGCCGACCAGGCGGATGCGCATGAAGTAGGTGTTGTAGGTGGCCGGGTTGGTCGGGGTCGGCACGCCGGGCGGCGGGTACCAGCCCCACTCGCCGAAGGACTTCAGGCTGCGCTGCCACCCCTCGGGCACCGCCACGCTGAGCGCGAACGGACCGCTGCCGAGCTTCGTGCGCTTGAGCGGCAGGTTGCGGGCCAGCGCCGGGAAGTCGTTGTCGGGCTCGACGACGACCGGCTTGTCGCGCGGGTAGGCCGGCCCGGAGGCCGGCACCGGGCTCAGGTCGGCGGCGACGGGGTCGCTCTCGCGCAGATCGCCGACCCCCCAGCCGATGCCCAGGCCGAGGAGTGCGAGGACGGCCAGACCGGCCACGGAGCGCACACCCATGGGGAGAACCTAGCCAACCGGGCTTTACCTTGAGCGCATGCCCATCGCGATCCGCCGGTGTCGACCCGTCGACCTCCTCACCTCGGAGCCCGGTGCGGCCGCCTCCGAGCCGCCGCTGGTCGACGTCGTCCTGGACGACGCCGGGGTCGTGTCCGTCGTCCCGGCGGGCACCGCGCAGCCGCCCGCCGGCGCCGCGGTGACGGAGGTGATCGACGCCGACGGACGCTGGCTGATCCCCGGCCTGTGGGACCAGCACGTACACCTCGCCCAGTGGACGCTCAGCTCGGGCCGCCTCGATCTCGCCGACGTCACCGGCCCCGAGCAGGCGGTGCGCCGCGTGGCCGACCGGCTCGCCGTCGAGCCGGGTGTGCCGGTCGTCGGCTGGGGCCACCGCTCGGCGGGCTGGTCGCGCGAGCCCACGGTCGCCGAGCTCGACGCCGTCAGCGGCGACACCCCGGTGGTGCTCATCTCCGGCGACGCCCACCACGCCTGGCTCAACACCCCCGCGCTGCTGCACCTCGCGCTGCCCGTGCGCGACACCGTCGTCCGGGAGGCGGAGTGGTTCGCCGCCTACGGCCGACTCTCCACCCTCGTCGGCGATGACGGCACCTCGCCGGCCGCCTACCGGCGCACCCTGGAGGCCGCCGCCGCCCGCGGCGTCGTCGGCCTGGTCGACTTCGAGTTCAGCGGCGGCGCCGAGGAGTGGTGCGAGCGGTGGGCCGCCGGTGCCGACCTGCTGCGAGTGCGGATGGCTGTCTACGCCGACGGGCTGGACGCCGTGATCGCCGCCGGACGCCGCACCGGCGATCCGCTCGGCGGCGACCCGCGGCTGACGATGGGGCCCCTGAAGATCATCAGCGACGGATCGCTCAACACCCGCACGGCCTGGTGCTGCGCCCCCTACGCCGATGCGCCCACCGCCCCGCCCGGCATGCCCAACCTCGACGCCGCCGAGCTCCAGCGCCTGCTCGCCACGGCCCACGGGCACGGCCTCGAGGTCGCCACCCACGCGATCGGCGACGCCGCGGCCGCCGCGGCCCTGGAGGCCTACGCCGTGACCGGTGCCCGGGGTTCGATCGAGCACGCGCAGCTCATCCGGCACGAGGACGTCGTGCGGATGGCGGCCCTGGGGCTGCGGGCCAGCGTGCAGCCCGCCCACCTGCTCGACGACCGCGATCTGGCCGAGCGGGTCTGGCCCGACCGCACCGATCGCTGCTTCGCGTTCCGCTCGATGCTGGAGGCCGGGGTCGAGCTGGTGCTCGGCTCCGACGCGCCGGTCGCGGTGCTCGACCCGTGGGTGGCGATCGCCGCGGCGGTGCACCGCTCGGCCGACGACCGGCCCGCCTGGCATCCCGAGCAGGCGATCACGCCCCGCGAGGCACTGCTCGCCTCCCTCGACGGACGCCGCGAGTTGGCGGTCGGCGGGCCGGGCGACGTCGTCCTGCTCGACGCCGACCCGCTGCCCGCCGGCGACCCGCGCGACCAGGCGGCGGCCCTGCGGGCCATGCCGGTCGCGCTCACGACCGTGGCCGGCCGGGTGGTGCACCGGGAGCTGTGAGGCGGTGCCGGTGGGCGGTGGGGTCGCCGGGTCTCGCGGCCCTCGCCCGGGGGCTCGGGCACCGCGACCGCCGGTCGGCGTCAGCCCTTCGCGGAACCGATCGCCGCGATGACCGCCTGCGCCGCCGCCTTCTGCTCGGCGGCGAAGGGGTGGAACGGGATGGCGTCGTTCGGCCGCTGCTGGGCGCCGTTGATCCAGGGGTCGTCGGCGCAGATGTCATGGCCGGCGGTAGCCGCCCAGACGTCGGCGAAGCCGACCTTCGCCTTCGCCGCGGCCGCGCGGACGGCGTCGTCGAGCTGCTGGTTGACCCGGCGCGCGAACGGGTAGTCGCCGGCGGCGATCGGCAGCAGCGTCAGGCAGGTGCCCGTCGCCGGCACGATCTGCGGGTAGCCCACCGCGACGACCTCGGCCTTCGGTGCGCGGTCCTTCACGCCCAGGAACGCGGCGGTGAGGCGCTCGCGGATGCCGGCGATGGTCTTCTGGAGCTTCTTCTCGCCGAGATCGGTGCACGGGGTGCCCTCGGTGTCGGTGCGGGCCGCGGCGATGCACCCGCCGATGAGGGTGCCGAAGAGGTTGAGGTCGTTGCCGCCCATCCCGATCGTCACCAGGTCGACGTCGTTCGACAGGGCATCGAACTGGGCGGGGTGCAGGACGCCGTCGGGGGTGCGCTGGACGCCGACCAGCGAGGTGGAGTCGGCGCCCGAGCAGCTGACGTCGGTGAGCGCCGAGCCGGTGAAGTGCGAGGCCACCAGGTGCGGGTAGTTGTTGCTGGAGCGCTGGCACCCGTCGTCGGGGTCCTGGGTCGGGACGCCGGGGGCGGCCGTGTAGGAGTCGCCGAGCGCGACGTAGGTGGGGAAGCGGCCGGTGCCGACGGTCGGGCTGGGCGAGGGCGAGGTCGAGCCGTCGTCGGCCGAGGCGGACGGCGACGTCGGCGCGCTGGCGCCCTCGTCGGAGGAACAGCCGGCGAGCGTGCCGGTGACCAGCAGGACCGCGCTGAGGACGGCGGCCGGGAGGGCGCGCCCGCGACGGGTGGCGGCGGTGTGGAGCATGGCGCTGACGCTACGGGGTGGTGGGTGAGGGGCTGGCGGCGGGCGTCGCGGTGACGCCCAGCTCCTCGAGGATCAGCCCGGCCACGACCTGCTGCTCCTGCAGGCGCGGGTGGTAGCCCCAGCTGCCGTCGGGACCGTCGTCCTGGCCGTTGACCCACGGGTCGTCGCTGCAGATGTCGTGTCCGCGGGTGGCGGCGGCGGCATCGATGAAGGTGTCGCCGGCGGCCTTCGCGGCGGCGGCGAGGGCGTCGTTGATCAGGCCCGTGAGCTCGTGGAAGTAGGCGACGTCGCCGGCGGCCAGCGGCAGCCGGCGCGGGCAGACCCCGCGGGCCGGGGCGACCTCGGGGTAGCCGACCACGAACACGCGGGCCTGCGGGGCGAGGTCGTGGATGCGCGCCAGGGCGGTGGTCATCGCGGCGCGCACCCCGCGGGCCGCGATCACGAGCCGGTCGCCGGCGTCGGTCTGCTGGGCCTCGCGGCACGGGGCGCCGGTGGGGTCGGAGGCGCGCAGCTCGGGACAGTTCGTGACGAGCGTGGAGAAGATGCCGCCCTCGTTGCCGCCCATGCCGATGGTGACGAGGTCGGTGGAGTCGTCGAGGGCGTCGAGCTGCGCCGGCACGCTCGCGGCGCCGCGCAGCGTGGTCTCGGTGAGGGAGGAGATCGGCGCCCCGGCGCACGACTGGTCGTCGAGGCGCACGGCCTGCGGGGTGTCGGCGAGCGCGGCGGTGATCTGCTGGGCGTAGTTGCGGGTCGAGCGGGAGCAGGTGGTCTCGGCGAGCGGCGTGATGCCGACGGCGGCCACGTAGGAGTCGCCGAGGGCCACGTAGGTGCGCTCCGGGCCGTCGGACTCCTCGCCGCCGCACGCGGTGAGGGCGCTCAGGAGCACGGCGGTGACCGCGGTGGCCAGGACGGCGGTACGCGGTGCGCTCACGCCCCGGGGGCGGCGGGTCCTGGCCGTCATGGGGGAGACGGTAGCGGGCACGGCTCTCAGCCTGGGTCCAGGCTCAGCTCCGGGCGAGGGCCAAGGTGAGGGCGAGCACGGTGTCGGGATCCTCCAGGCGGTCGCCGAACCGGTCGCGCAGCTGGCCCATGCGGTAGCGCACGGTCTGGGGGTGCACGAACAGCGCGGCGGCGACCTCCTCGCGGCGTCCGTGGTGCAGCAGCCAGGCGCGCAGGGTCTCGACGAGCTTCTCGACGGTCGCGGGTCGCAGATCGGCCAGCGGCGCGAGCACCCGCGCGCGCAGGTCGTCGACCAGCTCGGGGTCGGCGGCGAGCAGCAGCGGCACGAGGTGGTCGTCGGTGTCGCCGGTCAGGCCGAGGGCCAGGGCCCGCAGCGCGCGGTCGTAGGAGACCCGGCACGAACGCCACGGCTTCGGGGGGCCCAGGGTGCACCCGCGACCCCGGGTGGCCTGCTGGACGACGCCCCGGCGCCGCTCGTGCACGTCGGGCACGAGCAGCAGGGCCAGGTCGTCGAGCTCGGGCCGGTCGACGGCGATGGTCTCGGCGGGCAGGCCGCCGAGCACCGGGCGCACCTGGGCACGCGGCACCAGGACGGCGGTCAGCGTGGTCGGCGTCGGCCAGTCGGCGCGCTCGGCGGCCTCGGTGAGGGTCTCGGACGGCGCCCCCGCGAGCAGATGGTCGGCCAACCGCTCGAGGCGCTGCTGGCGCACCCGGCCGGTGTCGGCGAGCTCGTCGGCGTGCCCGGCGACGCTGGCCGCGGAGAGCTCGTCGATGAAGGCGAAGACCAGCTCGGCGAACTCGACCAGGGCGGTGCCGTCGATGCCGTGGCGCACCGCCACCGTCGACAGCTCGCGCCAGGAGAGCCGGGCTCCGATGCGGTAGGCGGCGAGGATGGCGTCGGTCGTGCGTCCGCTGCGGGCCTCGCCGCGCCCGAGTTGGTAGGCGCCCTCGACCGCGGTGGCGGTCGGGGTGGAGAGGTCGACGCCGCGGCGTCCGCTCGCGAGGGAGACGAAGCCGCCGAGCGCCACCTGCACCGCGGTGCGGATCGTCTCGCCCATGGGCCCGCTGAAGGCGTCGGCGTAGCTGGGGACGCCCTCGATGATCGCCCGGACGACGTCGTCGGCCACCCGGGGCAGCTCGGCGCGGATCTCGGCGGCCAGCGCGGGCGAGAAGGACACGCCGGGACGGGCCTCCCCGGAGAGATAGCGGCGAGCCATCGGCGCTCCTTTGTTCGCAGAGGATGAAAGCGCGGTGTCGATTCACGTCGACAGCACAGGAATCTACTCCACTCGATCAGCGACGCTAGGGGCATGCCGACGGTGAGTGAGGCCCTGATGCGGGTGGCGGAGGCGGCGGTCACGCCGCTCATGCCCGCCGACGTGCTCGACCTGTTCGACCCGCTGCGCAAGGGCGCCGACCTGCGGGCCCGCGTGGTCGCCGTCCAGCCCGAGACCGCCGACGCCGCCACGCTGCTGCTCAAGCCCGGCAAGGACTGGCGCGGCCACGTGCCCGGCCAGTTCCTGCGCCTGGGCGTCGACGTCGACGGCGTGCGGCACTGGCGCGCCTACTCGCTCACCCACGGCCCGCGCCGCGACGGCCTCATCTCGGTGACGGTCAAGGCGGTGCCCGACGGCGTCGTCTCGCCCTACCTCGTGCACGGTCTGCGCCCCGGCGCCCTGGTGCACCTGGAGCAGGCCGACGGCGAGTTCGTGCTCCCGCCCGAGGGCGGCAAGCACCTCTTCGTCACCGCCGGCTCGGGCATCACCCCGGTCATCGGCATGCTGCGCAACCTCTTCCCGGCCACCGACGCCGGCGTCCTGCGTCCCGGTCGCAGCGCCGAGCACGACATCGTCGTCCTCCACCTCGCGCCGAGCCGGCCCGAGACGATCTTCGCCCGCGACCTCGCCGCGCTCGCCGAGGCCGGAGCCGTCCGGCTGATCAGCCACTACGACGACGAGCACGGCCTCTTCGACCTCGCCCGGCTCACCGAGCTCGTGCCCGACCTCGCCGAGCGCGGCACCTTCGCCTGCGGCCCGGCCGGACTGCTCGACGCCCTCGAGACCCACCACGAGGCCCTCGGCCTGCCGCTGACCACCGAGCGCTTCCGCGCCTCGTTCGTCGGCGTCGACGCCGGCGAGGGCGGCGAGGTCGTCTTCGACCGCTCCGGCGTCAGCATCGAGGCCGACGGCGCCACCAGCCTGCTCGACGCCGGCGAGGCCGCCGGCGTCCTCATGCCGAGCGGGTGCCGCATGGGCATCTGCTTCGGCTGCGTCGTCCCGCTGCGCGAGGGCGCCGTGCGCGACCTGCGCAACGGCGCCGTCACCGTCGCCACCCCGGGTGAGACCGCCGCCGGCGGCGTCCCGATCCAGACCTGCATCTCCGCGGCCGCCGGTCGCTGCGAGATCGACCTCTGACCCGTCCCGCACCGTCCCGACCAGCCAGACGAGGGAAACCGATGACCGTCATCACCAAGAAGCCCGTCAACCCGATCGCCCACCTGACGCCGGAGGACATCGAGCAGATCGGCATCGAGCTCGACGCCATCCGCCAGGACGTCCTGGACTCCCGGGGCGCCTCGGACGCCGCCTACATCCGCCGCATCGTCGACACCCAGCGCCGTCTCGAGCTCGCCAGCCGCGCCGTCCTGCTCGGCAGCGTCTTCCCGCCCGCGTGGATCCTCGGCACGGTCGGCCTCTCAGTCGCCAAGATCCTGGAGAACATGGAGATCGGGCACAACGTCATGCACGGCCAGTGGGACTGGATGCGCGACCCGAAGATCCACTCGACCACCTGGGAGTGGGACAACGCCTCGACCGCCGAGGGCTGGAAGCACAGCCACAACGAGGTGCACCACACGTACACGAACATCGTCGGCAAGGACAACGACCTCGGCTACGGCATCATGCGCGTCGACGAGGACCAGCGCTGGCACCCGATGTACCTCGGCCAGCCGCTGTGGAACTTCATCAACGCCTGCTTCTTCGAGTACGGCATCGCCGCCTACGACCTCGAGCTCGGCCGCAACCTGCGGGTGCCCAAGGACAAGCGCAGCGAGGAGTTCAAGCGCCGCGCCTCGGCCACGCTCGCCAAGATCCGCAAGCAGGCCACGAAGGACTACGTCGTCCACCCGCTGCTGGCAGCGCCCTTCGGTGCCGCCCTGCCGACCCTGGTCGCCAACTTCACCGCCAACCTGGTGCGCAACCTGTGGTCGCACTCGGTGATCATGTGCGGCCACTTCCCCGAGGGTGTCGAGACCTTCGAGCGCAAGGCGATCCCCGCGAACGAGACCCGCGGCGAGTGGTACGTGCGCCAGATGCTCGGCTCGGCCAACATCTCCGGCTCGAAGCTGATGCACCTCATGACCGGCAACCTCTCCCACCAGATCGAGCACCACCTCTTCCCCGACCTGCCGAGCAACCGCTACGCCGAGGTCGCCCCGAAGGTGCAGGCGCTCTTCGAGAAGTACGACCTCAGCTACCACCAGGCGCCGCTGCCGCAGCAGGTCTACTCGGCCTGGCACCGCGTCGTCCGGCTCTCGCTGCCCAACGGCTGGCTGGAGACCACCACGGTCACGAACGCGCCCCAGCAGCTGAAGCTCCTCTACGCGATGAGCACGAAGGGCCCGAAGGTGCGTCGTGCCGCCCAGGCCCGGCTCGAGCAGACGGCGCGGCGTCGGCGGGCGGAGGCTGCGGCGGCCTGACGGCTGCAGGTTTCCCCGGTCGGCCGGGGAAACCTGATGTTGATGGGCGAAGCTTCGCCCCACAACATCAGGTTTCGCCCCCCATGTCGGGTGGACGACGCCGTCGCGTCCCAGCCCGGCCGGTGCGTTTCGGCCGATCTGGTGGAATGACGCCATGGCCCCCACCAGTCCCGAGCGCCCGCGTCAGGTCACCGCCGTCGCGTGGACCATCGTGGTCGCCTCCGTGCTCGTGGTGTTCACCGTCTTCGAGTACGTCTCCGGGTTGCGGTCGCTGGAGTCGCGCGAGCGGATCGCCGAGGTGCTGGCCGAGCCGCCGGGCTCCGACCTCGGGGTCTCGGTGTCGACCGCGATCGAGGCGCTGCGGGTGCTGGCCTTCGTGGCCGCCGCGTGCGCCACCGCCTCGGCGGTGCTGGGCTACCAGGTGCTCCAGCGCTCGCAGAGCGCGCGCCTGACCCTCTCGATCCTGGCCGTGCCCCTCTTCTTCGCCGGCATGCCCTCGGCCGGGCTGCTCGCCGCGGTGGTGGTGGCCGCCGTCCTGATGCTCTGGCTCCAGCCGGCCCGCGACTGGTACGCCGGCCGGGTCGCCGCCCCGGCGGTACGGACGCCGCGCCCGCCCGCCCCGCCGATCGGACGGCAGGAGCCCCCCGCCTACCCGCCCGCGTACCCGCCGGCCCAGCCGCCGGTGCAGGGACCCGCGCAGCCGCCCGTCCAGCCGCCCGTCCAGCCGCCCGTCCAGGCGCCCGCCTCCGGCCCTGCCGGTGCGTTCCCGCCGGTCGCCCTCCCGCCGACCGACGCCGGTCCCTCGCCCTACCCGGGCACCTTCGGCCAGGCCGCGCCCCCGGCCACGCCCGCGGCCCCCGCCCACCAGTACCAGCCGTACCAGCCGCAGCCCGGCGCCCCGGCCAACCCGTACCAGCCCCTTGCATCCGATCGTCGGCCGAGCTCAGTGGTGTGGGCGTGCGTGCTGACCTGGGTCTTCTCCTCGATGACCGCCGGCATGATGCTCGTGCTCGCTCTCGTGCTCGCGGTCTCGCCCGACGAGCTGCTCGACCAGGCCTACGACCAGAGCCCCCAGCTGGCCGACCTGCCCTACAGCAGGGGGGAGCTCACGGCCGGCATCCTCATCACGGCCACCGCCCTGGCCGTCTGGGCGCTGCTCGCCATCAGCCTCGCGGCCCTGGTCTTCGTCGGCTCGGGCTGGGCGCGGGTGGCGCTGATGATCTCGGCGGTGGGTGCCTCCCTGCTCATGCTGCTCGCCCTGTGGGGCGCGGTGCTGCTCGTCGTCCCGCTCGCCGCGGCGGTCACGACCACGGCCGCCCTCCAGCGGCCCGAGTCGCGGCTGTGGTGCACGCGGCGTCGCTGACCCGCCGACGGCGGTTGGGCCGCCGTTCATCCGCGCGACCCTCGCCGTGAGCCGAACGCGGGTCGAATGCAGCCGTCCCATCGGTCGCCGGCTCGGGCGGTTCGTCGCGAAGGCTTCTCCGTGTCCCCCTCACGTTCCCTCCCCTCCCTCCCGCGGACGGCGTCCGTCTCCCTCGCCGGACTGCTGGTCCTGGTCTCGACGCTGCTCTCGATCGTGGTCGTCCCCGCCGCCCATGCCGACGCCTCGCCGGTGCGCATCAACGAGGTCGAGTCGAGCGGTGGCACGCCCGGCGACTGGATCGAGCTGGTGAACCCCTCGAGCGCGAGCGTCGACCTGTCGGGCTACGTGCTCAAGGACAACGACGACACCCACATCTTCACGATCGCCTCCGGGACGACGATCGCCGCCGGCGCGTACGCCGCCTTCGACGTCGAGCCGACCTTCGGTCTCGGATCCAGCGACTCGGCGCGGCTGTACGACGCGACCGGCGCTTTGGTCGACTCCTACACCTGGACCGCCCACGCCGCGACCACCTACGGCCGGTGCCCCGACGGCACCGGCACCTTCCAGACCACCGTGGCCTCCACCAAGGGCGCGGCCAACAGCTGCGGCTACACCCAGGTGCGCATCAACGAGGTCGAGTCCAACGGCGGCACCCCGGGTGACTGGGTCGAGCTCTACAACCCGACCACCTCCACGGTCGACGTCTCGGGTCTGAAGTTCAAGGACAACGACGACACCCACGCGTTCTACGTGATCCCGAGCGGCACCACCATCGCCGCCAAGGGGTTCCTCGTCCTCGAGGAGGCGCAGTTCGGCTTCGGCCTCGGTACCGCCGATTCGGCCCGGCTCTTCGCGCCCGACGGCACGACGATCATCGACTCCTACTCCTGGACCGCCCACGCCGCCATCACCTACGGCCGCTGCCCCGACGGCACCGGGGCGTTCACCTCGACCGGCTCGACCAAGGGCGCGGCCAACGACTGCGGCAGCCCGGTGCGGATCAACGAGATCGAGTCCGACGGCGGGACGCCGGGGGACTGGATCGAGCTGGTCAACCCGACCACCGCCGCCGTCGACGTCTCCGGGTACGTCCTGCGGGGTGCCGCCGACACGCCGTCCGTCACCGTGCCGGCGTCGACCTCGATCCCGGCGGGCGGCTACCTCGCCGTCGATGTCGCGCCGACCCTCGATCTCGGGGCCGGCGACGCCGCGCGGCTCTTCGCCGCGAACGGGACGACGCTGATCGACTCCTACTCCTGGACGTCGCACGCCAGCACGACCTACGGTCGCTGCCCCGACAGCACCGGCTCGTTCACCACCACCCAGCGCGCCACCAAGGGCGCCCGCAACGTCTGCCCCGGCGACCTGGCGACGACGCCGTGGCCGGGCGGCGCCACGGTGGCCACCGCCGACACCCCCAACGCGATCGGCGGCGACCTGTCGGGTCTCACGGCCGAGCCGGGCGTGCTCTGGGGGGTCGTCAACGGCACCGGCTCGTTGCTGCGGATGGTGCCGGGCGCTACCGCCGGCTCCTGGGTCGTGGACTCGACCACGACGCTGAAGTACCCCGACGGCACCGGGCGCCCCGACACCGAGGGCATCTCGCCCACCGGGGTCGCCGGCCGCTTCCTCATCGCCACCGAGCGCAACAACGACGCCAACACCATCAGCCGGCCCTCGGTGCTCCAGATCTCCACCTCGACGCTCGGCGGCACCCTCAGCGCCACCCGCGAGTGGAACCTGGCCTCCTCGCTGCCGACCGTCGGGGCCAACCTCGGCCTCGAGGGCGTCGCGTGGGTGCCCGACTCCTACCTGACGGCGGCCGGCTTCGTCGACGCCTCGACCGGTGCGGCCTACGACCCGAGCCGCTACCCGAACCACGGTGGCGGCGTCGCCTTCGTGGCGCTCGAGGCCAACGGCACGGTCTACGGATACGTGCTCCAGGATGACGGCACCGCGACGAAGATCGCCACGGTCGCCAGCGGGTCGACCACCATCGCCGACGTCGTGTGGGACCCCGAGACCAGCAGCCTGTGGACCGTCTGCGACGACACCTGCAACGGCGTCACCACCCGTCAGCAGGTCGGCGCCGGCGGCAGCTTCGGCATCGTCGCGGCCTACGACCGGCCCGCGGGCATGCCGAACCTCAACAACGAGGGCTTCGCGTTGGCGCCCCAGTCGACCTGCGTCAACGGATCGAAGACGGTGTTCTGGTCCGACGACTCCAATACCGGCGGCAACGCGCTGCGCACGGGCACGATCACCTGCACCGCCCCGGTCGCCTCGAGCGTCAGCGGCACGGTGCGCGACGCGAACGGTCCGATCAGCGGCGCGTGCGTCTACCTCTACACCAGCCGCACGGCGCCGTCGGCGTCCTACGGCACCTGCACGAACGCCGACGGCACCTTCTACCTCGGCAACGTCGCGGCGGGCACCTACGAGGTCGCCGTCGCGGACCCGTCCGGGGTCTACAGCACGGCCTGGCGCGACACCCCGCTCGCCGTCAGCGGCGCGACGACCGGCGTGGCCCTCGCCCTCGCGACCAAGGCGCCGGGGCGGGTCACCGGACGCATCACCGAGGCCGACGGCACCACCGGCGTGAACTCGGTGTGCGTGTTCCTCTATCCGCACGGCGTGAGCACCGCAGCCTCCTACGCCACCTGCGCCCAGGACGACGGCACGTACGGCCTGTACGGCGTGGCCGCCGGCGACTACGACGCCGCCTTCTACGACGTGAGCGGCGTGCGCACCACCCAGTGGTCGACCGGCTCGACGGGCGGCGCGGCCACCCAGAGCGGCGCCGTCGCGATCGCGGTGGCCGGCGCGACGCCGCGGGTGGTGAACGCGGCGATGTCGGCCACCGGCATGATCAGCGGCCGCGTCACCGACCCCGAGGGCACGGGGATCGCCGGGGTCTGCGTGTACGTCTACGCCTCGGCCGCAGGCCCGGCCCGCAACGCCACCTGCACGTCCGCCGACGGCAGCTACTGGCTCGGCGGGATCGCGGCCGGCTCGTCCTACCGCGTCGCGTTCAGCGACCCGCAGGGTCGGTTCGTCACCCAGTGGTACTCGGGGACGACGTCCGGTGCCGCCGGCTACAGCAGCGCGGCCTCCGTCGGCCCGATCGGCGCCGGGGTGCTGACCACCGGGATCGGCGCCCGGATGGCACGGGTCGGCTGACCCTGCAACGACCGTTCCACCGGGGCCCGGCGATCGCTCGATCGCCGGGCCCCGGTGCGTCCTCACTCCTGCGGGTGGCGTGATCCCGGAGCGGAAACCGCTGTTGCGGCAGCCGTCCCCGGTTGTTCACCGACAGTCCGTCCCGGGGACCATCGCGCGGGATGGGGTGAGGACGACGCCGGTCTGCGGACCGGCGTCTCGTGGTGCCTGCAGTGCCTCCCTGAGAACCCCGTCCGAGAACCGGAGCATCCCCATGCCTCACCGCCCTGTGCGGTCCCGTCGCCTGCTGGCGGCGGGGCTCGTGGCGCTCGCTGTACCAGCGGCGAGCCTCCCCGCTTTGCAACTGCCCGCGTCGGCCAACCCGGCCGGCAGCAACGTCGTCATCAACGAGGTGTTCGGAGGGGGCGGCAACAGCGGAGCGCCGTACAACTCCGACTTCGTCGAGCTCTACAACCCGAGCACCTCGGCGGCCTCGATCGCCGGGATGACGCTCTTCTACCGGTCGAGCTCCGGGAGCGCGAACACCAGCACCCTGACGTTCGCCGCCGGCACCTCCATCCCGGCTCGGTCGACCTTCCTGGTGAAGGCCGCGACCGGCGGCACGGCCACGTTGCCGGCACTGCCGACCCCGGACGCCACGGTCGGCTTCTCGATGGGCAGCAGCAACGGCCAGGTGTTCCTGCTGGCGCCCGGAACGACCAGCTTCACCGGCTCGGGCAACGTGGCGGGCAACTCGACGATCATCGACATGGTCGGCTACGGCTCGGGCAACACGACCTTCGAGGGCGCCTCCATGGCGTCCAACCTGAGCAACACCACCTCGGCCAGCCGCACGAGCGGTGCCGACACCGACAACAACAACGCGGACTTCGCCTCCGGGGCGCCCTCGCCGCAGAACTCGGCCTCGTCCGGCGGCGGCACCGGCGGCGGCACGGGCGGCGGCACCGGCGGCGGGACGACGACCCTCACCCCGATCGCCGAGGTGCAGGGCACCGACACCGCCACCTCCCCGAAGGCCGGCCAGACCGTCACCGTGCGCGGTGTCGTCACCGCGGCCTACCCCACGGGCGGCTACAACGGCTTCTACGTGCAGACGATCGGCACCGGCGGCGCCACCGACGCCACTCCGGGCGCCTCGGACGCGGTCTTCGTCTACCTGGGATCGCTGGCGACCTCGGCCTACCCGAGCCTCGGCGACGTCGTCGACGTCACCGGCGTCGTCTCGGAGTTCCAGGGCACCACGGAGATCTCCCCGACCGCCGCCACCGACATCGTGAAGCCCAGCGGCGTCACCGGTACCGTCACCCCGCTCGCCGCGGCCTACCCGACCACGGAGGCGGCACGCGAGGCCCACGAGGGCGAGCTGCTCGCGCCGACCGACACCTTCACGGTCACCAACTCCTACTCGACCAACCAGTACGCCGAGGTCGGCCTGGCGACCGGCACGACGCCGCTCATCCAGCCCACCGACGTCGCCCGGCCCACCACGGCCGCCGCGGCCGCCGTCGCGGCCGACAACACCGCGCGAGGTGTGGTGCTCGACGATGGGGCGAGCATCAACTTCCTCTCCTCGGCCAACCAGGGCACCGCGGTGCCCTACCTGACCAACAGCGCCGGCAACGCCGTCCCGATCCGCGTCGGTGCCCGCGCCACGCTCACCGCGCCGGTCGTGCTCGAGTACCGCAACAGCACCTGGAAGTTCCAGCCCACCACGCAGCTGCTGGCCACCGGCACCCCGCCGGCCACCTTCGCCAACACCCGCACCCCGGCTCCCGAGGACGTCGGCGGCGACCTGCGGCTGGCCACCTTCAACGTGCTGAACTACTTCAACACCACCGGCCAGGCCTTCGTCGCCGCGGGCGGCACGTGCTCGTACTACAACGACCGCGCCGGCACCCCGATCACCGACAACACCTGCACGCCGGACGGTCCGCGCGGCGCGGCCACGACGGCGTCCTTCCAGCGCCAGCAGGCCAAGATCGTCGCGGCCATCAACTCCCTCGGCGCCGACATCGTGTCGCTGGAGGAGATCGAGAACAGCGTGAAGCTGATCGGCGAGACCGACCGGGACGACGCGCTGCGCAGCCTCGTCGACGCGCTCAACACCGCCGCGGGCAGCACGGTCTGGGCGTTCGCGCCCTCCCCGGCGGCCGCCGACCTGCCGACCCTGGCCGAGCAGGACGTCATCCGCACCGGCTTCATCTACAAGCCCGCCCGCGTCGCTCTGGTCGGCGCCTCGAAGGTGCTCGTCGGGGCCTCGGCCTTCGACAACGCCCGCGAGCCGCTGGCCCAGGCCTTCAAGCGGGTCGGCAACCCCGACTCCTCGGCCTTCGCCGTGATCGTCAACCACTTCAAGTCCAAGGGCAGCGGCGGTACCGGCGACAACGCCGACACCGGTGACGGCCAGGGCTTCTACAACGGCGACCGGGTGCGTCAGGCCCAGGCGCTGACGACCTTCGCCAACCAGTTCGCCACCGACCGTGGCATCAGCAAGGTCTTCCTCACCGGCGACTTCAACAGCTACACCAAGGAGGACCCGATGCAGGTCCTCTACGACGCCGGCTACAGCGCGGTCGAGTCCACCACCACCCCCGGCGAGTCGACCTACAGCTTCAGCGGCCTCTCGGGCTCCCTCGACCACGTGCTCGTGAACGACGCGGCCAAGGCCACGGTCACCGGCGCCGACATCTGGAACATCAACTCCGGTGAGTCGGTCGCCTTCGAGTACAGCCGCTACAACTACAACGCCACCGACTTCTACCAGGCCAACCCCTACCGCTCCTCCGACCACGACCCCGAGGTCGTGGGCATCTCGGCCCCGGTGGCTCAGCCCGCGTTCGACCTGACGCTGCTCGGCGTCAACGACTTCCACGGCCGCATCAACGCCAACACCGTGAAGTGGGCCGGCACCGTGGAGCAGCTGCGGGCGGCGGCGCCGTCCGCCGACGACACCCTGTTCATCGGCGCAGGCGACCTCATCGGCGCCTCGGAGTTCGCCTCGGCGACGCAGAAGGACCAGCCGACCATCGACATGTTCAACGCGCTGGGGCTCAACGCCTCCGCGGTGGGCAACCACGAGTTCGACCAGGGCTGGGTCGACCTGCGCGACCGCGTCATCGGCGGCACGAACGGCAACGCCCGCAACGCCCTGTGGGACTACCTCGGCGCCAACGTGTACGCCAAGGGCACGCAGAACCCGGTGCTCCCGGAGTACGCGCTCTACGAGAAGCACGGCGTGAAGATCGCCGTCATCGGCGCCGTCACCGAGGAGACCGCCAGCCTGGTCAGCCCCGGCGGCATCACCGACATCACCTTCGGTGACCCGGTCGCCGCGGTGAACCGGGTCGCGGCCAAGCTCAGCGACGGCAACGCCGCCAACGGCGAGGCCGACGTCATCGTCGCCACCTTCCACGCCGGCGCCGTCCAGGGCACCGGCTCCAACTACGCCGCCGAGATCGCGAAGGGCGGGGAGTTCGCGAAGATGGCGAACATCAGCCCCGACGTCGATGCGATCTTCAACGGCCACACCCACCAGGTCTACGCGTGGGACCAGCCGGTCGGGACGACGGGCCGCAGCCGCCCGCTGCTCCAGACGGGCAACTACGGCGACAACGTCGGCAAGATCGTGCTCAAGATCGACCCGAACACGAAGTCGGTCGTGTCGTACTCGGCCGCCAACGTCGCCCGCACCACCACCGCCGACGCCGACCTCGTGGCGGCCTACCCGCGGGTGGCGAAGGTGAAGACCATCGTCGACAACGCCCTGGCCTACGCCGCCACCATCGGCAACCAGCCGGTCGGCTCGATCACCGCCGACATCACCACCGCCTACACCAACAACGGGACGACGCGCGACGACCGTGCCTCGGAGTCCACGCTGGGCGACCTGGTCGGCAACGCGCTGCGCGACGGCATCCCGGCCAGCCTCGGCGGAGCCGACATCGGCATCGTGAACCCCGGTGGTCTGCGGGCCGAGCTCACCTACGCCGGCAACACCAGCTCCAACCCGGCCAACACCGACGGCGTGGTCACCTACGCCGAGGCCAACGCGGTGCTGCCCTTCATCAACAACATCTGGATCGTCCGGCTCACGGGCGCCCAGCTGAAGTCGGTGCTCGAGCAGCAGTGGCAGCCGAGCGGCGCCTCGCGCCCGTTCCTGGCCCTCGGGCTCTCCGACAACGTCCGGGTGACCCAGGACCCCACCAAGGCCGTCGGCTCGCGCATCACCTCGATCCGCATCAACGGTGAGCCGATCGACCCCGCGGCGACCTACCGGGTCTCGACGTTCTCCTTCCTGGGCACCGGTGGCGACAACTTCACCGCCTTCACCCAGGGCAGCTCGACCGACACCGGGCTCGTCGACCGCGACCTGTGGATCCAGTACCTCAAGGACCACCCGAACCTCTCGCCCGACTTCGCCCGCCAGCAGGTCGTCGAGAGCGGGATGCCGCAGAGCGTGACGGCCGGGCAGGCGGTGAGCTTCTCGCTCGCCAAGCTCGACCTGACCTCGCTCGGCAGCCCGACCAACCAGCGGGTGCGGGTGTTCCTCGCGAAGGGCTCCGAGACCCGGGCCATCGGCACCTTCCCGGTCAGCGGCGGCGCGACCTCGATCGCCTTCACGGCGCCGTCCGACCTGGTCGGCACCTGGCAGATCGGCGTCTCGGCGGAGCCGTCGACCACCCGCGTCGGCGCCAGCGGCGTCGTCCCGACCGCTCCGTCGGTGGCGGGCACGGTGCGCACCAGCGCCGGTGCCCCGGCCAGCGGTGCCTGCGTGTACTTCTACACCTCGCGGACGGCGCCGAGCGCGTCCTTCGCGACCTGCACGCAGAGCGACGGTTCGTACTACGTCAACGTCACGGCCGGCACCTACGAGGTGGCGGTCACCGACCCGACCGGTGCCGACGACACGACGTGGCGCGCGACGCCGCTGACGGTCACCGGCCCGACCACCGGCGTCGACCTCGCCCTGAAGGCCCCGGCCCGCGCCCGTATCTCCGGCACGGTCACCGAGGCCGGTGCGGCCACCACCACCCCGCTGCAGGACATCTGCGTCTACGCCTACAAGCGGGGAGTCTCGGACGCCGCGGCCTACGGCAGCTGCTCGATCGTCGACGGCACCTACGGCCTCTACGGCATGGCGACGGGCACCTACGACCTGGCGTTCTTCGACCCGACCGGCGGCCACCGCACCCAGTGGTGGACCGGCACGACGGGTGGCGCGACGTCGCAGACCGGCGCCGCTCCGATCGCCCTGACGACCGGCACCTCGGCCGCGGTGGCCGACGCGGCCATGGAGGCCCTGGGCGGCGTCGTGACCGGCACCGTCCGTGCCGCCGGGGTCCCGGTCGGTCTGAACAAGGTGTGCGTCTACCTCTACGCCGACGCCGCCGGGCCGGCGAAGTACGGCACCTGCACCCAGTCCGACGGCACCTTCTACTTCTCGGGAGTGAAGGCGGGCGTCGACTACAAGGTGGCCTTCGCGGCACCGGACGGCACGCTGCTCACGCAGTGGTGGACCGGTACGGCGGGCGGGGCGTCGTCCTACGCGGGCGGCACGGTGATCGGCACCGTGCGTGACGGCGGCCGCATCACCGGCATCGACGCCGCGATGGCGGGCCCGGCCTCGTCCTGATGCACCAGCCGGCCACCCCGGGAACGTCGTCCGACGTTCCCGGGGTGGCCGACCCGCCGACATGTCCTGTTTCCGACACCCGTCGAAGGTGTCGGTCCCGAACCCACGGAAAGTGCTCATGTCCTCCTCGCTCCCGCCGCCGGTGCGCCGCATCGCGGCCGGCCTCGTCTCCCTCGCCGTCCTGGTCGCCGCCGCGTGGTACGTCATCGCACCCTCGGGCATCGCGACCGAGCTGACGGTCCGCGAGGTCGCGATCAGCGACGCCGTCGGCGACCTGGTGCCGGTCTCCTACGCCGGCACCGCCAAGCCCCGTCACACCCAGGTTGTCTACGGCGCGATCAGCGCCGCCGACGGGGTGCGGGTCTCGGGGGCCGTCCTGCGCGTCGAGCGGCGCGACGGACGGGTGGTCGCCCGCATCTCCATCGGCGCGCGGCGCACCTACCGCGCGACCGTGCACCTGGTACCGCGTCGCTACCGTTTCGTCCTGACCGCGGTCGTCGACGGCCGCAAGCGGTCGGCGTCCTCGGCCCTGGTGCGCGTGCGCGACGGCCGTGCCTACCAGGTCTCGTTGCGGGCCCGTCGCACCGGCATCGTCACCATGCTCCCGGTGACCTCCTACTGATGGCAGGTGCATCCGGCCCCGCACGGCGCATCGGCGTCCTGCTCGGCACGCGGCCCGAGGCCATCAAGCTCGCCCCCGTCGTCCTGGCTCTGCGGGACGCCGCCGGGTTCGAGCCGGTGGTGGTCTCCACCGGGCAGCACGCCGACCTGGTCGCCCCGGTGCTGGCCGCCTTCGGCATCGATCCGGACGGTGAGGGGGTGCACGACCTCGCGTTGATGCGCCCCGGCCAGGAGCTCAGCGACCTCGCGGGCCGCGCGACGACGGCCGTCGGGCGCGCCATCGCCGATCTCGGGCTCGCCGCCGTCGTCGTGCAGGGCGACACCACGACGTCGTTGGCCGGTGCGCTCGCGGGCTTCTACCGCGGCGTCCCCGTCGTGCACGTCGAGGCCGGCCTGCGCACGGGCGACCGTCGCGCGCCGTGGCCGGAGGAGGCGAACCGGCGGATGATCACCCAAGTCGCCGACCTGCACTGCGCCCCGACCGAGCGGGCCGCCGGAGCGCTGCTCGCCGAGGGCGTCGCCCCGCAGAGCGTGATCACCACCGGCAACACCGTCGTCGACGCCCTGCTCGCGATCCTCGCCCGCAGTACCGGCTACACCGGTCCCGACGCCGCCTTGCTGCAACGACTCGAGGACGCCGATCGCCGGCTGCTGCTCGTCACCGCGCACCGTCGCGAGTCCTGGGGCACCGGACTGGAGGGCATCGCCCACGGCGTCGCGGCCGCCGCGACCGCGCACCCCGAGCTCGAGGTCGTCGTCCCCCTGCACCCGAACCCGCGGGTGCGTGAAGCCCTCGTGCCGGTGCTCGCCGGACGACCGCGCGTGCACCTGATCGAGGCCCTCGACTATCCCGACTTCGCCCGGCTGCTGCGCCGCGCCGATCTGGTGCTCACCGACAGCGGCGGCATCCAGGAGGAGGCCTGCACGCTGGGCCGGCCGACCCTGGTGGCGCGCACCGTCACCGAGCGCCCCGAGGGCACCGAGGCCGGTGGCCTGCGGCTGGTAGGCACGAGCCCGCTGCGCATCGCGGCCGAGATCGCCCGCCTGCTGCGCGACCCGGCGGCCTACGAGGCGCTGGTCTGCCGCAGCTCGCCGTTCGGGGACGGCGCCGCCGCCACCCGCATCGTCATCGCCCTCGACGACCTGATGCGGCCGGTCGAGGACCGCCCGCTGAGCCTGGTGCCGTGACCGCACCGCACCACCGACCTGGAGTATCCGATGTCTGAGTTGTCGCATCCGCGCCGGCGCCTCGCCGCCCTCGCCGCCTCCGCGGCGATCCTCGCCGCCCTCGCGGGCTGCTCGGCCGAGGCCGACAGCGCCGGGGACGACGCCGGTTCCTCGGGGTCCTCGGGGTCCGCGACGACCTCGGCGTCCTCGGCCGCCGACCCCGATGCGACCCCGGAGGCCACGCCGAGCGATCCGGCCTCCGACCCGGTCACCTCGCCCTACGTCGTGGCAGCGGTCGCGGCCGCGCGGCGCAGCGTCGACCAGGTGCAGCAGGTGCACGCCCTGTGGGTGGCCACCGCCGACGACACCGGCATCCCGCGTTCCGCGCGGGTCGGCCTGGCGCGCACGATCCGCGCGGCGCTGGCCGAGCTGATCACCGTCGACACCCGCCTGCCCCCGCCGGCCGGCACCCCGGCCGCGCGGCTCGCCACGGTGCTCGAGCAGTACCGCGCCCTGGTCGCGCGACTCGCGGCCGGGGACGGCGTGCGGGTGCCGGCCGGGTTCGGCGACGACCTCGCGCGCGTCGACGCCCGCTGGCGGTCGGTGCTGACCGACCTCGGCGGGCTCGCCGGGGAGGATCTCCTCGCCGACGTCCCCACGCTTCTGAGCCCGCGCAGCCGATGACCATCGACCTGACGGTGCTGAGCGGCGTCATCGTCGCCATCGTCGGCTACTACGGGCTGCTGTTCCTCGCCAGCTGCGCGCGACGCCGTCCCCCGCAGAACGACACCCGGCCGCTCATGGTGGTCTTCGTGCCGGCCCGCAACGAGGAGCTGGTGCTCGACCGCACCCTCGCCTCCCTCGCCGCCGCCGCGTACGAGGGGGAGTGGCGGGTGCTGGTGATCGACGACGCCTCGACCGACGCCACCGCCGAGATCGCCGCACGGTGGGCCGAGCGCGAGCCGCGCATCCGGCTGACCCGACGGGTGCTCCCCGACGCGGCCCAGGGCAAGAGCGAGGCGCTCAACCACGGCTACGGGTTGGTGCACGGTTGGTCGGCCGCGGGCGACCCCTGGCTCGACGGGCGCGCCGCCGACGACGTCGTGGTCGTGATCGTCGACGCCGACGGCGTCCTGCCCACCGACGCGCTGGCGATCGTCGCGCCCTACTTCGGCGATCAGCGGGTGGCCTCGGTGCAGGTCGGCGTCCGCATCGCCAACGCGCGCACCAACCTGCTCGCCCGCATGCAGGACATCGAGTTCGTCGGCTTCTCCTGGCTTGTGCAGATCGCCCGCGACTGGCTGGGCTCCTCCGGGTTGGGCGGCAACGGCCAGTTCACGCGGCTCTCCGCCCTCGCCGGTCTCGGCGGTGCTCCGTGGGCCGCGGGCGCTCTCACCGAGGACCTCGACCTGGGGCTGCGCCTGGTCGGCGCCGGGTGGCGCACGCGCTTCTGTCACCTCACCCACGTCGACCAGCAGGGCCTCACGACGTGGCGGCCTCTGCTGCGCCAGCGCACCCGGTGGATCCAGGGGCACTACCAGTGCTGGCGCCACCTGCCGCGGCTGGCCGGACGGCCCGGACGCGGCTCCCGCGCACCGCTGCTGGCGCGGCTCGACCTCGCGCTGTACCTGGTGCTCGTGGTCACCGTGCTGCTGGTGACCTTCACGGTGCTCGCCGGCGTGCTCGCGATGGTCGGGGTGATCGGCGTGCAGAACGACCTGCTCGCCGGCGTCCCGTACGGACCGCCGCGCCGGGCCGTCGAGCTCGCCCTCTCGGTGCTGCCGCTCGCCATCTTCCTCGGCACCTACCAGCGGCACAGCGCCCACCCGTTCCGCTGGTACGAGGTGCCGGCGGCCGCCGTCCTGTTCACCGCGTACGGCTACGTGTGGGCCTGGGTGTCGCTGCGGGCGCTGCTCAACCTGGCCCTGCGCCGCAACGCCTGGGTCAAGACGCCGCGGGTGGCCGTCAGCGCGTGAGGCGGGCGTCGCCGAGCCGGCCCAGCGCCTGCTCGAGCAGCGCTGGCGACTTGCAGAAGGCCCAGCGCACCAGGTGCCGGCCGGCGTCCGCGTCGTCGTAGAAGCCCTGGGTGGGGATCGCCACCACCCCGGCCCGCTCGGGCAGGGCGAGGGCGAACTCGCGTCCGTCGCGCCAGCCCAGCGAGCTGACGTCGGAGGTCGCGAAGTAGGTGCCGGACGGCGTGTGGGTGGGCAGGCCCAGGGCGTTCAGGCCGCCGCACAGCAGGTCGCGGCAGGCCTCCAGGCCCCGGGCGAGCTCGCCGGGCGCGTCGGGAAGCTCGTCGAGGGCGAAGGCGACGGCCGGCTGGAGCGGCGAGCCGGAGGTGTAGGTGAGCCACTGCTTGGCCGCGACCGTGGCGGCCACGAGGTGCGCGGGACCGGTGGCCCAGCCGACCTTCCACCCGGTGACCGAGTAGGACTTCCCGGCGCTGGAGAGGGTGAGGGTGCGCTCGGCCATCCCCGGCAGCGTCGCGATCGGCACGTGCGGGACGCCGTCGTAGGTGAGGTGCTCGTAGACCTCGTCGGTGATGACGGTCAGGTCGTGCTCGATCGCGACGTCGGCGACCGCCTCCAGCTCCGCGGCCGTGAGCACCGTGCCGGTGGGGTTGTGCGGGGAGTTGAGCAGCACGAACCGGGTGCGCGGTGTGACCGCGGTGCGCAGGACGTCGACGTCGAGACGGAAGTCCGGAGCCCGCAGCGTGACCGGACGGCGTACCCCGCCCGCCATCTGCAGCATCGCCACGTAGGAGTCATAGTACGGCTCGAGGACGACGACCTCGTCACCGGGTTCGACCAGCCCCAGCAGGGCCCCGGCGATCGCCTCGGTGCACCCGGTGGTGATGGCGACCTGGGTGTCGGGGTCGAGCTCGATGCCGTAGTGCCGCTGCTGATGGCGCGCCACCGCGGCCCGCAGCTCGGGGATGCCGATGCCGGGCGCGTACTGGTTGCGTCCGTCGCGCAGCGCCGCCGCCGCCCGTTCGAGCAGCTCGGCGGGTCCGTCGGTGTCGGGGAAGCCCTGGCCGAGGTTGATCGAGCCGGTGCGCACGGCGAGCGCGGACATCTCGGCGAAGACCGTGGGCGGGATGCCGGCGAGGCGGGAGACCGTCACGCTCATCGACCCTACGCCCGCGACCCCGCCCGGACACGGTTGAATGGTCCGCGTGACGACCGATCCCACCCTCGCCGCCGACGTCGACGCCCTGTGCCGCCTCCAGGGCACCTTCACGCTCCGCTCGGGTCAGGTGTCCTCGGAGTACTTCGACAAGTACCTCTTCGAGTCCGACCCCGGCCTGCTGCGGCGCGTGGCCGAGCAGATGGTGCCGCTGCTGCCCGAGGGCACCGAGCTGCTCGGCGGCCTCGAGCTCGGCGGCGTCCCGATCGCCACCATGGTCTCCAGCCTGTCGGGTCATCCCGCGCTGTTCGTGCGCAAGAAGGCCAAGGAGTACGGCACCTGCAAGCTCGCCGAGGGGCCGGCGGTCGAAGGACGCCGCATCACGCTCATCGAGGACGTCATCACCACCGGCGGCGCCGTCCGCGATGCGACGCGTGCCCTGCGGGAGGCCGGCGCGATCGTCGAGGTCGTCGTGTGCGCGATCGACCGCAGCCCGGCGGGGGAGAACCCGCTGGCCGACGTCGACCTCGAGGTGCGGCCCGTGCTTACCAAGGCGCAGCTGGACGCCGTCCGCGGCTGAGCCTCTGCCGGCTGAGCCTCAGTCGGCAGAGGCTCGGTCCCCCGCCGCGAAGTCGGGGACTCCTCAGACCGCCGAGCGGTCGGAGGAGGACTCTGCCCCGCCGTGGTCGCCGTGGCGGCGGTGCTTGATCGCCTCCCAGGCCAGCGGCACTACGGTGAAGGCCAGGATCGCCAGGGTGACGTAGTCGATGTTGTTGCCCAGCCACGGGAACGCCGCCCCCAGGAAGTAGCCGAGCAGGGTGATCGAGACGACCCAGGCCACGGCGCCGACCGCGCTCCAGACCATGAACCGGCGCCGGTCCATGAGGGTCACTCCGGCCACCACCGTGATGTAGGTGCGCACGAACGGGACGAACCGCCCGATCACCAGCGCCTTGTTGCCGTGCAGCTCGAAGAAGCTGGCGGTGTTGTCGAGGTACTTCTTCTTCAGGATGCGCCCGTCGCGGTGATAGAGCGGCGGACCGATGCGGCGGCCTATCTCGTAGCCGGCGATGTTGCCCGCGAACGCGGCCACGACCAGCAGCGCGATGCCGACGATCAGCTCGATCGGCTCGTTGTGCAGGCCGATGAGCGAGTAGCCGGTGGCGTCGCTGCCGGCGATGAACAGCCCCAGGGCGAACAGCAGCGTGTCGCCGGGAAGGAACGGGAAGAACAGCCCGCACTCGACGAAGACGATCGCCAGAGCCAGCCAGATGAAGGCCGAACCGTACGTCTGCTGGAGATAGGTGGGGTCGAGCCACTTGATGCCCAGGAGGAGGGGAGTCAGGTGAGCCGCGGCGGGCAGTGTCACGTCGAAACCGTACCCTGAGGGCCATGAGCGACGGAGAGGACTCCGCTGATCCGCGGACCGATCCGAGCATCGACCTCCGGGCGCCCTACGACCCGATGCCCCACGGGCCGGCGGAGGTGGGCGTGGGTCCGTGGGTGGGCCCGTGGCCGAGCGACGAGCGCTACGACCCCGATCTGCTCGCCGGCGGCGATCGTCGCAACGTCGTCGATCGCTACCGCTACTGGCGTCTGGAGGCGATCGTCGCCGACCTCGACACCCGCCGGCACGACTTCCACGTGGCCATCGAGAACTGGCAGCACGACTTCAACATCGGCACGATCGTGCGCTCGGCCAACGCGTTCCTCGCCGCCGAGGTGCACATCGTCGGCAACCGGCGCTGGAACCGTCGGGGCGCCATGGTCACCGACCGCTACCAGCACGTGCGCCACCACCCCGACGTCCCCGAGCTCGCCGCCTACCTGCGCGAACGCGACGTCGTCCTGCTGGGCATCGACAACCTGCCCGGCTCGCTGCACCTGGAGACCGCCGCCCTGCCGCGCCGGGTCTGCTTCCTCTTCGGCCAGGAGGGCCCCGGGCTCAGCGACGCCGCCCGGTCGGTCTGCGACGGCACCTTCTCCATCGCCCAGTTCGGCTCGACCCGCTCGATCAACGCCTCCGCCGCCGCCGCGATCGCCATGCACTCCTGGGTGCGGCAGTATGCCGACCTCGGGGGCGACGGGGCGTGGCGGGGCTAGGCGGTCAGGACGTCGTCTTGTCCAGGCAGGCGACCGCGTAGGAGGACGACGTCAGCGGCAGGTAGCGGTAGAACCACTTCTTCGTGCTGACGACCCGCGGGCAGAAGGTCTCGATCGTCTTGCGTACGCGCGCGTCGGTCGGCTTCTTCTTCACCACGGTGGCCGCGACCGCCCGGTAGGCGTGGGGTCGGGCACACGGCTCGACGAGGCCGCGCTTGGTCATGCACAGTGCGATCTCCTCCGGCACCGGGTCGGCCAGGGCGATGGGCTCGGGGTCGCTCGTGCGGACCAGCGACCGGGCGTTGAACACCGCGATGCCGCAGCTGATCCAGCGGGCACCGGCCGACTGGTCGTCCTGGGTCGGGAAGAAGTTGATCCTGGCGTAGGCGCTGAGCGCGAGCAGGCGGTGGTCGTCGCCGATCGCCTGGTCCGAGCCGGCCAGGCAGGTGCGTCCGATGAAGGCGGCCGTCTGGGGGTCGCTCGAATCGAGGGGGAGCCCGTCGGGCAGCTGCTCGACGGCCGTGATGGTGCTGGTGTGCGGTGCGGTGCACGCCACCGGCTCCTCCTCGATCGCGTCAGCCCCGCCTTCCTTGTAGCTCAGGTCGTAGCAGGTGCCCACCTCGGGCGCTCCCGCCATGGGGTCGGCAGCGCCCGCGGCCAGTGCCGCAGGCCCCGGGAGGGTGGCCAGGACGACGACGAGGCTGGCCAGGGCGGTCGAGGGAACGACGGTGAGGCGACGCATGCCAGCACGCTAGCGAAGCACGGGGGCGGCCGCCGCTCCTTCGCGACGACCGCCCCGCACGGTCTTCCTCCCGCTCAGCCCTTGCAGGCCCGGGCCAGGTCGAGGCGACGCACCTGGCCGCGGTCGACGAACACCTGCTGGCGCGAGCGCACCTTGCCGCCGACCTCGCAGGTCAGCGTGTAGGCCTCCCGCTTGCCGGGGGTACGCGCCTTCTGCGCCGCGTACTGCCCGACCTCGACGGTGTAGCTCGGGGCGACCGAGGTGTAGTTGAGCACCCGGATCACGTAGGTGCCCGGCTTCGCGTCGACGATCTGCACGGACTCGTCCTGCGCCGGCAGGTTGGCCGAGGAGCCGACCTCCTCCAGCGAACCGTCGGCCTTCTTGCGGTAGACCTCGAGGTCCATGTCGTCCGGCGTCGGCCACGACAGGTCGATCTTCAGCACGTCGGTGGCGCGCTTGACGACGTACTCGTGGTCGGCGGTGCCGGTCAGCGGGGTGAGCATGCCGCCCTCGAAGGTCTTCGAGGCGAAGGGCTTGTCGGCGATCTTGTCGTAGGTGCGCGACCGCACGACCGGACGGGTCGAGGGGTTGACGATCCAGGAGAAGCGGCCCGAACCGGGCACGGTGATCGAGGAGTCGACGAAGTCCTCGAAGGACGACGACCAGGTCGGCGAGTCGAAGGTCTTGCGCAGCCGCAGGACGGCGCCCGCCGGAGCCGAGCCGGTCAGCACGCCCTGGTAGCGGGTGTCGACCGCGTGCTCGAGGGCGATCAGGTACGCCTCGCGGTTGCCCTTGCCGGCGTACTTCCCGGCGCCGAGGTACTCGTCGACGACGTCGGCGAACGGCGGGTGGAACTCGTTGGGGCCGATCTCGAAGGTGTAGCCGTAGCCGCCGGTGGCGTTGTAGGACCAGTCCTCGGTGGTGCCGGTGGTGTCGTAGAGCTGCCAGCCGTGGATGTTCTGGTAGCCGTTCTGCTTCGCCATCGCGGCGCCGAGCCGCTTGAGGCCCTTCTCGTCCGGGGCGTCGCCGACCGGGATGCCGTCAGGGCCGATGGTCGTGGGGGCGACGCCGTTGGGGCGCAGCACCAGGTTCGAGAACGTGTGGTTCGAGATGAGCATCGTGACCTGGCGGCTGCGCACGAGCTGCTGGATGTTCTGGGTCTCCGGCTCGGAGAACGGCGCGGCACCACGGTAGGTCGGGTCGGCGAGACCGGCCTCGACGTTCGCGGCGTCCGGCGTGGTGGCCGCCGCACCCGGGCCGCCCCAGAAACCGCCGTAGTTGCGGTTGAGGTCGACGCCCAGGCCGAAGCCGCCGGGGCTGACGAGGGTGGCGCGGCAGGTGCCGTCGGGGGTGTCGATGCCGTCGACGACGCGGCAGTTCTTGCGCTTGTAGGCCTGTCCGGGCGTCAGCAGCGTGGTGCCGGTGCCGCCCAGCGGGTCGGCGTCGTTGAGCTCGCGCAGGTCGACGATGTCGCCGTCGGTGCGGGAGAGGTCGAAGCCGTCGGCGTTGACGACCGGCACCACGATCACGCGGGCGCGGTCGAGCAGGCCGGTGATCCGCTTGTCCCGCCCGTAGTTCTTCACCAGGTCGACGGCGAACTCCATCGCGAGCTCGCCCGAGGGCCACTCGCGGGCGTGGTGCAGGCCCATGAGCAGGAAGGTCGGACGGCCGCTCTCGGGACGGCGGACGTCGCTGCCGATCTCGACGCCGTAGACGGTCCTGCCGTCGAGGGTCGGCAGCGGGAGTGCGAACCGCTTGGCCAGGTTCGGGTGGTCCTTCGCCAGGGCCTCCATGTCGGACTCGTAGTCGGCCAGGGTGCGGTAGCCGGTGCGCCCCGAGGGCAGCGGCGACCGCTTGCGCGAGGCCGCGTAGGCGGCGTCCAGCTTCTGCCGCTCGATCTCGCGGACGACGAGGTCGGGGATCCGCACGGTGTAGTCGAAGCCGGCGGCCTCCAGGGCGCGCTGCTCGCCGGCGGTGTGCAGGACCGCCTCGACGTAGCCGTGGCCGGCGTGCTCGGTGAGGTCCAGACCGAGGCGCTCGAGGCGCAGCTTGGCGGCGCGGCCCGGGGTCTGCACGGTGATGAGGGCCGGGCGGAACGCCGAGACGCCCACGGGGGCGCGACTGTCGTCGCCCTCGGAGGAGGTGGCCAGGGGCAGGGTGAGTGCGAGTCCGGCGACGGCGGTGAGCGCGCCGAGGCGACTGAGCAGGGCAGAACGGGGCATCGGGTCTCCTCGCCGCTCCCGTGGGGGGTGTGTGAGGCGGGAGCGGTCGGTCCGGTGTCGGGTCGGGGTTCTCCCTTCAACGCCGACACCGCGCTGAGGTCACGGTGATGGTCGTCGCTCCCGGCGGGACACCGGTCCGGACCGGTACGCTCCTGGAGGTCTCAGCCGCGACGGGCGATGGTCTGCTCGATGCCGTCGAGGAGCAGCCCGAGGCCGAACGCCAGCTCCTCGGCCATGCCGTCGGTGCCATCCTCCAACGCTCCGGACTCCAGGATGCCGGCCACGGTCGGCATGGTGTCCTCGGAGATCACGCTGCGCAGCTGTTCGGCCCAGTTCGCCGTCGCGCCGTCGGCCGCGTACCGCAGGCCCATCTCGACGCTGCTACGGACGTAGCCGTCGATCGAGAGCAACGACGAGGCGATCTGCTGCGGCGAGAGACCGGTGTCGCTCAGGGCGGCGAATCCGACCTCCATCCAGCCGACCAGGTTCGGCCCGACGGGGGGCGTCCCCGACCGCACGTGCAGGACCCACGGGTGCGCGGCGAGGAAAGCGGCGTCCGCCCGCGCCCACTCCTCGAGCTTGGTGCGCCAGCTGCGTCGTCGTCCGAGGCTCGGTGGAGGGCCGGCCGCCTCGTCGACCATGACGTCGAGGAGATCCTGGCGGGACTCGACGTAGCGGTAGAGCGACATCGTGGTGAAGCCGAGCCGCTTCGCCACCGCCGCCATCGTGACGGCCTCGAGACCCTCGGCGTCGGCCAATGCCACGGCCGCTGCGGCGATGGTGCGCACGGACATGGAGGGCTTGGGCCCACGCCGTCCCTCCTCGCGCACGCCCCAGAGTTCGCGCATCGCGCGTGACATCGGGGACGTCGTGGTGGACATCGGCCTCCTCGGTCGCAAGAACTCTTTACAGCCTACACAGTGCGGCTCTAGCATCCGTGTGTCATATAAACAGTATGCAATGCACGCAATAAGGGGTTCGCCATGTCGGAAGAGATCGTCATCCGTGCCGGACGCAGGGAATGGGTCGCCCTCGGCGTCCTGGCCCTCCCACTGCTCCTGGTCTCGATGGATGTGTCGATCCTGTATTTCGCCGCTCCGGAGATCGCACGCGATCTCGATGCCGGTCCGGCCCAGCAGCTATGGATCTTCGACGTCTACGGCTTCGTTCTCGCCGGGATGCTGATCCCGATGGGCGCTCTCGCCGATCGGCTCGGCGCCCGCCGACTGCTCCTCATCGGGGCCGTCGCGTTCTCGCTCACCTCGTGGTGCGCGGCATTCGCCGGCACGGTCGGGCACCTGATCGCGGCGCGTGGCGTGCTCGGCGTCGCTGGCGCGACCCTCATGCCCTCGACGCTCGCGATGATCCGCCAGCTCTTCCGCGACGAGCGGCAGCGCGGGGTCGCGATCGGTGCATGGACCGGGGTGATGACGGCCGGTGTCGGTCTGGGACCCGTCGTGAGCGGGGTGCTGCTCGCGCACTTCTGGTGGGGCTCGGTCTTCCTCGTGAACATCCCGGCGATGCTCCTGCTGCTGGTGTGCGGACCCCTCCTCCCGTCCGGAGAGCGGCACGCCGGCGCCCGTCTGGACCTTCTCTCGGCTGCGACCGCACTGCTCTCCATGCTCATGACCGTCTTCGGGATCAAGCAGATCGCCGTCCACGGCCTCCAGGTCGCCCCGGTGCTGGCTCTGGTCGGCGGCGTCGGACTCGGCGCGCTCTTCCTGCGCCGTCAGTTCGTCCACGAGTTCCCGTTGATCCCACCGTCGCTGCTGCGCGATCGGATCTACCGAGCGGCACTCGTGGGCGCGACGATCTGCTCGTTCGCCGTCGTCGGCAACGCCGTCTTCATGACCGCCTACCTCCAGCTCGTCCTAGGGCAGACGCCTCTCACGGCCGCGCTGTGGAGTCTGGTGCCGACCGCGGGCGTGCTCGCGGCCGCCCCGCTAGCGGCTCCCCTCGGGGAGCGCATCGGCCCCGACGGCGCCGCGGCCGCCGGACTCGGGGTCGGGGCGGTCGGATTCGTTGCGCTCACGCGCATCGGCGTCGGCGACCTCGCGACCACGCTGGTGGGTGCCGGTCTGTTGGCCGCCGGCGTCGTCATGACGATGACCGTGTGCAGCGAGAAGGTGCTCGCCGCGCTCGACCCGGAGAGAGCGGGCACCGGCTCCGCGCTCTCCGAGGCGGCGACGGAGCTCGGCGGAGCGCTCGGTATCGCGCTCCTGGGCAGCATCGGTGCGGCGGGCTACCGCGCCGCCGTCCATCTGCCGAACGGTGCGATCGGCACGGACGCGGAGGGATCCCTCGCCGGTGCCGCCGCGGTCGCGGTGCGACTCCCGACGGCCGCCGGCCGCCAGGTGTTGGCATCGGCGCAGCTCGCCTACGTGCACGGCCTGCATCTGGCAGCCGCCACCGGCGCCGCCGTCCTGCTGGTCTCGGCGATCGGATTCCTCGTGCGGCGTCCTCTCGCGGGTGTTCACGGCCGTACGGAGCAGGTCGGTGCGACCGCCGCGTCGTCTAGGGTGTGAGCCGATCCGGACCACCCCCGAGGAGACCTGCTTCCATGCCCATCGCCACCCCTGAGATCTACGCGCAGATGCTCGACGCCGCGAAGGCCAAGCGCTTCGCCTACCCCGCCATCAACGTCTCGTCGTCGCAGACGCTGAACGCGGCCCTGCAGGGCTTCGCCGAGGCCGGCTCCGACGGCATCATCCAGGTCTCCACCGGTGGCGCCGAGTACCTCTCGGGCCCCACGGTCAAGGACATGGTCGCCGGTTCGATCGCCTTCGCCGCCTACGCCGCGGAGGTTGCCAAGAACTACCCGGTCAACATCGCGCTGCACACCGACCACTGCCCCAAGGACAAGCTCGACGGCTTCGTGCGTCCGCTGCTGGCCCTTTCGGCCGAGCGGGTCAAGAACGGCGGTCTGCCCTACTTCCAGTCGCACATGTGGGACGGCTCGGCCGTGCCGCTGGAGGAGAACCTCGTCATCGCGCAGGAGCTCATGGAGAAGTGCGCGGCCGCCAAGGTGATCCTCGAGATCGAGGTCGGCGTCGTGGGTGGCGAGGAGGACGGCGTCGAGAACGCCATCAACGACAAGCTCTACTCGACCCCCGAGGACGCCATCGCCACCGCCAAGGCGCTCGGCTACGGCGACCGCGGCTACTACATGACCGCGCTGACCTTCGGCAACGTGCACGGCGTCTACAAGCCGGGCAACGTGAAGCTGCGCCCCGAGGTGCTCCAGGCCGCGCAGGAGGCGGTCGTGACCGAGTTCGGCCTCGAGGCCGGCTCGAAGCCCTTCCACCTGGTCTTCCACGGCGGCTCGGGCTCGACCCCGGAGGAGATCGCGGCCGCCGTCGACTACGGCGTGGTGAAGATGAACATCGACACCGACACCCAGTACGCCTTCACGCGTCCGGTGGCCGCCCACATGTTCAGCAACTACGACGGCGTCCTGAAGGTCGACGGCGAGGTCGGCAACAAGAAGGCCTACGACCCGCGTGCGTGGGGCAAGGCCGCCGAGGCCGGCATGGCCGCCCGCGTGGTCGAGGCCTGCCAGAACCTGCGCTCGGCGGGCACCTCGCTCGCCGGCTGACGCCACGCGCCCAGCACGCGCCCAGCACGCGCCCAGCAAGAGAAGGGCCCCGGAGCATCGCTCCGGGGCCCTTCGTCCGTGACGGGGTGGCTCAGCCGCCGAAGCCCGCGTGCCGGGGACGCTCGAAGAACAGGACGGCGATAAGGCCGGCGACCAGGACGGCGGCCGGCAGCAGCATGGTCTGCGACATCGCGGTCGAGAACGCGTCGGCCACCTGGGCCGGGATCGGACCGCTCGACCCGGCCGTCTCGGGGCTGCCCTGGAACGAGCCGAGCCCCTCGGCCGCCAGGCGCGCGTCGATGAGCACGGCGATGGCCGCGGAGCCGAGCACCGCGCCGACCTGACGCGTCGCGTTGTAGACGCCCGCCCCCGCACCGGCCTGGTGCACGGGGAGGTTGCGCGTCGCGGTGGCGCTGTTGGGTGCCCAGATGAAGGCGTTGCCGATGCCGAGGAGCACCATCGGCGGCACGAGGTTCCACAGGGAGTCGGTGGGGCTCATCTCCCGTGAGAGCCACAGGAGCGCCACGATCGCCGCGGCGAAGCCGACGCCGGTGATGCGGCGCGGGTGCACGCGGTCGGTGAGCCCGCCGACGAACCGGGCGAGCACGATCGACATGATCGCCATCGGCACCAGCAGCAGCGCTGCGCGCGTGGGGCTCAACCCGCGCACGACCTGCGCCCACAGCATGAGCGGGAAGGCCAGCGCGGTGATCGCGAAGCCCATCGTGGTGATGGCGATGTTGGCGAGTGAGAAGTTGCGGTCGCGGAAGAGGCCGAGCGGGACCAGCGGCTCCTGACGGTTGCGGGCCTGCCAGAGCACGAAGAGGGCGAAGACGGCCAGGCCGGCGGCGATCATGGCCCAGATCCAGGCGGCCCAGTTCTTCTGGTGGCCCTCCTGGATGCCGAAGACGAGCAGGAACATGCCGGCGCCGCTCAGGGCGACACCGAGCCAGTCGAACCGGTGCCGGCCGGTGGGCAGGCTCGGCACGAGCCGCCAGGCGAGCGCGAAGCCGAGCAGGCCGACCGGGACGTTGATGAAGAAGATCCACTCCCAGCTCAGCGCGTCGACCAGGACGCCGCCGAGGATCGGGCCGACCAGGGTGGCGACGCCGGCGGTGGCACCCCACAGGGCCAGCGCCTTGCCGCGTCGTTCGGCGGGGAAGATGCGGGTGATGATCGCCATCGTCTGCGGCGTGATCATCGAGGCGCCGAGGCCCTGCACGACGCGGGCGATGATGAGACCCTCCACGGTCGTGGTCAGGCCGCACCACAGCGAGGCGAGGGTGAAGACCGTCAGGCCGGCGAGGTAGAGCCGCTTCGGGCCGAACCGGTCGCCCAGGCGCCCGGTGATGAGCACCGGGACGGCGTAGGCGAGCAGGTAGGCGCTGGTGACCCAGACGACGCTGTTCACGTCGGCGTCGAGGTCGCTGATGATCGCCGGGGTCGCGACCGAGACGATCGTGGAGTCGACGAGGATCATGAAGAAGCCCAGGCACAGCGCGAAGAGCGCCGGCCACGGGTCCTTGGCCGCGGCGGGGGCGGTGGTGCCGGCGGCGTCCGCGGTGACGTCGGCGGGGGAGGCCCCGGAGGACAGCTCGGTGCTCATGGGTCGACTCAACACCCGGGCACCGACAGTTCATCCCGGCACACCACAATGGGTGGCATGTCCGAGCACCTGCACCGCGACCTGATGGCGGGTCCGCCGCCCACCCACCTGCCCGTCGACCCGGCCGCCGCCGACCTGGCGGGCGGCGTCACCCCGCGCGCCGCCGTCCGGGCGCACCCCGACTCCCCGGTGGCGTGGGCCGCGCTGGCGAGCGAGGCGGTCGAGAACGACGCCGACGTCGTCGACGTCTACGCCTACGCCCGGGTCGGCTACCACCGCTCGCTCGACATGCTGCGGCGCAACGGCTGGAAGGGCCACGGCCCGGTGCCGTGGTCGCACGAGCCCAACCGGGGCTTCCTCACCTGCCTCGCGCTGCTGGCCAAGGCCGCCCGCGCGATCGGCGAGGACGCCGAGTGGGAGCGCTGCTCGACCTTCCTGCGCGACTCCAGCCCCGAGGCGTTCGACGTCCTGCTGGGCTGACCGCTACGCGGCGCACCGGTGGATTCAGGCTGAGGCGCTCGCTCGCGAACGCCTCAGGCGTCACACCGGCCCCGACGGACAGGCGAAACTGGCCGTTTCGGGCCGGATCCGCCGGGTTTTCGGCCAGTTTCCCCGGCCGGCCGGGGAAACTGGCCCTCACCCCACCGGCGTCAGCAACTCCCGCACCTTCCCCGCCCCGAGCGCGACGAAGAGGGTGGGCAGTCGCGGGCCGCGCTCGGCGGCCACGAGGAGTTCGTAGAGCAGCCGGAAGAAGCGCTTCTGGTCGGCCTTGACCTCCTCGGTCGGCGCGTCGTCCAGGCCCAGGCCGCGGCCCAGCTTCGGGACGCCGTAGATCAGCGTCGTGATCTCGTCGAGGTCGAGCTTGTCGGGCATGCGGTCGAGCAGGTTGCGCAGCCACAGCTCCTCGTCCTCGTCCAGCGCGGCGAGGCGGTCGACGTCGGGCGTCTCGCGCACGGTGGTGCGGTCGGACTCCGGCACGTAGTCGCTCATCCACGTCATCGCCTTGCCCAGGCGCGGTTCGAGGTCGGCGACCGCGGTGTGCGGGTGGCCGACCTCGCCGACGATGCGGCTGATCAGCTCCGCGGAGCCGGCGGTCACGTCGGCGACCGAGGAGAGCAGTCGGAACGGGACGACGACCTGCGGCGTCGGCAGGGTGCCCGCGGACGCCGTCGCCGAGGCCCGCTCCCAGGCCAGCACCTGGGCGTCGCGCTTCGCGGGGTCGGCGGCCTTCTTGCCCAACGCGTCCCACTCGTCGTAGAGCCGCACGACCTCGGCGCCGAAGTCGACGGTGAAGGCCTGCTTGGGTGCGCGGCGCACGTAGAGCCAGCGCAGCACCGGTGCTTCGAGGATCTGCAGGGCGTCGGCGGCGGTGGGCACGCCGCCGCGCGAGGACGACATCTTCACCTGGCCGCCGGCGCCGACGAAGGAGTAGCCGACGAAGGACGGCGCCCGCCCGCCGTAGATCTTCACGACGTCCTTGCCGACGGTGTAGGAGGAGCCGGGGCTGGCGTGGTCGACGCCGCCGGGCTCGAAGTCGACGCCCTCGAAGGCCCAGCGCATCGGCCAGTCGACCTTCCAGACCAGCTTGCCCTCGTCCTGCGTGCGCAGGTTCGTGACACCGGCGAAGCCGCAGGCCGAGCAGGTGTAGGAGAGGTCGGTGGTGGCGTCGTCGTAGGCGGTGATGGTGGTGGTGTCGCGCCCGCACTGCCGGCAGTAGGGCTTGTAGGGGAAGCGGGCGAGGTCGCCGGCGTCGGCGGCGAGCTCCTCGCCGTCGTCCTCGGCGGTCGACTCGTGTCCCTCGGGGGCCGGTTCGGCGTCCGCCGCGGGCTTCTTGGTGCGGTAGCGGGCGAGCACCGACTCGATCTCGGCGCGCTTCTCCACCGCCAGCAGGATCTGCTCGCGGTAGGTGCCGGCGCGGTACATCTCGGTCTGGGAGACCTCCTGCATCTCCACGCCCATCTCCGCCAGCGAGCGCTGGAGCGGCTCCTTGAAGTGCTCGGCCCACGAGGGGTGGCACTCCCAGGGGTCGGGGACGGCGGAGAGCGGACGGCCGATGTGCTCGTTCCACGACGGGTCGATGCCGGCCGGCACCTTGCGGAACCGGTCGTAGTCGTCCCAGCTGTGCAGGTGGCGCACGGGCAGGCCGCGGCGGCGGATCTCCTCGGCCACGAAGTGCACGGTGAGGAACTCGCGCAGGTTGCCCAGGTGCACCGGACCCGACGGGCTGGCACCGGAGGCGCAGGTGATGACCTGACCCGGCTTCAGCTCGCCCGCGTGCCGGATGGCGTCGTCGGCGGCACGGGTCACCCAGTCGCTCGGGTCCCCGGCCGTGCGTGCTCCTGCGTCGCTGCCTCGGGCCATGGGCCGGATGCTACGGGACCCCCGACATCCGCCCGACGTCCGCCCGACGTCCGCCCGACGTCCGCCCGACGCCGCGATGCCGTCGCGAACGCCGTCGCGAGCGCCGTCCCGGAGGGGTGCGGTGATGCCCTAGCCTGCGGGGATGGTCGCCCAGTCGCAGACGGTCATGACCGCGCTCGGCTTCTCCCGGCCGGTCGCACGCCTCTACGAGCAGGTGCGGCGCCACGACGGTCGCCCGTTCGAGGCGGTCGCCGATGCGTTGCTGCGCGCGCCGGAGGATCTGCGCCGCGAGCTCGGCCCCCTCCTCGACGCCCACGTCGTCACCCTCGCCGACGGCGTGCTGCGGGTGCTGGCGCCCGACCAGGTGGTGGTCGCGGTGCTGCGCGAGACCGCGAGCACCGCCGCCTCGGCCCACCAGCGCCTCGAGGACGTCGTCCGGGCGATGCCGCTGCTCTCCCCGGCGCCGATCCGGCCGGTCGAGCAGGAGACCGCCGACCTCGTGCCGCTCGATGGCGAGCTGAGCCGCGGCGGCGACCGGGTGCAGCTGGTCGCCCAGCTGCTGATGGAGAGCCACGGCGAACTCCTGTGGTTCCGCCCCGACCAGTGGCGCTCGCCCGACTACGACCCGATGGCCGAGGTGCTGCGCGGGATGATCGCCGAGGGACGCCGGTCGCGGGCGATCTACCCGATGCGGGCGATCTCGGAGATCCCCGACACCCTGACCCACCGGGCGGGCATCGGCGAGGAGATCCGGCTGGTGCCCGACCTGCCCACCCGGATGCTCATCATCGGCACGAGCCACGTGATCCTGCCCGAGCCGTTGGGGTTCGAGGACGAGCCGCGGTCGCTGGTGCGTCAGCGCGGGCTGGTGGAGGCGATGATCCTGTGGTTCGAGGCCGTCTGGGCCCACGCCGAGCCGCTGCCGTCCGGTGAGGTGGCGCCCGAACCGGGCCGTCTGGACCTGCGCCGGTTCGTCCTACAGCAGTTGGCCGCCGGGGCCCAGGACGAGCAGATCGCCCGCCAGCTCGGCGTCTCCCTGCGCACCGTGCGGCGTCGGATCGCCGATCTGATGACCGAACTCGGCGCGGAGTCGCGGTTCCAGGCCGGTGTGGAGGCCGCCCGGCGGGGGTGGCTGTGAGCGCGCGCGGCTGGCTTGTAACGCGCAGTTAGCCACCACTACCCGACCCTTGTAAGGGGTGCCTAGTGGTGTGTAACCCCGCGTTACAAGCGTCCGGCGCCCCGCGCCGGCAGCACCATCCGGTACGCCGCGGGCTCGAGGTGCCAGGTGCGCATGCGTTCGGGTCCGTAGAGCTCCCCGTCGGCGGAGCACCAGAACTCCTCGCCGGCGACGGTGACCGAGAGGCCGCGGGCGGTGAGGACGTCGTCGCGCTCGGCATGGCGGCCCAGGGCGACGCCGGCGGCGTACCCCAGGCGGTCGAGCGGGTCGGTGGCCAGGGAGACCAGCACGTCGAGGAGGCCGTCGCCGGGGTCGGCGCCGGGGGTCAGCTCGGTGCCGCCGCCCACGGACGGCGCGTTGCCCACGGCCACCATCAGCACCCGCCGGTCGAGGTCGACCATCACCTCGCCGTCGACCTCCACCCGCAGCCGCAGGGACGGCGGGTCGAGGGCGGCGATGGCCGCGCCGATCGGATAGCCCAGGCGGCCGAGGTTGAGCCGACCGACCCCCAGCGAGCCGAGACGCTGCTTCCACACCGCGCCGTGCCGGCTCGCCTCCGCGCCGGCGCCGAGGTGGACGCCGTTGACGACGACCTCGCCGACCTCGTCGACGAGCAGGTCGACGGGGCGCACCTCGCCCTCGAGCAGCACGCGGGCGGCGTCCTCGGGGTCGAGGGGGATGCCCTGGCCGCGGGCGAAGTCGTTGCCGGTGCCGAGCGGCAGCAGGCCCAGCACCCGCTCGGACAGCTCGTGGCGCCGGTGCAGGGCGGCCACGACCGCGTGCAGGCTGCCGTCGCCGCCGGCCACCACGATGCGCCGGGACGCCGCGCGGTGCAGGACGCCGTTGAGCTCGCCCGGGTCGGAGGTGGCGGCCACCTCGACCGAGGTGCCGGCCCGCAGCACGGCCAGGGCACGCTCGAGGTTCGCCTCGTCGGCGGTGCCGGCGTCGGCGTTCCGGATCACCAGCAGCGGTTCCACGCCCCGGACGCTACCGGTCGGCCCCAGGTCCGCCCCTCGTCCGCGAGGAGACCCGGGAGGTCGCTCTCTGTTAATCTCCCGTCGCAAGAGCCCCGGTGCCTTGCGCCGGGGTTCCTTCGCGTCACAGGCGCCCTCGGCGGCTGCACCGGAGCGGTCAGCGACGAGGAGAAGACATGCCGGCAATCGCCATCATCGGCGCCCAGTGGGGCGACGAGGGCAAGGGCAAGGCCACCGACCTGCTCGGTTCGAGCGTCGACTACGTGGTGAAGTTCAACGGCGGCAACAACGCCGGCCACACGGTCGTCATCGGCCAGCCCGACGGCAGCCAGCAGAAGTACGCGCTGCACCTGCTGCCCAGCGGCATCCTCACCCCGGGCTGCACGCCGGTCATCGGCAACGGCGTCGTCGTCGACCTCAAGGTGCTCTTCGAGGAGATCGACGGCCTCGAGGCCCGCGGCGTCGACACCTCCAAGCTCGTCATCAGCGCCAACGCGCACGTGATCGCCGACTACAACCGCACCCTCGACAAGGTCACCGAGCGCTTCCTCGGCTCGCGCCGCCTCGGCACCACCGGCCGCGGCATCGGCCCCACCTACGCCGACAAGATGAACCGGGTCGGCATCCGGGTGCAGGACATCTTCGACGAGTCGATCCTGCGCCAGAAGGTCGCCGGCGCGCTCGAGCTCAAGGGCCAGGTGCTGGCCAAGATCTACAACCGGCGCGCGCCGTCGGTCGACGACACCGTCGCCGAGCTGCTCCAGTACGCCGACCGCCTGCGGCCGATGGTCGCCGACACCGGTCTGCTGCTCAACCAGGCCCTCGACCGCGAGGAGACCGTGCTGCTCGAGGCCGGTCAGGCCACGCTGCTCGACGTCGACCACGGCACCTACCCGTTCGTGACGTCGTCCTCGGCCACCGCCGGCGGCGCCTGCACCGGTTCGGGCATCCCGCCCACCCGTCTCGACCAGGTCATCGGCATCGTCAAGGCCTACACGACCCGTGTCGGCGAGGGCCCGTTCCCCACCGAGCTGTTCGACGACGCCGGCGAGCACCTGCGCAAGGTCGGCGCCGAGTACGGGACGACGACCGGCCGCCCCCGCCGCTGCGGCTGGTACGACACCGTCATCGCCCGTTACGCCGCGCGCGTCAACGGCGTCACCGACTTCGTGCTCACCAAGCTCGACGTGCTCACCGGCCTGGAGCAGGTGCCGGTCTGCGTGGCCTACGACGTCGGCGGGGTGCGCCACGACGAGATGCCGGTCAACCAGACCGACTTCCACCACGCCGTCCCGATCTACGAGTACCTCCCCGGCTGGTGGGAGGACATCAGCGGCTGTCGCTCCTTCGACGAGCTGCCGAAGAACGCCCAGGACTACGTGAAGTACGTCGAGCAGCTCTCCGGGGCGCGCATCTCGGTCATCGGCGTCGGCCCCTCGCGCGACGCCTCGGTCGTTGTCCACCCGCTCATCTGATCCGCCACCCGGCTCCGCAGGAGGACGCCTCGTGAAGACCCTCGTCATCGGCACCGGCGGACGCGAGCACGCGCTGGCGATCGCGCTCTCCCGCGACCCCGCGGTCACCGAGCTGCACGCGGCGCCCGGCAACCCCGGCATCGGTGCGATCGCCACCCTGCACCCGGTCGACCCGCTCGACCCCGACGCCGTCGCCGAGCTGGCCGGCAGCATCGGCGCCGAAGTCGTGATCGTCGGCCCCGAGGCGCCGCTGGTCGCCGGGGTCGCCGACGCCGTCCGTGCCCGTGGCATCGCGGTCTTCGGTCCCTCGGGTGCCGCCGCGCAGCTCGAGGGCTCCAAGGCGTTCGCCAAGGACGTCATGACCGCCGCCGGCGTGCCCACCGCCCGCTCGCGCGTGTGCACGACCCCGGCCGAGGTGGCCGAGGCGCTCGACGAGTTCGGCGCCCCCCACGTGGTCAAGGACGACGCTCTGGCGGCCGGCAAGGGCGTAGTGGTCACCAACGACCGGGCCGAGGCGATCGCCCACGCGGCGTCCTGCCGGCGGGTCGTCGTCGAGGAGTTCCTCGACGGCCCCGAGTGCTCGCTGTTCGTCGTGTGCGACGGCACCACCGGCTACCCGCTGCAGCCCGCGCAGGACTTCAAGCGCATCCACGACGGCGGCCGCGGTGCCAACACCGGCGGCATGGGCTCCTACACCCCGCTCACCTGGACCGACCCCGACCTCGTCGACACCGTCATGGCGCAGGTCGTGCGGCCCACGCTGGCCGAGATGGCCGCGCGCGGGGTCCCGTTCGTCGGCTGCCTCTACGTCGGCCTCGCCCTGACGGCGTCCGGCCCGCGGGTCATCGAGTTCAACGTGCGCTTCGGCGACCCCGACATCCAGCCGGTGCTGGCCGTGCTCGACTCCCCGCTCGGCGTCCTGCTGGACGCCGCCGCGCACGGCCGCCTCGCCGAGGTCGAGTCGCCGCGCTTCGCCGACGCCGCCGCTGTCAGCGTCGTGCTGGCCTCGGCCGGCTACCCCGAGTCGTCGTCCTCGGGCGACGTCATCACCGGGGTCGAGGACGCCGCCGCCACCGGCGCCGACGTCATCCACGCCGGCACCGCGCTGCGTGACGGCGAGCTGGTCACCGCCGGCGGACGGGTGCTCGCCGTGCGCGCCGTCGGCGCCGACGTCGCCGAGGCCCGGGCTCGCGCCTACGCCGCCGCCGACCACATCACCTTCGCCGGCCAGCAGCGCCGCTCCGACATCGCCGCCGAACCGCTGGGCGTCGTCGAGGGCGCCTCGCTGCGCTGACGCCGACCGCCGTCCGCTCTCCCCGCACCCCGAGAACGAGGATCCCGTGACCGTCCCCAACGTCCTGGCCACCCGCTACGCCGCCGCCGACCTCGTCGAGATCTGGAGCCCCGAGCACAAGATCCGGCTCGAGCGGCAGCTGTGGATCGCTGTGCTCAAGGCCCAGCGCGACCTCGGTATCGAGGTGCCCGACGGTGTCGTCGAGGCCTACGAGGCGGTCGTCGACCAGGTCGACCTCGCCTCCATCGCGGCCCGCGAGCGCATCACCCGCCACGACGTGAAGGCGCGCATCGAGGAGTTCTGCGCGCTCGCCGGGCACGAGCACATCCACAAGGGCATGACCTCGCGCGACCTCACCGAGAACGTCGAGCAGCTCCAGGTGCGCCAGTCGCTGGCGCTGCTGCGCGACCGCGGCGTCGCGACGGCGTCCCGGCTCGCGCGGCTGGCCGCCGAGCACGAGACCACGGTGATGGCCGGCCGCTCGCACAACGTGGCCGCCCAGGCCACCACGCTCGGCAAGCGCTTCGCCACCGTCGCCGACGAGCTGCTCATCGCGCTCGAGCGGGTCGAGGAGCTGCTGGCCCGCTACCCGCTGCGCGGCATCAAGGGCCCGATGGGCACCGCGCAGGACATGCTCGACCTGCTCGACGGCGACGAGTCGAAGCTCGCCGACCTCGAGCAGCGGGTCGCGGCCCACCTCGGCTTCGTGCGGGTGCTCACCAGCGTCGGTCAGGTCTACCCGCGCTCGCTCGACTTCGACGTGCTCTCCGCACTGGTGCAGCTCGTGGCGGCGCCGTCCAACCTCGCCACGACGATCCGGCTGATGGCCGGCATCGAGCTGGTCACCGAGGGCTTCAAGGAGGGCCAGGTCGGCTCCTCGGCGATGCCGCACAAGATGAACACCCGCTCGTGCGAACGGGTCAACGGTCTCGCGGTCATCGTGCGCGGCTACCTCTCGATGGTCGGCGAGCTGGCCGGCGACCAGTGGAACGAGGGCGACGTGTCGTGCTCGGTCGTGCGCCGCGTCGCGCTGCCCGACGCCTTCTTCGCCGCCGACGGGCTCTTCCAGACCTTCCTCACCGTGCTCGACGAGTTCGGCGCCTTCCCGGCGGTCATCCAGCGCGAGCTCGACCGCTACCTGCCGTTCCTGGCCACCACCAAGGTGCTGATGAGCGCGGTGCGCAACGGCGTGGGCCGCGAGTCGGCGCACGAGGCCATCAAGGAGCACGCCGTCGGGGTGGCGCTGGAGATGCGCCAGGGCCTCGCGGTCAACGACCTCTTCGAGCGGCTCGCCGGCGACGTCCGCCTCGGCCTGACCCGCGAGCAGATCGACGCGCTCGTCGCCGACCCGATCACCTTCACCGGTGCCGCCGTCGCCCAGACCCAGGAGGTGTGCCGTCGCGTCGCCGAGCTGGTCTCGCGGCACCCCGAGGCGGCGGCGTATGCGCCGGGGGCGATCCTGTAGGGGGGATGCAGGTTTCCCCGGTCAGCCGGGGAAACCTGATGTTGTGGGGCGAAACTTCGCCCATCAACATCAGGTTTCGCCCCTCCAGTGACCGCTCTGCGGGACACCCCGGGGGGAATGCGTGACGACCGTCACCTCGCACGGCGAGCGTCGTTGATCCCCCCGTGCGTCGTCCTCCGTTCCTGACCAGCCTGTCCGCCGCCGTCCTCAGCACGGCGCTCGCCGGCGCCGCCCTCGGCGTCCCCGGCGTCCCGGCGTCCGCGGCGCAGCCCGAGCCCGCCTCTTTCGCGCGGAGCACAGCGAGCGCGAAGCCGGCCTACACCGTGACCCCGCTGTGGTTCTCGGTGCAGGTGGGGGAGGACGACGACATCGACTGCACGATCGTCGCCGACCTCTATCTCCCGAAGGCCGCATCGCGCCGCGACCGGGTGCCGGCGATCCTCACCACCAACGGCTTCGGCGGGTCGAAGGACGACCAGGCCGGCACCGGCCGGCTCTTCGCGTCCCGCGGCTACGCGGTGCTCTCCTACTCGGGGCTGGGGTTCGGCGGCTCCTCGTGCCCGATCTCGCTGGACAGCCCCGAGCGCGACGGCAAGGCGGCGCGGTTCCTGGTCAGCTACCTGGGCGGTGAGCGCGGGCACGCGTTCCTCGATGCGGGACTGACGACCAAGGCGCCGAAGCTGGACGTCGTCGTCCGTGACGCGCTCGACCACACGGGGCGTCACTCGGCGTTCGACCCGCGGGTGGGCATGATCGGTGGCTCCTACGGCGGCGGCGCCCAGTTCGCGGCCGCGTCGGTCGACCCGCGCATCGACACCCTCATCCCGCTCATCACCTGGAACGACCTCAGCTACTCCCTGGCCCCGAACAACGTCGTGGCCAACGGGGACGACGTCGCCACCGGCGTCACCACGCCGGTGCACGGGGCGGCCAAGCTCATCTGGGCCGCGGGCTTCTCCGCGCTCGGCGTCGTCAACGGCCTCCAGTACGCGCAGGCCGACCCGCAGCGGCTCATCGGCTGCCCCGACTTCGAGTCCTGGGTCTGCCCCTCGCTCGTCAACGCCGCCGCCACCGGCACCCTCGACGACGCCACCTACGACAAGCTGCACGACCGCTCGGTCGTCTCGTTCATGAAGCGCATCCGCATCCCCGTGCTGTTGGCGCAGGGGCAGGGCGATACCCTGTTCAACCTCAACGAGGCGATCGCCACCTACCGCTCGCTGCGCGCGCAGGGCACTCCGGTGAAGATGCTGTGGTCGGACGGCGGCCACTCCAAGCCCTACCCGCCCGGCGAGATCGTCACCGACGACCTCGAGATCGGCTCGCAGTACCTCACCACCCGGTTCGCGGCGTGGTTCGACCACCACCTCAAGGACCTCCCGGTCTCCACCGGTCCGCAGTTCGCCTACTTCCGTGACTGGGTCGACTACCGCGGCAGCGCCGCGCCGGCGTACGCCTCGGCGCCGGCGTTCCCGCTGCCCGGACGCCGGGTGCTGCACCTCTCCGACGCCGCGCTCGTGGCGAAGCGCTCGCAGGTGGTCGGGGGCAGCCAGCAGTTCCTCACCCCGATCGCCGGCCTGCCGAGCTCGCTCGACCCGGCCGACCTGATCAGCTCCATGGTGCCGATCGGCGTACCGGAGCAGGACCTGCCGGGCACCACGGCGTCCTTCACCACCGCGGCGCTGGGTCGTCCTCTGGACGTCGTCGGCTCGCCGCGGGTGCGCCTGCAGGTCGACACCCCGCTGGCTCCGGTGGCCGGCGCGACCGGCGAGACCGCGCTGACGCTGTTCCTCAAGATCCTCGACGTCGCCCCCGACGGCTCCTCGACGCTGGTGCGCGACCTTATCGCCCCGGTGCGGGTGGCCGATCCGAGCAAGCCGTTCACGGTGGCGATGCCGGCGTTCGTGCACCGCTTCGCGAAGGGCCACCAGCTCCAGCTCGTCGTGGCCGGCGGCTCGCTGAACTACCGCGGCGGCCTGGTGCCCAACCCGGTCACCATCGCGACCGGTCCCGACGTCGCCGGGCAGGTGCTGACGCTGCCGACACGGTGAGCGGGGTGGTTGCAGGAGTCACCGGTGCACCGGTGACTCCTGCGCTTCTCAGGGAAAACTTCACCTGATAAGTGACAGTTTCCCCTGAGAAGTGGCTCCGCATATCGGACGCCGGCCCGCTCGCCGCTGCGGCCCGCCGCCCCCGCACGTGACCCTGTCGGCGCCCCTGGCTAGGTTCTGACCATGGAGTCGGAGCGGCAGGGCGTCTTCGCCGAGCGCGGCCTGTTCGTCTGCTTCGAGGGCGGCGAGGGGGCCGGCAAGTCCACCCAGTCGCGGCTGCTGCGCGCCTGGCTGGAGGAGCGGGGCCACCAGGTGCTGCTCACCTACGAGCCGGGCGACACCCCGGTGGGCCAGGAGATCCGGCGCATCGTGTTGAGCCCCGAGACCGGCGCGCTCTCCGACCGCACCGAGGTGCTGCTCTACGCCGCCGACAAGGCCGAGCACGTCGACACCGTGGTGGCCCCGGCGCTGGCGCGCGGCGAGGTCGTCATCACCGACCGCTACGTCGACTCCACGCTGGCCTACCAGGGCGCCGGTCGCACCCTGCCGGTCGCCGAGGTCGAGCAGGTCGCCCGCTGGGCCACCGGCGACCTGCGGCCGCACCTGACCGTCGTCCTCGACCTCGAACCGCAGGCCGGGCTGGGGCGCTTCGACGAGCGCGACCGCATCGAGGGGGAGTCCCTGGAGTTCCACCAGCGGGTGCGGGCGGCGTTCCTGGCGATGGCCCAGGCCGACCCGGCGCACTACGTCGTCCTCGACGCGCGGGCCTCGATCGAGGAGATCGCGGCCGCCGTCCGCGCCCGGGTCGAGCCGCTGCTCACCCCCGAGGCCGTCGCCGGGGGGCCGGCGTGAGCGTCTGGAGCTCGCTGGTCGGGCAGGCCGCGGCCATCGAGGCGCTGAGCGCGGCGGCGTCCGGGCACGGCATGAGCCACGCCTGGCTGTTCACCGGGCCTCCGGGCTCGGGCCGCTCCAACGCCGCCGTCGCCCTCGCCGCGGCCCTGCAGTGCCCCGACGCCGGCTGCGGCACGTGCCACGAGTGCCACACGGTGCTCGCCGGCACCCATGCCGACGTCTCGGTCGTGCGCACCGAGAAGCTCTCCATCGGCGTCGACGAGGTGCGCGACCTCGTGCGCCGCTCCGCGCTCGCCCCGGTCGGACGCCGCTGGCAGATCCTCATCGTCGAGGACGCCGACCGGCTCACCGACCAGGCCTGCAACGCCCTGCTCAAGGCGATCGAGGAGCCCACCGAGCGCACGGTGTGGATGCTCTGCGCGCCCACGGTCGAGGACGTCCTGCCGACCATCCGCTCGCGCTGCCGCCTGGTCGCGCTCACCACGCCCACCACCGAGGAGGTCGCGGGCTTCCTCGCCCGCACCGACGGCGTCCCGGCGGCCCTGGCCGACTACGCCGCGCGTGCCAGTCAGGGGCACATCGGCCGCGCCCGGGCGCTGGCCCGCGACGAGGCCACCCGCAACCGCCGTCGCGACATCGTGGCGATCCCGAGCCGGCTCACCTCCATCGGGCGCGCGATGAGCGCCGCTGCGCACCTCGTCGAGGTCACCCAGGAGGAGGCCGCGGCCATCACCTCCGAACTCGACGCCCAGGACAAGGCCGACCTCGACGCCGCCTACGGGGTCGTCGAGCGCGGACGCCGTCCCCGCGAGTACGCCCCGGCCCTCGCCGCGATGGAGCGCTCCCAGAAGACCCGCGCCAAGCGGCGCCACCTCGACGTCATCGACCGCGGCCTCATGGACCTCGTCTCGGTCTACCGCGACGCCGTCGCCCTCGGCCTCGGCGCGCCCGGGCGCCTGGTCAACGAGGAGATCCGCGACGACGCCGAGGCGCTCGCCGCGGCCTCGAGCCCCGAGCAGAACCTCGCCCGCATCACCGCGATCTTCGAGGCTCGCGAGCAGCTGCTGGAGTTCAACGTGCCGCCCGCCTTGGCCCTGGAGTCGATGATGGTGGCGTTGCTCACCGATCCGGCCGGATCGGGCCCGAGCGCATCCGTCCCCAGCCGAGGAGGAGCCCACCGGTGAACCGGAGCACCCGCCTGATCGCGATCGTCGTCGTCCTCGCGCTGGTCGGGGGCGGTGCTGCGGTCACCCTGGTCGCCGCGCTCACCGGCGCGGGCGGCATGGGCGGCAGCTCGTCGTTCACCCCGGCCCCGACCACCCGCCCGCAGCCCGGCGCCACCACCGCGCCCGATCCGGCGCTCGAGCGGTTCTACAACCAGAGCATCGCCTGGGGCGACTGCACCGGCGACGGCCCCGCCGAGTGCGCGGCGCTCACGGTGCCGGTCGACTACCGCGATCCGTCGGGCGCGGTCATCAAGCTCAACCTCCTGCGCATCCCCGCCTCCGACCCCTCCGAGCGCATCGGCTCCCTGGTGGTGAACCCGGGCGGGCCCGGCGCGCCCGGCACCCAGTACGCCGCGCAGGCCGAGCAGGTGTTCCGCAAGCCGCTGCTCCAGCACTTCGACATCGTCGGTTTCGACCCCCGCGGCACCGGCGACTCCGACCCGGTCGAGTGCCTGACGCCGTCCCAGCTCGACGCGTTCCTGGCCACCGACCCCGACCCCGACACCCCGTCGGAGTCCCAGGAGCTCACCGACGGCCTCGCGGCCTTCTACCGCGGCTGCGTGCAGCGCTCCGACCAGCTCATCGGCCACGTCACCACCGTCGAGACCGCCCGCGACATGGACGTGCTGCGGGCCGCGCTCGGCGAGACCCGCCTCACCTACTTCGGCGCCTCCTACGGCACCAAGCTCGGTGCCACCTACGCCGACCTGTTCCCCGAGAACGTCGGCCGCTTCGTGCTCGACGGCGCCGTCGACGTCTCGCTGGACTTCCGTCAGCTCGCGCTCGGCCAGGCCCGCGGTTTCGAGACCGCGCTGCGCGCCTACGTCGCCGACTGCGTGCAGAGCGCGAGCTGCCCGCTCGGCGACGACGTCGAGGGCGGCCTGGCCAAGATCACCGATCTCGTCGACAGCACCGACAGCAAGCCGCTGCCCACCGGGCAGCAGGACCGCCCGCTCACCGAGGCGTTGGCCTTCTACGGCCTGGTCACCCCGCTCTACAACCGCGACTACTGGCCCTACCTCACCCAGGCGCTCGCCGCAGCCTTCAAGGGCGACGGGTCGGTGCTGCTCGCGCTGGCCGACGCCTACGCTTCGCGGCTGCCCGACGGCACCTACGCCGACAACAGCGCCCAGGCCATCTACGCGATCAACTGCCTCGACGACCCCTCCTCGATCTCCCCGGCCCAGGTGCCGGCCGAGCTGCCGGCCTTCGAGAAGGCCTCGCCGACCTTCGGCAAGGTCTTCGCCTGGGGGTTGGTGGGCTGCCGCGGCATCCAGGTGAAGGCCACCGAGACCGACGACTCCGTCACCGCGGCCGGGGCGCCGCCGATCGTCGTCATCGGCACCACCCGCGACCCCGCCACGCCGTACGCCTGGGCGGTGGCGCTCGCGAAGCAGCTGAAGAGCGGAGTGCTCATCACGCGTGACGGCGACGGCCACACCGGCTACAACTCCGGCAACCAGTGCGTCGACGAGGCGGTCGAGGCCTACCTCGTCGACGACACCGTGCCGGAGGACGGGCTGCGCTGCTGACGTCGGCCGGCCCGGGCCGGGCCCCGACGGAACAGATCAGCTGATGAGCTCGTCGAGGCGGGTGTAGGCCTCCGAGGAGCCCTGGACGACGCGGCTGCGGCGTCCGTCGATGGCCACCGGCACCTCGCCGACGAGGGTCACGCGGCGCACCTCGCGGCGGTGGGTGTCGAAGTCGGCGACGGCGTAGTGCTGGGTGGCGCGGTTATCCCACATGGCCACGTCGCCCGGTGCCCAGGTCCAGCGCACGGTGTTCTCCAGCTTGGTCACCCGGTTCTGCAGCAGCTGGAAGATCGCGTGCGACTCGGCGGTGTTGAGGCCGACGAACCGCTTGACGAAGTGGCCGAGCAGCAGGGCCCGCTCGCCGGTCTCGGGGTGCACGTGCACCACCGGGTGCTCGGTCTCGAAGTAGGTCGAGCGGAACTGGCGCTGGTCGAGGGCGGCCTTGTCGGGGGTCTCGTTCTCGGGATCCTCGGCGGTGGCCGCGTAGTCGTACTCGTTGGTGTGCACGGCCCACAGTTCGTCGACGAGCGCCTTCAACGGCGCCGAGAGCGCCTCGTAGGCCGCGGCGGTGTTGGCCCAGTTGGTGGTGCCGCCGTACGGCGGGATGTGCACCCCGCGCAGGATGCTGATCGCCGGGATGCGGTCGACGAAGGTGACGTCGGTGTGCCAGCTGTTGGCCGCCATGCCCTGGGTAGCGTTGAGGCTGAGCACGTGCGCGTCGCCGGTGTTGACCGTCGGATGCGCGGTGGTCAGGGTGCCGAGCCGGCGGGCGAAGGCCTGGTGGCCGGCGTCGTCGAGGTGGTGCTGGTCGCGGAAGAAGACCACCTTGTGCCGCAGCAGGGCCGCGCGGATCGTCGCCACCGTGGCGTCGTCCAGCTCGCCGCCGAGGCGGACGCCGTCGATGCGGGCACCGATGCGCCCGCCGATCTGGTGGACCGAGACCTCGTGCTCCACGGCACGGTCGAGGGTCGTGGACATCGCTTTCCTCCCGAGAAGTCGAGTGTTCCACTCCACTTTAGGACCGGTGGGGACCGCCGGGATCACCCGGTCTGGCGGCCACTGCCCTCATTTTCGTCCCGACCCACCCGGGTCGCTACACTCGCCCGCGTCGCACGGCGAGCCTGCTCGATGTGCACGCCGCCTTAGCTCAGTCGGTAGAGCGAATCACTCGTAATGATTAGGTCGTCGGTTCGATTCCGACAGGCGGCTCCAGAGAACAGCCCCTGACCTGCAGAGACGCGGTCAGGGGCTGTGGTGTTCCGAGTCGAGATCGGCCGGGGTCGTGGGCGGACGCGCCGTGACTGCCGAGTTCGTGGCCGGGGCAGCTGGACCGGCTCGGTGACGGTACGGATCCCATCGTGGGCGCCTCGAAGGCGAGCCAGAACCCGACGATCCGGGTGCCGAGGGATCCCAGGACCTGCTCGAAGAGGCGTCGGTGGCTGCCGGGGGCGAGTTCGCCGGGCTGGTTGTCGGCAGCGCTCAGGCCTCCCCCGCCGGAACCGGTGATGCTCATCAGACCGGTCGCTTCGCCGCGGAGGGCCTGCTCGGCGCAGGTGTCGGCGGCCGGCACGAGGCAGGTGTAGCTCGCGGCGTAGGCGAGCGGGAGGTCGGCTCGATCAGCAAGGCCGAAGGTGGTGAAGGTCCGGTCGGTGGTGGTGAACCGCAGATCGAAGGTCGGATGGAGCTCGGTTCCCGTGCGGCTCAGGAACCCGCCGGCGAAGGACGCCGACCAGGGGCGTGCAGTTCCCAGGCGGGTGCCGGGAGGCAGGTCGAGGGAGGGGATCACCCGTGACGCCGGGCCGAACACGGTGAGCGCGTAGCGGCCGGGGCGGACGTCGTCGATGCCGCCGATCGACGGGCTGGCGAGCAGCCCGAGATCCTGCTCGAGCAACCGGAGCCGGAGACGTCCGGCGACGACGCGGCCGTCGTCGAGGCGCGAGAGCGCGTAGCCGATCACCGGGTCGGGGAGGGCGCGGCCGAAGGCGGGGCCGCCCAAGCGTCTCCCGGGCTCGGGGCTGCGGTAGCGGGCCGCTACATGCACGAGTCGGGTACTGGCTTCGATGGGGACTGCGGCGGGTGACGCGACGGCGGCCCGGGCGGCACCCGCTCTCCCATCGGCGGCAACGGCGTCCGATCCGGACGCCGGTCGCGGACACGTCGCGACGAGCAGCGAGGCGAGGAGGACGACAGTTTGTGCCCATCGTCGATGCGCGCGCATCCACCACCTCCCGATCCGTGCCGAGCAACGGTCGAACGAGGCACGGCCCCAGCAGTGACGCCTGTCGCACCGTGGTCCAGACCCCCAGCGCCCGCGGGCGCCGACGCCGACGCCGTCCTCAGTAGGTGAACCGCCCCAGCAAGGTGTCGAGCTGCGTCGCCATGGCCGACAGCGAGCTCGCCGACCGGGTGGTGTCCTCCGCGCCCTGCTTGGTCTCGACGGCGGCGTGCGCGACGCGGCCGATGTCGCCGGTGATGCCCTCGGCGCCCGTCGCGGCCTCGGTGACCGATCGGGCGATCTCGTTGGTGGTCGCGGTCTGCTCCTCGACGGCCCCGGCGATGGTGCCGGTGATGTCGTTGATCGTGCCGATCACCTCGCTGATCCCGAGGATCGCCTCGGCGGCCTGCTGCGAGCTGCCCTGGATCGCCTCGATACGCCGTCCGATCTCCTCGGTGGCCCGCGCGGTCTCGCCGGCGAGCTCCTTGACCTCGTTGGCGACGATGGCGAATCCGCGCCCCGCCTCACCGGCCCGGGCGGCCTCGATGGTGGCGTTGAGCGCCAGCAGGTTCGTCTGCTGGGCGATGGAGGTGATCACCTTGACGACCTCGCCGATCTCCGCCGACGACTCGCCGAGCTCGTGGACGGTGCCCTGGGCCGAGGACGCCGAGGCGACGGCGGTCATCGCGATCGAGGACGCCGACGTCGCGTTGGCGGCGATCTCCCGGATCGAGGCCGACATCTGCTCGGCGGCAGCGGCGACGGTGGCGATGTTCGCGCTCACCTGCTCCGAGGCGTGGGAGACGTGTCCGGCGAGGTCGGAGGTCGACTCCGCGGTCGAGTCCATCGCCGCCGAGGAGGCGGTCAGTTCCGTAGCGGCCGCCGCCACCGAGGCGGCGACCTCGCCCAGCTGCACGAAGCTGTCGCGCAGCGTCTCGGTCAGCCGCTGCACCGACGTGGAGGTCTGCACCACGCTCGCCAGGTGCGGGGCCTCCCGATCGATGGCGAGGTCGAGGCGGGCTGTGAAGTCGCCGGCGGCGACCCGGCCGATGTAGGCCTCCAGTGCCTGGACGGCGGCCGTGACCTCCGCGGTCTGCTGGGCGGCGATCCGCTGCCGCTCGGTCTCGGCGGCCAGCGCCATGCGCTCGCGCTCCGCCTCCTCCGCGAGGGCCTTGCGCTGCCGCTCCGCCTCGGCGGCCTCCTCGGCACGACGCCGGGCGGCCTCCTGCTCGGCCTGGGCGGCGGCCTGCTCCCGCTGCTGGCGCTCGAGCTCCGCGCGGCGCTCCGCCTCCGCGGCCTCCGCCTGGCGGGCCGTCTCCTCGGCGGCACGTTCAGCTGCCATCGCCGCCTCCCGGGCGGCCACCGCCTCGCGCGCCGCCTGTTCGCCGCTGATGAGGCTGGCCACCACGACGTCGACCGCACCGGCGATCTCGCCGATCTCGTCCTGGTTGTCGTGGTCGACCTTCGCCGTCGTGTCGCGAGCGCCGCCTGCGATGTTGCGCAGCGCGTCGACCACCTTCTGCAGCGGGCGCGAGATCGAGCGGCTGATGAGGAACCCGAGTCCCACGAAGAGGACGATGCCGAGGACGGCGACCAGGGCCAGTGCGATGCGCAACCGGCTCAGGTCGTGGTGGATGGCGTCCGCCCGCTGGTTGCCGAGCTTCTCGGCGGCCTGCTGCTGGGCCTGGAAGACCTTGTCGATCTCCAGGTACGGCGGCCACGCCTTGGTGATGCCCCAGTGGGAGGCGAGTCGGCGGTCGCCCGCCTGCATCGCGTCGATGGCGTTCTGCTGGATTTCCCGGTAGGCGACGAGCTTCGACTTGAGGTTCTCCAGAGCCGTGGCCATCGCCGGGTCGCCGGCCCCCTTGATCGCGGTGTCGATCTCCTTCATCGCCGCCTCGTAGTCGGACTCGAAGTAGTCGATCGACATCTGGGTGATGCCGGGGTTCTCCGACTCGATGACCGGCGAGTTCAAGGCGCCCTGCACCATGTCGTCGGTGGCGATCCACAACGCGTAGGCGCGGTTGAGGGCCGCCAGTCCCTGGGCGCTGGTGCGGTTGGCGTCGTTCGCGGCCAACGGCTGGGCGACCTGGAGGACGCCGATCACGGTCATGGCGGCCAGCACCACGGCACCGAGCACGATCAGGGCGACCAGCCGCTGCTTGATGGTGATCCGTCGCCGCCACGCGATCGGCGCCTCGGCGGACCCGCCCGCATCCGGGCCGTCGGGCGCCACGCTGCGCAGGGGCGGACGTGGTCGCTGGACGACGGGGTCACCGGTCTGCTGGGGACGGATGATCGTTTCGGCGGTCACGGGCGCGGTCTCCTCGATCGACGGGTCGGCCTGGAGTCCCTTCCATCGGTCCGCGGGGGTGCTATCTGAGAATTCCCAATCCGGTCAGGCGTCCACGACGGCACCGGCCGGGTCGCCCCGGCGCGGTGCTTCAATGACATGGATGCCTGATGCCCCTCACGGCCCTCCCCACGCCGTCCCCACCTCCCGGAGCGTCGTCGGCACCGTCGACTTCCCGTGCAGCCCGGCCCAGGCCCCCTCGATCGCGCAGATCCCTGCCCACCACGCGGCCAGGCACAGTCCGACGACCGTCATGGTCACCATCCAGGCGACCAGGTGGCCCATCGCTCCTGCCGGTCGTTCCTCCACGTCTCATCCCCCCGGGTGTACCTCGCGCCGAGGCGTCGGCCGATCGCAGCGGATCGGACCGGTCGCTCGGCCGGGATCCGCGAGCTCCCGTCGCGGATCCCTTCCCCCAGGCGCCGTCCACCGCTCCCGTGGTGTCGACGGCGCCGGGCCCGTCGACAGCGACGAGCCCGGGGCCGAGCCTGGCAGGAGACGGCGCCAACGTCGAGTAACGCGCGTCACTGGACTAGAGGCGCTGTTCTGGAGGCGCTGCGGATCAGTCGTCGAGGTGCGCGCCTGAGGCGACATCCGGGAGCGGGAGGGCGCAGATGCGGTCGGCCTCCGCCGGGGCCAGGCCGAACATGACCAGGAGCTCGCGGGTGACCCGGTCGGTGTAGGCGGCGTCGTCGATCGTCGGGTCGTCGTGGAGGGCCTGGCCCAGCGTCATCGCGGTGCCGCCGGCGACGAGCAGGCCGATGTCGGCGTCGGCGAGGGTGAAGCGCCCGGCCTCGATCGCGGCGGCGATGTCGCGACGTGCGCGGGGCGCCAGACCCCGGTCGGCGGCGATCAGCTCGGGCCCGCGGCTGAGCAGCACCCGTGAGAGCCGCGGCTGGACGCGATGCACGCGGCCGACGACGCGGAAGCTGTGGGCGAAGGCCTCGGCGGGATCCTCGAAGCCCTCGGTGGCGGCGTCGAGCAGCGCCCCCTGGAGTTCCAGCGCGTCGTCGACGGCGGCGGTGAAGAGCTCCTCCTTGGAGGAGAAGTGGTTGTAGAAGCTGCCCATCCCGACGTCGGCCAGCTGGGTGATCTCCAGGACCGGGACGGCGGTGCGGTCCTCGGCGAGCAGCTGCTGGGCGGCGCGGACGAGGGCCGTGCGGGTCTGGGCCCGCCGCCGCTCGCCGCGCTCACGCGCCGATGCCGCCCTGGCCTCGCTCATCGGTCCCCTTCGCTCGTCGGACGCCCCCCGGAGGATAGGCCGACCGCTCATCTGACGATTTCGTCATTCTATCTTGACGTGCCCCTCCTTTGTATATGACGATTTCGTCAATCACGAGGAAGGGGTGCCATGACCGACGTCTCCGGGCGCCACGACGTCCACCACGACCTGCACAGCGAGGACGGCGCGCTCGCCGGCGAACACCCGGGCCGGGCGCGCAATCCGGTCGTCAAGGTGCGCGACCTCGCCTGGCTGGAGTTCGAGAAGCCCGACCTGGACGGCGCCGAGGCCTTCGCCCACGCGTTCGGCTTCGTGACCAGCCTGCGCCTGCCGGGGGAGCTCCACCTGCGGGGCACCCTCGAGGGCCCGCCGGCCGTCGTCATCCGGCAGGGACGCCGTTCGCGTTTCGTCGGTCCCGCCTTCCAGGCGGCTTCCGACGCCGACCTGATGCGAGTGGCCGAGCATCACGGCGTCCGTGTCACGCCGCTGCCGGAGTCGTTGGGCGGTGCCACCGTCGACCTGATCGATCCCAGCGGCGCGCGGGTGCGGGTGGTGGCCGGCCAGCACGTGCTGCCGGCGCTGCCGAGCCCGGTCCCCCTGCCGCTCAACCGCGGCACCCGCCGCGATCGCCTGAACGCGACCCAGCGGCCGCCCCGAGCACCGGCCGCCGTCGAGCGGCTCGGCCACGTCGTCCTGCAGACCACCCGCTACCGAGCGGCGCTCGACTGGTACCTGGAGAACCTCGGCCTCATCGTCAGCGACTTCCTCTACTACGAAGGTCAGCGCGAGCGGGGGCCCACGATGAGCTTCATCCGCTGCGACCGCGGCGCCGAACCCGCCGACCACCACACGCTGGCGATGACGCTCGGTCCGCGCACCCGCTATGTGCACTCGGCCTACCAGGTCGCCGACCTCGACGTCCTCGCCGCCGGCGGGGAGTACCTCGCCGACGCCGGGTACGACCGGTCGTGGGGCATCGGCCGCCACATCCAGGGCAGCCAGATCTTCGACTACTGGCGTGACGAGCACGGCTTCCTCGTCGAGCACTTCACCGACGGCGACCTCTTCGACGCCACCCTCGAACCCGGGTGGGCGCCGATGACCGCCTCCGGGCTGGCCCAGTGGGGGCCGCCCGCCACCGCCGACTTCCTGGGCATCGCCCCGGGACGCGAGTCGCTCGAGGAGCTCTTCTCCCTCGTGACCTCGCTGCGATCCGACAACGACTTCGACCTGGCCCGCCTGCGCGGGCTGCTGAAGGTGGCCCGCTCATGAGCATCAACGTCCTGCGCATCGACGACCGGTGGTACGTCGAGAAGACCCCGACCACCGGCACCCGGGTCGACACCGATGCCGCCACGACGGCGGCCCTGCTGGCCGACCGTGCGGCGATCGGCGCCGCCGTCACCGCCGCCGCGATCGACCTCCCGAGCGGTCGCCGCCAGTCGCCGGTCACCGCGCCGTGCCGTGTCGTCGCCCAGATGACCAACTTCGTCAGCCACGTGCGCGACTCCGGCATGGACCCCGCGACCGTGCCGCTCACGTTCTTCCGCAAGACGTCGCACTCGATCAGCGGCCCCACCGACGACGTCGTGAAGCCGGCCCATGTGCGGTTCCTCGACTACGAGGTCGAGCTGGGCCTGGTCATCGGTCGCGACCTTCCCGTGGACGCAGGCATCGAGGACCTCGAGGGGGTGATCGCCGCGCTGGTCGTCACCAACGACGTCTCCGCCCGTGACCTCCAGCTGCCCAAGACCCAGTTCTTCGAGGCCAAGTCCTACCCCACGTTCACGCCCGTCGGGCCGCGCCTGGTGATCCTCGAGGACGGCGACCTCGACCGGCTCGGCGCCCTGCGACTGCGCACCTGGTTCGACGGCGAGCTGCGCCAGGACGGCGTCGTCGCCGACGACATGATCTACCGGCCGCTGGAGACCCTTCGTGCGCTCAACCGCTTCCAGCCGCTCGCCGCCGGCGACCTCATCGTCACCGGAACCCCCGGCGGAACCGCCCTGAAGGCACCGCCCAAGCCGATCGAGATCATCGGCGCCCTGCTGCCGCCGGCGACGAAGTGGAAGGCGTTCTTCAAGAGCCAGGCCAAGAACCCTCACTACCTGCGAGACGGCGCGGTCGTCGAGCTCGAGATCGCCACCGACGACGGCGGGCTGCACCTCGGACGCCAGCGCACCGTCGTCCGCTTCGCTCCCGGATCGGAGCAGTGAGGTGACCGCAGCGCTGTGGCCCCGATGGAGCCGACCCGACGACGTCGAGGAGATCGAGCGGATCCCGCTGGCCGAGCGTCCCCTGCCGGCCACGACCACCGAGATCCTGCGGCTGGCCGCCCGGAGCCGACCGGACGCCGTCGCCCTCCACGTCATGCCCGACGCGGCCCGGTGGGCGCAGGCCCAGCCGGTCACCTACGCCGAGCTCGCCGCCGAGACCGCGCGCGTCGCGCACGTGCTGGTCGAGGCCGGGGTGAGCCCGACGACGCCGGTGGCGCTGCTCGCGCCGAACTGCCGCGAACTGGTGCCGGCCCTGCTCGGCGCCCAGGCCGCGGGCGTCGTCATGCCGCTCAACGCCAACCTCGCCCCCGACGTCCTGGCGCGCTTGGTGGCGGCCGCCGGCGTGCGACACGTCATCGCCGCCGGGCCCGACCTCGACGCCCGGGCCTGGGAGCGGGTGGCGGATCTCGCCGCCGCCGGCCTGCTCGACGCCGTCTGGCTGCTGCGCCCGACCTCGCCCGACGACCGCAGCGACCCTGCCCCCGAGGTCATCCTGCCCGGCGTGCGCGTCGCCTGGCTCGCCGAGGCCACAGCCGGTCGGCCGATCGACTTCGCCGACCCCCACGGCCCCGACGACCTGGCCGCGATCTTCCACACCGGCGGCACCACCGGCGTCCCGAAGCTGGCGGCCCACACCCACCACAACCAGGTCAGCGACGCCTGGATGATCGCGGCCGACACCACCCTCGACGCGCAGCCGGACGCCACGATCCTGGCCGCCCTGCCGCTCTTCCACGTCAACGCGCTGCACGTGACCCTGCTGGCGCCGCTCATGCGCGGCCGCGCCGTCGTGTGGGCCGGGCCCCTCGGCTTCCGCGACCCCGCGCTGTACGCCGAGATCTGGCGCATCGTCGAGCACTTCCGCGTCGGTTCCCTGAGCGCCGTCCCGACCGTCTACGCCGTCCTCGCCGGCTGCGCCGTCGACGCCGACATCTCCTCGCTGCGGGTCGCGATCGTCGGCGCCTCGGCCCTCCCCAAGGCCGTCCGCGAGAGCTTCGAGGGTCACGTCGGCGTGCCGCTGCTCGAGGGCTACGGACTCACCGAGGCGACCTGCGCCAGCGCGCGCGGGTACGTCGAGCATCCGCGCCCCGGGTCGGTCGGCAAGCGCCTGCCCTACCAGCGCATGCGGGTCGTGCGGGACGTCGACGGCGCCTGGCGCGACGTCGAGCCCGGTGGCGTCGGCACGCTCGTGATCAGCGGCCCCACCATCTTCCCCGGCTACGTCACGGGCCGGGACGCGACCGAGTGGCGCCTCGACCCGCTCGGCACGATCCGCGACGGCTGGCTCGACACCGGCGACCTCGCCCGCATCGACGCCGACGGGTTCGTCCACCTCGTCGGCCGCAGCAAGGACCTCATCATCCGCGGCGGACACAACATCGAGCCGGCCACCATCGAGGCGGCGCTGCTGGAGCACCCCGAGGTGGTCGACGCCGCCGCCGTGGGCCGGCCCGATCCGCGCGCGGGCGAGCTGCCGGTCGCCTACGTCAGCCTCGTCGCCGGGGCGTTGCTCACCGGCGATGAACTGCTGCGCTGGGTCGCCGACGCCGGCCTGGAGCCGGCCGCCGTCCCGAAGGAGGTGACCGTGTGGCCGGCCCTCCCGCTCACCGACGTCGGCAAGCCCTTCAAGCTCCCGCTGCGCGCCGACGCCGCCGCCCGCGCCCTCGCCGAGGCGCTCGGGTCCGACGTCGAGGAGAAGCAGGTCGTCGGCGGGATCGTCGACGGGTCGGTGGTCGTCACCGTGCGCGCACCGGCCGAGGTCCATGAGCGCATCCGGTCGATCACCGACCGCTACGCGCTCGAGGTGCGGCTGGAGGACCAGGCGTGAGCGAGCCGCAGGTCGTCGTCGTCGGCGCCGGCCCCACCGGCGTCACCGCCGCGATCCTGCTGGGGCAGCGCGGCGTCCGCACGCTGGTGCTCGACCGCTGGCCCGACGTCTTCCCGCAACCGCGCGCGGTGCACCTCGACGACGAGGTCTACCGGCTGCTGGCGACCCTCGGCGTGGCCGAGGAGTTCGCGGCCGTCTCGCGCCCGGGCGCCGGCCTGCGCCTGATGGGTCCCGACCATCGCACGCTGGCGCAGTTCGACCGCCTCGTGCAGCGCACCTCGAACGGCTTCCCGCAGGCCACCATGTTCGACCAGCCGGAGCTCGAGCGCCTCCTGCGACGCCGTCTGGCCGAGCTGCCCGCTGTCCGACTGATCGGCGGTGCCCAGGTGCACAAGGTCGTCGCGGGGGCGCAGCCGATCGTCCGCTACCGCGACGAGGCCGGCGTCGAGCACGAGCTGCGACCCGAGGTCGTGCTCGGCTGCGACGGCGCCAACAGCCTGGTGCGCAGCGCGATCGGCGCCTCGATGCGCGATCTCGGCTTCCCCGCCCGGCGCTGGCTGGTCGTGGACGTCGCCACCGATCGCGACCTCGGCCAGTGGGAGGGCGTCCATCAGGTCTGCGACAGCACCCGGGCCGGCACCTACATGCGCATCGGCGAGCGCCGCTACCGCTGGGAGTTCCGCCTCCACGACGACGAGACCGCCGTCGACTTCGCCGACGTCTCGCGGCTCGAACCGCTCATCGCCCCCTGGGTGGGATCGGCCGACGGTCTGGAGGTGCTGCGCTGCGCCGAGTACGAGTTCCGCGCGCAGATCGCCGACCGCTGGCGCAACGGCCGCGTCCTTCTGCTCGGGGACGCCGCGCACCTGACGCCGCCGTTCATCGGCCAGGGCATGGGCGCGGGCCTGCGCGATGCCCACAACCTGGCGTGGAAGATCGCCGACGTCCTCGAGGGCCGCCTGCCCGAGCAGGTGCTCGACAGCTACCAGCAGGAGCGGGCGCCCCACGCCCGCGCGATGATCCGCCTCGCCTCGATGGTCGGCGTCGCCATGACCGGCGGGGGCCGGGTGGGCGACCTTCTGCGCGGCGTCGTCGTGCCCGTGCTCCCGCACCTACCCGGACTGCGCTCGCGCCTGCTCGACAGCACGACCCCGCGGTTGAGCCGTTCGGCGCTCGTCGCCCGCCGCCGCGGCGACCGGCTCGCCGGATCCCTCTGCCCCAACGTCACGCTCCTCGACGGCACGCGGCTCGACGACGCCCCCGGCCACCGCACCCTCGTCCGCCGGGGCGCCCCGCCGCCGCACGGCTGCCCGGTCGTCGACGTCGCGGGACACCGCGAGCTGGTGGCCTGGATGGGCCGCGCCGCCTGGGTGCGCCTGCGCCCGGACGGCGTCGTCGCGGAGTCCGGGCCGCCGGGCGCTCACGGGACGCTGGTGGCATTGCGACCGCGGGCGGCCGACGCCGTCCTGCCTGCCGGGGGCTGAGGGGGTTCGCGGCGGCAGCCGTCGGGCCCGTCGATCCCGGGCCGTGCGTCGCCCCGCCGCCGTCGCGTCGGAGGGCGGGCCGGCCCGGGGACAGGTGGGGGAGAATCCCGGCATGACCATCCCGGAGCCCGAGCCGGACGCGACCGTCGTCAAGCGTCGTCCGGGTGGACGGTCGGCGATCGTCCGGACGGCGGTGCAGGAGGCGGCCGTCGGGCTCCTCGAGGAGGTCGGGTACGAGCGGCTGCTGTTGACCGATGTCGCCGCTCGCGCAGGTGTCAACAAGACGACGGTCTACCGGCGTTGGCCCACGAAGCAGGACCTCGTCGCGGAGCTGCTCGGCGACCTCGTCGCGCTCGGGGTGTCGACCCCCGACACCGGCACGCTGGTCGGCGACCTCGAGGTGCTCCTGGGGGAGGTCGCCGGGGTGCTGCGCACGCGCGCTGTCGTCGAGATCATCCGGGCGGCGATCGGTTTCGACCGGGCCGATCAGGGCACTAGCGCGGCCCGCGCAGCGTTCTGGGAGGACCGGTACGCGCGCAGTTCGATCATCGTGGAGCGGGCCATCGGTCGCGGCGAGCTGCCGACCGACACCGATCCCCGCCGCTACCTCGAGCAGATCTTCGGGCCGCTCTACCTCCGCACCCTGGTCATCGGCGAGGACGTCGACGACGTCGATCTCGCGGCGCTCGCACGGCGGGACGCCTCGAGGCGGCGGGAGGCGGATGACGATTGACATAAAGCAACTGGAGTTGCGATAGTCAGTGCACCGACGGACGCCGTCCGAGCGGATCTGCGCGACCGGGAGGTGCCGGCATGAGCACGACCATCGAGGTGTGCGGCGGCCCGGAGGCCTCCGCGCGGCTCCGGAGCAGACGATGAAGCGGCGCACGATGATCCTCGGGGCTGCGGTCACGGGCCTGTCCGGCGCGACCTCGTTCGGCGCTGCGTCGGCCGCCGGCCCGCGTCGCGCGTCGGTCGATCCGGTCCCTGTGCTGCGGGCGCGCATCGGCGGCCGCTGGCGCCCGCGCGAGGAGGTCCTCCAGTGGGAGGCGCGTCGCATCCAGGTCGCCGCCCGCAAGTTGCGGGGCGAGGCCGTGGGAGCGTTGCTGGGAGACCTCGACGCCCTCGTGCTCCGACGTGCGACCTCGACGGCGGACGTCGTCCGCGATCGGCGTCGGCTGGCCGAGTCGAAGCTGGAGATGGGGGACGACGCCGTGATGCGGGCGGTGTCAACCGATCTCGCCGTCTCCGGCGCGGTCACTCCGCTCGCCGCCGCCGTGGGGAGGTGGTCGATCAGCCACATCGAGCTGGCCTCGGATCGTGGGTCGGCCGCCGGCTTCGTGCGGTGGTACCGGGAGATGGTGCTCAGGAACCGGCCGATGGACGGCCTGGTCGCGTGTCCCGACCACTACCGCCTGGCCACGTCGCCCGACGGCGGGCAGGAGGTCGTGGAGGTCACCGGCGGTTCGATGCTCGCCAGCCGCTTCGTCGTCGCCTACGACGACGCGGATCATGTGTCGGTGCCACCCGACCCGCGCTATCCGCGCCGTATCGTCGGCAGCGCCAACGCCGGCGGCACGGTGATCGGCAGCGTCTCGCATCAGGCCCGCGACCTCCGCCGAGGATTCGAGCTCTCGCTCAATGTGGCGTTCCCGCGGACCCTCCCGTTCTGGTTCGTCTCCGAGCACCGCTGGCACCTGGCGTGCGAGTTCTCCAACTGGGTCGAGGCCTACGCGCGCGAGAGCGGCGTCTGAAGCGGAGGGTCGGGCCTGGTGGTCGGGGCGGCTCGCCGATCAGGCCCCGCTCCACTGGGCGGCGAGCCGCGCGCAGATCGCCCGCTGCTCGGCCTCCTCGAGCCGATGACTGAGCAGGCCCTCGACGGCGAACACGCCGATCTTGATCTCGGCGTCGAGGTGGGCGTGGTCGACGCCGTTCTCCTCGAGGACGGCGCGGAACATGCCCTCGGTGAGCAGGTGGAAGCCCGTGTGCCACGCGTCGATCGCCTCCGAGTGGGCGGCGCGGCTGTGGACCGTGCTGACGAGGCGGTGCAGTTGCTGCAGGCGGTCGACGACCCAGACGAGCCGGTCCTCCAACGGGGCGTCGGCGAGCTGTTCGTAGTCGGCGAGCGCCTCGCCGACGACGGCGTCGAGCACGGCCAGCAGGAGGTCGTCCTTGTCGGTGAAGTACCAGTAGAGCGTGTTCCCGGCGACGCCGGCCTCCTGGGCCAGCGCCGCCATGGAGGTCTCCTCGTACCCGCGTTCGACGAAGAGTCGACGGGCGGCGGCGAGGAGTTCCGCGCGCTTCTCCTCGCGGTCCTGGCGGCGCTTGTTCGCGGGCACGGGGCGACCCTACCGGCGGGATCGGCCCGGCCGACCCTTTCTTGAACACTGTTCAAGAAAGGGTTACGGTCGTCCTCGCACAGTTCTTGAATGCCGTTCAACAGCCGATGAGGATCCGCCGTGAGCACCCACACCCGCGAGGACGTCACGTTCGATTCGGACGGGACGCCGTGCGCCGCCTGGCTCTACCGCCCGACCGGCGTCGTCGATCCGCCGATCATCGTGATGGCGCACGGCTTCGCCGCGATCCGCGTGCTGCGGCTCGACGCCTATGCCGAGCGCTTCGCCGCGGCGGGCTACGCCGTCCTCGTCTTCGACTACCGCGGCTGGGGCGACAGTGCCGGTCAGCCGCGGCGTGTGCTGAACATCCGCGCCCAACACCGGGACTGGCGGGCCGCCGTCGCCTACGCCCGCAGCCTCGACGGCGTCGACGCGACCCGGCTCGTGCTCTGGGGGACGTCGTTCGGCGGCGGCCATGCGCTGCACCTCGCCGCCGAGGACCTCGGCGTCGCGGCCGTCGTCGCCCAGGTGCCGCACATCAGCGGCCCGGCCTCCGCGTTCTCCCAGCCGCCTCGGTTGGTCGCGCGGCTCATCGCCGCCGGCCTCCGCGACCAGGCGCGAGCAGCCCTCGGACGCGAGCCGTACCGCGTCGCAGCGGCGGGCTACCCGGGCGACCTGGCGATGATGACCTCGCCCGACGCCGCGCCGATGGCGATCCGGTTGGCCGGCGACCTCTACGAGCAGCTGCTGCCCGAGAACGACGTCGCCGCCCGCATCGCGCTGCGGGTGCCGTTCTACTCTCCCGGCCGACTCGCCCGCAGGATCACCGCGCCGACCCTCGTGCAGATCGCCGAGCGCGACACCGTGACCCCGTTCGAGGTGGCCATGAAGGCCGCCCGTCGGCTGCCCCGGGGCGAGGTCGTCACCTACGACTGCCAGCACTTCGAGCCCTACCTCGACCCGTACTTCGACACCGTCGTCTCCGACCAGATCGAGTTCCTGGCGACCCACGTGCCGCCGGGCTGGGGCTGAGGGTGACCCGGCCCGATGTCGCGCCGTGGGGCGGGACTCTCAGACGGTGACCCGGCTCGGCGGTGTCAGCCCAACCGCCGCAGCGCCGAGAGCGCGGCGTTGTAGCCGCACATGCCGTGGGCCCCGGCTCCCGGCGGGGTGGCGGCCGAGCAGAGGTACACCCCTGGGACGCCGGTCGTGTACGGGTCGAGTGCGGCGCGCGGGCGCAGCACGAGCTGACGACCGAGGTTGGCGCCGGTGGTGATGTCGCCGCCGACGTAGTTGGGGTTGAGCGTCGAGATCTGGGTGGTGGTGCGAATCGCCAGGGCGACGATCCGCTCGCGGGTGCCGGGGGCGAACCGCTCGATCTGGCCGAGGATCGCCTCGGTCGCGTCGCCGGTGAACCCATGCGGAACGTGAGCGTAGGCGTCGATCGGGTGCACCGATCCCTGCGACCGCGAGGGATCGGCCAGGTACTGCTGGCTCAGCAGCACGAACGGTCGCTCGGGCATCCGGCCCTGCCACGTCTCCTGCTCCGAGCGCGCCACCTCCTCGAACGTCCCGCCCAGGTGCAGGGTGGCCGAACGTCGGGCTGGTTCGAAGGTCCACGGGACGCCGTCCTGGACCGCCAGCGCGACCTGGAAGGCCGCCGTGCCGTGCCGGAAGCGCCGGTACGCGCGGGCGACGCGGTGCGGCGCCCGGTCGCCGAGGATCCCGGCGGCAGCCCGCGGCGAGGTGTCCAGCAGGACGACGTCGTACCCGCCGAGCTCGTCGAGCGACGTCACCTCGACGCCGGTCTCGATGCGTCCGCCGTGCTGCCGGAGGAGGCGCGCGCTCGCGTCGGTGATCGAGCGCGACCCGCCCACGGCCACCGGCCAACCGTAGGTGTGCGCGGCGGTGCCGAGCGCGACGCCGATGGCCGAGGAGAACGGAGCGTTCAACGGGCGGAAGGCGTGAGCGGCGAGCCCGGCCCACAGGGCCCGTCCCTCGTCGGTGGCGAAGCGTCGGGCGATCGCCGTCGCGGGGAGGGCGGCGTAGGCGCCGAAGCGCGCGAGGAGGATCGGGTGGGCCGGAACATGCAGCATCGGGCGCAGGAAGTCCTCGGCGATCCGCGGGAACCGCGCATCGAGCGTGCCGAACAGCCGACGCCAGGCGCCAGCGTCCGGGCCGAGGGACGTCGCCGTGTCGGCCGCCGACCGGAGCGCGGCGGCACCGCGGCCGCCGTCCAGCGGATGTGCATGCTCGATCGGAGCGGAGGCGAAGCGTAGGCCCGCCCCCGCGAGGTCGAAGCGCCGACTGAACGGGGTGTCGAGCGCCAGGGGATGGGCCGAGCTGCACTCGTCGTGGAGCAACCCGGGCAGGGTGGCCTCGCCCGAGCGAGTGCCGCCCCCGATGGTCGCGGCCCGCTCCAGCACCGTGACCTCGATTCCCTCGGCGGCCAGCGTGAGGGCGGCAGCGAGACCGTTGGGTCCGCTGCCGACCACGACGGCCGAGGTCACGCGGGCTGTTCCTGGGCCGGATCCGGGGCCGGGCCACGGGTGAGGGTCTGCTGGCGGGCGAAGCCGGGCGCCGACCAGGTGACGGTGAGCGGCACCGGGCCGTCGGGCAGCCAGGGCTGCGCGGCGACGCAGTCGCGCACGTCCCAGGTGCCGCGCTCGACGACGCCGAGCGCGGCGTCGATGACGCGGTAGTGCTGCGGCCGGGCGTGACGCCAGGGTGTCGGCTGGGACTCCGCGTACACCATCACCAGATCCCCCGGCCGGAGCTGCAACCGCCGCTGCACCGCCGCCACCAGGCGTTCGTCGTTGAGGTGGCCGTCGCCGAAGTTCCAGCCGAGGAGGACGTTCGACATGAACTCGCCCTCGCGGACGGTGCGCTCCTCGATGTCGTCGAGGTGCTCATAGAGCACGGAGTACAGGCCGCGGCCCTGGCTGTGCATGGCTCGCCAGGCGTTGACCTTCTGCAGCGTCATCTCCGCGTCGTCGTGCTCGTACGGCATGCCGAGCATCCGCTCGAGCTGGTGGCCCTGGGTCTCGACGCACCGGATCTCCTCGAGCCGGTCCTCGACGCCGGGACGCATCGCCCAGATGCCGGTGGCCCAGTTGCCGGCGTACTGCCGCATCCCGGGGAGGAAGGAGATCTGGTCGGGTCGGAGGGTCCCCCAGATCGGGCAGAGGACCAGCAGCGCGACGACCGGGATGAGCAGCAGGGGCTCGGAGAAGTCCCAGATGTTGTAGGCGGAGGCGTCGAAGCCGTCCCCGAAGCCGCCCCACAGGACGATCGCGATGTAGCCGAAGTAGACGTTCCACTCCAGCGGCACCGCCATCGGGAACGTGGAGGTGATGTAGATGTGGAAGATCAGCATGCAGACGGCCGCGATCCGGGCGAGGGTGTCGTCGACCGTGAGCAGCAGGACGAGCGGAATGCCGAGCTCGACGGTCGTGCCGTTCACGTGCGCCATGAACCACGCCAGGCGGCTCGGCCGTAGGTCCCCACCCGCCGCGTCGCGGTAGTGCGCACGCTTCCATGCCTTCGGGATCCCGGGGCTGTTGGAGACCATTGGCGGGACGACGTTCTCGAAGTGCAGACCCAGCTTGGAGAACCCGGCTCCCAGCCAGACGATGCAGATGACGATCTTGAAGACCACGACGAGGTCCACGAAGTCCGCACTGGTCGCGTCGTCGGCGAGCGCGAGGCCGCCGAAGACGGCCGAGAACAGCATGATCGGCAGGTACTGCTCGGAGCGGGCCGCGAGGAAGACGACCTTGTCGCGCAGGCCCATCAGGGGCATCAGCACCAGGATCGGCACGAAGGCCAGCGCGGGGACCAGCTCCTGCGTCCCGGTGCCGGCCGGCAGTTCGCGTACCTGCTCGGCAGGGGTCAGGAGGGGGAATGCGAGCGAGGCCAGCACGCCGAGGTACAGCAGGACGTCGAGCACGGTGCGCTCGTCGCCGCCGGTGCCGGGGACCCGGGCGGGCCACGGCGCCATCCGGATGGTGCCCGCCCGGAGCCAGTAGCGGATGTTGCCGAGGAACGGCATGAAGTGGCCGCACAACGGGCCGAAGGCTCCGCCGAGGCCGACCACCTCGAGCAGCATGAGCCAGATGGCGAGCTTCTGGTAGACGACGATGTTGTCGAACCAGGTGGTGGGCGAGGCGAACTCGACGAACTCGGTGGTCCGGGAGGTGATGAGCAGCCCGACGGCGAAGTAGAGCCCGAGCATCTTGACGATGTAGACGAACGTCAGGGCACGAGGTGTGCCGAAGCCCTCGTCGACCCAGGTGGTCGTGAGGATCCGCAGCCGCTCGCGCAGTGGCATCCGGACGAACTCGGCGGGCGGTACCGGCGGAGGGGAGGGGACGAGGAATCCCATGTCAGGCTCCGTGGTGGGCGCGGGCGTGGCCGGCGATGTCGGCACGCAGGGTGGGCTTGTCGATCTTGCCGACGGGGTTCTTCGGGATGGACCCGACGATGCGGATCGCGGTGGGCACCTTCACCTTGGTCAGGTGCTCCCGACACATGCCGAGCAGCTCCTCGACATCCGCCTGCCGTTCGGGGTGCAACGCCACGACGGCGACCGGCACCTCGCCGTACACCTCGTCGGGTGCACCGACCACGGCCGCCTCCAGGACGGCGGGGTGACCGTGCAGGACGTTCTCGATCTCCTTGGGGTAGATGTTCTCCCCGCCGCGGATGATCATGTCCTTGATCCGGTCGACCAGGCGCAGGTAGCCGTCCTCGTCGAGGATGCCGACGTCGCCGGTGTGCAGCCAGCCGTCCATGAGCGTCTCGGCCGTCGCCTCGGGGCGGTTGAGATAGCCGCGCATCACGTTCGGTCCGCGGACGACGACCTCGCCGCGCTCGCCGGCGGGCAGCAGGGCGCCGTCCTTCCCCATGATCGCCACGATCTGCCCGGGCAGTGCGGTTCCGACGGTGCCAGGCTTGCGCGGGCCGGCCAGGGGGTTGGCGGTCGATGCGCAGGTGCCCTCGGTGAGCCCGTAGCCCTCCAGCAGTGGGAAGCCGTAGCGTTCCTCGATGCCGCGAAGCACCTGCACCGACGCCGGCGCCGCGCCGCAGATGGCGTATCGCACCGAGGAGGTGTCGGCCTCGACGCCATCGGGCAGGGCGAGCAAGTGGGCGTAGATCGTCGGGACGGCGGAGAAGTACGTCGGGCGCAGGCGCGCGATCGCCTCGAGGAACTCCACCGGGTGGAAGCGCGCGAGCACGGAGAGCTGCCCGCCGGCGATCATCGTGGCGAGGTAGCTGACGCAGATGGCGTTGACGTGGAACAGCGGAAGCACCAGCAGGCAGTGGGCGGAGTCGTCGAGGTGCAGCGCCTCGACCATCGATCCGGCCATCGCCGCGATGTTGCCGTGGTCGAGCATCACGCCCTTGGGACGGCCCGTCGAGCCGCTGGTGTAGATGAGCAGCGCGAGGTCGTCGTCCCGAGTGCGGTGCGGTGCGGTCGAGGTGTGCGGCGACGCGCGCAGGTGGTCGACGAGCAGGACCGGACGCACGCCGGCGAGGGCGTCGGTGGCGGCCACGACGAGCGTGGCGTCGGCGTCCTCGATCTGGTAGGTCGCCTCGGTCGCGGTGAAGACCGGATTGACGGGCGTGGCCGCGGCCCCCAGTCGCCAGGCAGCGGCCAGGGACACCAGGAGCTCGACGCGGTTCGGCAGCATGATCGCCACCACCGACCCCGTGCCCACACCGTGCTCGGCGAACTGCTCGGCCACTGCCTCGACGCGGGTGGCGAACTCCGCATAGGTCAACTCGATGCGGTCATCGCGCATGCAGGGCCGATCGGCGCGGCCGCCGGCGGGCTGTCTCCATGGCAGGTAGCTCTGCGGGGCGATCGTCATGGGGCGCCTCTCGGGTCGGCCCGGCCCGATGGGTCCGGTCGGGGCGGACGGGGTGTCGGAGCCCGAACTTAGAAGGCGGACGTGACGTGTGACACTGTGCGCGCAGACCAAAGACGGCGTCCGGTTTCGTGGTGGGAGGCCCAGCAGCGGCCCTGGTCGTCCGCGATGTTGGTGCGAGCGCCCAGTCTGGCCCGAGGAACGAGAGGTGGCGGCAGCGGTGCAGGAGGACGTCGAAGTGGTCGATGCGGCCCGGGTCCGGGTGTCGGCCGTGGCTGCGGCCATGCTGGTAGGCCTGCCTGCTCGGGCACCGGCCCTCAAGGCGGGTCTGGCCGAGGCCGTCCCCGAGCTGCGCGGCGATCCGACGATCGTCGAACTGTTCGGCGCGAGCACCGAGAGCAACGTCGAGTCCTTCTTCCGGATGGCGCAGTACACCCTCGACGTCGCCGAGCTGCGGCCGCCGTCGGCGGCCGTCGAGTACGCCCGCCGTCTCGCGCAGCGGGGCATCTCCTCCCATGCCCTCGTGCGCTCCTACCGTGTCGGTCAGCAGCGAGTGCTCGACTGGACCTTCGAGGAGATCGCCCGGCAGGAGGCCGACCCCGTCGTGGCGATGGCCGCGGTGCAGGTGATGCAGGCGATCTCCTTCGACTACGTCGACCGGATGGCCGAGCAGGTGGTGGCCGAGTACGAGGCCGAGCGCGACCGCTGGCTCGCCAACCGCAACACTGTGCGGGCCGCGTTGCTCGCGGCCCTCGTCGACGGCGACGAGGTCGATGTCGCCGCCGGCGAGCGGGCGCTGGGCTACCGGCTACGTCAGCAGCATCTCGGGTTCGTCGTCTGGGGCCGCGACGCCGACGGCTCCACCCACGAGCTGCGACGCCTGGAGAACGCCGCCGACGCCGTCGCGGACGCCGTGGGCGCCGTGGGCGCGCCCCTCTTCGTACCGCAGGACGCGTCCTCGGGCTGGGCCTGGGTGCCGCTGGACGCCGCCGTCGTGCTCGACGACGTCGCGCTCGCCCGGGTGAGGGCGGCGATCGGTAGATCGGTCCGCGTGGCGCTCGGTGCCCCGGCGTCCGGTGTGAACGGCTTCCGGACGACCCACCTTGATGCCCTGCGGGCCTTCGCCGTCGCCTCGACCGCGGGCGAGCGCGGGGACGCCGTCGTCAGCCACCTCGATCCGGGGCTGCGCGCCGCGGGCCTGCTCGCGGCTGACCTCGAGGCTGCTCGCGAGCTGGTGGCCGGAGCGCTCGGTGGGTTGGCCGAGGACTCCGAGCCGGTCGCCCGCCTGCGGGAGACCCTCGCGGTCTTCCTCGCCGAGCGCGGCAGCTACCTGGCCGCCGCACGGCGCCTGCACGTGCACAAGAACACCGTGAAGTACCGGGTCGACCGGGCGGTCGCGCTGCGCGGACGACCGCTGGAGGAGGATCGGCTGGACCTTGAACTGGCGCTCGTGGGCTGCCGGTGGCTCGGAGCCGCCGTCCTGCGCCGCACGGACGGCCAGGCGCGTCCTGAGCGCACGGGCTCCTGAGGTCCGCTCGGGAACGAACGGCGGATGGCAGGCGGCGGTCCGTGTCATCCTCGTCGGACCACGACCGTGTGGCGGGTGGTCGCCGAGCGATCGCGGCAGAAGGAGAGGACCGGGAGCGATGGGGCTTCGCACGAGGTGGCGCCGCCGTGCACTCGGCGTGGTCGGCGCCGGAAGCCTCGCCATGCTGCTCACCCTGGCCCTCGCGCCCATGGGCGCGGCGGCCGACCGTGTGGCGCCGGCGGAGGAGGGTCCGGTCACCCTGGTGAGCACCGCCTCCGACCGGCCCCTGTCCGCGGCGGTCGACTACGCACGCCTGATGGCGCTCCCGTCGATCGACAGCGGCGCTCGGCCGCGCTCCTCCGCACCGCTGGCCACCGGCGCGGACGACTGCCCGCCGCCGCGCTGCTCCGATCGGCGGGTGCCGGTGCCGCCGGGGGTGCAGATCACCAGCAACCTCGTACGGGTGCTGCTGCCGGTCGGCTACCGCGCGCCGCGCAACCGCGACCGCCGCTACCCGGTGATCTTCCTGTGGAACGGCGTGCGCAACGACCACGACGCCTGGACGCTGAAGACCGAGATCCTGCGGGACTCCCGCGCGTGGCCGGCGATCTTCGTGATGCCGGCCGGCGGCAAGCTGGAGCAGGCCGGCATGTTCAGCGACTGGGCCGACGGCACCTGGGACTGGGAGACCTACCACACCCAGGTGCTCGTGCCCTGGGTCGACGAGCACTACCGCACGATCCCCGGGGCCCGCGCGTCCGCTGGCGCCTCGATGGGCGGCATCGGCGCGCTGAACTACGCCATCCGGCACCCGGGCCTGTTCCGCGCCGTGCTGAGCGTCTCGGGTCTTCCCGACACCACCCTGCTCGCCCAGGAGTCGGTGCTCGGGACGCCGGCGGAGCGGCCGGACCTGCGTCGCGTGTGGGGCGACCCGGTGCTCGACCGGGCCAATTGGGACGCCCACAACCCGACCCTGCACGTCGACGCGTTGCGCGACGTCTCGCTCTTCGTCACCTGCGGTACGGGCTACACCGGCGACCCGAACTCCGACGCGGTCTTCACCGGCGACTTCGAGAAGAGCCTGTGGGAGACCCACCGCGGCTTCCTCGCCCAGCTCACCGCCCACGACGTGCCCTATCGCGCCCGGATCGCGGTCGGCGGCGCCCACAACTGGCCCTACTTCGACCCGATGATGCGGTGGGCGATCCCGCAGATCATCGACCTGCTGGCGGGATAGGAGCTCGCCTAGAGGAAGGCCTTCCCCTCACCCCGGTAGGTCGGGACGCCGCCGAGGAGCTGCTCGCCGGAGACCACGTGGAGGGTGTCGGTGCGTTCGCAGATCTCACCCGCCTTCGGGTGGCGGAACCACACGCGATCGCCCACCGCGAGCCCGCGGGCGCCCGGGCCGACGAGCGGGGTCTGAGCCTCGCCGGCACCCTCGCGCGGCGTGAGCCGCAGGCCGGGCGGCCAGCAGGGGGTGGGCAGGCGATCGACTCCCGCCGCCCCGGACGCCGGCCACCCGCCGCCGGCGACCGTGGCCGTCGCGGCATCGGGACGACGGACGACCGAGGTCACGAAGAAGGTGGCGGGCAGGTGCCGGAAGGCGCGGTAGTGGTCGAAGAGCGCCGGGCTGTAGAGGCCCGAGCCGGCGGCGATCTCGGTGACGGCGTCCTCGGCGGAGGTGGTCTCCAGGCTGCCGGTGCCGCCGCCGTTGACGAACTCCAGCGGCGCGATCGCGCGGACGGCGGCGACGATCGCGGCCCGGCGCGCGGCGAGCTCGCGCACCGATGCCCGCTGCATCGCGCGGATCTGCACCTGCGTGAGGCGTGATCCCGCGGCGTCCCCGAGGCCCGCGATCTGTCCCTCGTAGGACATCAGGCCGACCAGCTCGAACCCGTCGCGCCGCACCACCTCCCGCGCCAGCGCCTCGGCCTGCGCGACGCTGTGCACCGGAGAGCGCAGCGCGCCGAGGTGCACGCGTCCGCCGAGCAGCTCGAGGGAGGCGTCGATGTCGAGGCAGACGCGCAGCGGCCGGGCGGGCGTGCCGACCTCGCGCTCGATGAACGCGAGCTGGGCCACGTCGTCGACCATGATCGTGACCCGCGCGGCGAGGTCGGGGTCGGCCGCCAGGTGCCGCAGCGCGGCGCGGTCGGCCGAGGGGTAGCCGACGACGACGTCCTCGATCGGCGCCGGTCCCGAGGCCAGCCACAGCGCCTCGCCGAGGGTCAGCGCGAGCACGCCGTGATACCCGTCGAGGCCGAGGACGGCGTCGAGGACCGCCCGGCACCGCACCGACTTCGAAGCCACCCGGATCGGCGTGCCGGCCGCCCGCTCGCGCATGGCCAGCGCGTTCGCGTGCAGCGCGTCGAGGTCGAGGACGGCGTAGGTGGGGTCGAGGTCGGCGGTGGCCCGGGCCAGCTGCTCGAGCCGGACGGCGCGCGCCAGCGGCTCGGATCGTCGCGACAGCGTCGGCGCTGCCGCACCGCCGTCGGCGAAGCGCAGCGTGCGCAGGGGCAGCGACGGGGTTGCGGCGGACGGGGTCATCGACAGCCTCCAGCTGGGGGTCGCGCCTCCGACGTGGGGCTGTCGCGAGGCGATGAGGGAGGGTAGCATCCTCCCGTTCGTTCGAACGACCGAGAAGGGGAGACGATGGGCGAGCTCTGGAGCAACTGGGCCGGACAGCAGGTGTGCGCGCCCGCGCGCGTCGAGCGGCCGGGCAGCGAGGACGAGCTCGCCGAGACCGTCGCGAAGGCCGCCGCCGAGGGCCGCGGCGTGCGCCCCGTCGGCAGCGGCCACTCCTTCACCGACACCTGTCTCACCGACGGCGTGATGATCGACCAGACCCACATGCAGCGCCTCCTCGACGTCGACACCGCCACCGGCCGGGTCACCGTCGAGGCCGGCATCAAGCTGCACACCCTCACCGCCGAGCTCGCCCGCCACGGCCTGGCTCTGGAGAACCAGGGCGACATCGACGCCCAGTCCCTCGCCGGCGCGCTCGCCACCGCCACCCACGGCACCGGCGCCCGCTTCCGCAACCTCTCCGCGCAGGTGCTCGGCTGCCGCCTGGTCACCGCCTCCGGCGAGGTGCTCGAGATCGACGAGGCCAGCGACCCCGACGCCTGGCGCGCGGCCCGGGTCTCCCTCGGCGCCCTGGGCGTCATCTCCCAGTACACGTTGCAGTGCGTGCCCGCCTTCCGCATCCACCGCATCGACGAGCCGCGCCCGATCCGTGAGGTGCTCGCGCACCTCGACGAGCTGGTCGAGGGCCACGACCACTTCGAGATGCTCGCCCTGCCGCACACCGACACCGCGCTCACCCTCGCCTCGCGCCGCACCGACGAGCCGGCCGACCCGCCCGGCCGCTTCGAGGCCTGGCTCAACGACGACTTCGTGCCCAACACGGTGGTCGGCGCTCTCGCCGGACTCGGCCGCCGCGTGCCGACGCAGGTGCCGCGCATCGCCCGGCTCATGGCGCGCGTCGCTGGTCGCTACGAGCAGCTCGACGCCAGCCACCGCGTCTTCGCCCACGACCGGCGGGTGCGCTTCACCGAGATGGAGTACGCGATCCCGCGCGAGCACCTCGCCGAGGCGTTCAGTCGGGTGATGGCGGTGATCGCCGATCGCCGCCTGCCCGTGCTGTTCCCGATCGAGGTGCGCTTCACCGCCGCGGACGACGCGTTCCTCTCCACTGCGCACGGTCGCGAGACCGGGTACATCGCCGTCCACCAGGTCGTCGGCGCGGAGTTCGAGACCTACTTCCGCGCGGTCGAGGCGATCATGGACGACTACGACGGCCGCCCGCACTGGGGCAAGCGGCACTACCAGACCGCCGCGACCCTCGCACCGCGCTACCCCGGCTGGGAGGCCTTCGCTGCGGTGCGCGCCCACCTCGACCCCGAGGGCGTCTTCACCAACGACTACGTGCGCCGGGTGCTCGGGCCGCCGTCCGTGTGACCCGGGGCTAGGGGCCCGCGCCGGCGCCCGGGCCGGCGAGGAAGCGCGCGATCGCGTCGTCGAGCGAGGGGCCCTCGCCGATCGCCAGCCGACGCAGCTCGAGGCCGTCGACCATCGCCGCGAGCAGCGGCGCCACCCGCTCGGCGTCCGGGACGCCGATCGCTCGCAGTGCCGCTGCCCCCACCCGCTCGTAGGCGGCGTAGCAGCGAGCGGACGCCGCCGCGAGGTCGCGGTTGCGGGTGGCGTGCAGGTTCAGCTCGAACTGGGCGATCTGGGCGCGGCGCCCGGCCTGGTCCTCGATGATCTCCCGCGTCACCTCGAGGGCCTCCGTGAGCGAGAGGGTCGTGCCCTCCAGAGCCTGCGCCACCGTCTCGAGGCGGGCGACCTCGCCGTCGACGAAAGCCTCGAGTGTGCGGGCGAGCAGGTCGTCCTGGCTGGCGAAGTGATAGGTCAACGTGCCCAGGGAGACGCCGGCCGCCTTGGCGACCAGGCGGTTGCTCAGGCCAGCGATGCCGTGCTCGCCGATGAGGTCGAGCGTGACCGCGAGGATCCGCTCACGTACCTCGCTCACCGCACCTCCTGGCCCTCGGCGCGTGGGCGCCTGGTGCGAACGGTAGTCGGTGGGCGGTCTCCGGTGCCGGTGGGTGGTCGGGTGCGGGGGTTTCGAGGCTCGCTGCGCTCGCACCTCAACCACCGGTTCGGCTCGCTGCGCTCGCACCTCAACCACCGGGTGGCGTCGGTGGTCGAGGTGCGAGGAGCGTTAGCGACGAGCCGCGAGACCCGGTGAGTCGGACGGCGTCCGGTGCTGGGGGTCGTGCGGGTGCGGGGGTTTCGAGGCTCGCTCCGCTCGCACCTCAACCGCCGGGTGCGCTCGCACCTCAACCGCCGGGTGCGCTCGCACCTCAACCGCCGGGTGGCGTCGGTGGTCGAGGTGCGAGGAGCGCTGGCGACGAGCCGCGAGACCCGGTGAGTCGGACGGCGTCCGGTACTGGGGGTCGTGCGGGTGCGGGGGTTTCGAGGCTCGCTGCGCTCGCACCTCAACCACCGGGTGGGCTCGCTGCGCTCGCACCTCAACCGCCCGTTCCACTGGGAGCCACTTGCCCGTTGACAGTGACTCCCACAAGTGTCTGAATCGGCGCATGGCGATCCGAGTGGTGCAGTGGGCGACCGGCGGGGTGGGCAAGGCGGCGATCGAGGCGGTGCTGGCGCATCCCGATCTCGAGCTGGTGGGCACGTGGGTGCATTCCGATGCCAAGCACGGCAAGGACGTCGGGGAGATCCTCGGCATCGAGCCGGTCGGGGTCGCGGCCACCACGAGCCAGGAGGAGATCCTCGCTCTCGATGCCGATTGCGTCGTCTACAGCCCGCTGCTGCCGAACGAGGCCGAGGTCGTCGCGCTGCTGCGCTCGGGCAAGGACGTCGTCACCCCGGTCGGCTGGATCTACCCCGACCTCGCCGCGTGCGGCGCGATCCTGGAGGCCTGCGAGGAGGGCGGGACGACGCTGCACGGCACCGGCATCCACCCCGGCGGCATCACCGAGCGGTTCCCGCTCATGGTCTCCGCGCTCAGCGCCTCGGTCACGCACGTGCGGGCCGAGGAGTTCAGCGACCTGCGCACCTACAACGCTCCCGACGTCGTCCGGCACATCATGGGCTTCGGAGTGGGCCCCGAGGAGGCGATGGCCGGGCCGATCGTCGGCCTGCTCGGTGCGGGCTTCAAGGCCTCGGTGCGCATGATCGTGGCCGAGATGGGCTTCGACGCCGACCCCGAGCTCGTCACCGAGCAGGAGGTCGCGGTCGCCACCGCCCCCATCGAGTGCCCGGTCGGCGTCATCGAGCCCGGGCAGGTGGCGGCGCGTCGCTTCCACTGGCGTGCGGTCGTGGACGGCGTCCCGGTGGTCACCGCGAGCGTCAACTGGCTGATGGGGGAGGAGCACCTCGAGCCGGCGTGGGACTTCGGGCCGACCGGCGAGCGGTTCGAGGTCGAGATCAGCGGCGACCCCGATGTGCTGCTCACCTTCAAGGGCCTGCAGCCGGAGACGATCGAGGAGGGGCTGATCCGCAACCCCGGCATCGTCGTCACCGCCAACCACTGTGTGAGCGCGATCCCCTACGTCGTCGCCGCCGAGCCCGGCATCAAGACCTACCTCGACCTGCCGCTGCTGGCCGGTCGCGCCGCGCCGCACCTGGGCACCGGACGCCGGCGGTGATCCTCGACGACTTCCGCCTCGACGGCCGGGTCGCCGTCGTCACCGGCGGCGGCCAGGGCATCGGGCGCGGCATCGCGATCGGCTTGGCCGAGGCGGGTGCGCAGGTCGTCGTCGGCGCGCGGACGGCGTCCGACCTCGACGAGGTGGTCGCCACCATCGAGGACGCCGGCGGGCGGGCCACCGCGGTCGTCTCCGACGTGCTCGTGGACGACGACCGGCGCCGCCTCATCGATACCGCGGTACAGACCTACGGGCGACTCGATGTGCTGGTGAACAACGCCGGCGGCACCGGACCGCGGCCCGCGATGGCCACCTCCGAGCGGTTCTTCGAGACCGCGCTGCGGTTCAACGTCACCGCGCCGTTCCTCCTGTGTCAGTCGGCCGCGCAGGCGATGGTCGACACCGCGGGCAGCGGATCCATCGTCAACATCTCCTCGCGTTCCTCCGACATGGTGCTCGGCTCGTTCGCCGCCTACGGCGCGGGCAAGGCCGCGCTCAACATGCTCACCCGCGACCTCGCCGGGGAGTTCGCACCGCACGTGCGTGTGAACGCGATCCTCGTCGGCGGCGTCGCCACGCAGGGCCTGGAGGTGGTGCTCACCGACGACGCGCTGCGCGCGCAGTTCGAGGCCAACACCCCGATGCGGCGTCCCGGCACCCCGCGCGACATCGCGTGCGCCGCGCTCTATCTCGCCTCGCCCGCGTCGTCCTGGGTCACCGGGTCGCTCATGAAGGTCGACGGGGGCTGCGAGCGCCCGGCGATCGACGTCCCGGCGCCGCCGCTGCGGCCGTCGTCCTGACGCACCCGCAGCAGCACCAGCACGGGCACCAGCAGCCACGGCAGGTTGATCGGCACGTACGTCGCCAGGTGCGGCGGGCTGTCGGGGCCGAGGAACGTCTGCATGAAGTAGAAGTACATGTTCACGATCGCGCTGACGGCGTAGACGATCGCGGCTGTGCGCAGCCAGGGCCAGTCCTTGCGGAGGCCGTAGCCGATGAGCAGCACGACCAGCAGCGGCAACTGCACGAACGCGTCGTACAGCAGGGACGCCTGCAGGGTCGGTGGCATCACCAGGTGCTGCGGTTCCTGCTCGACGGCCCACGTGTGCAGGGCCCGCAGCGGCGGCCACGGGCTGTCCGGAGCGACCGGCACCCCCAGCGCTTCCGGGAGGCTGAGCACCAGGGCATTGAGGATGCCCAGCGCGTAGGACGGCAGCAGGACGACGTCCCACCGGCTCCGGCGCGCCGTCATCGCGCCGCCCGCGAGGGACGCCGCGGTGCGGTCTCCTCGAACCCGTGCCGGGCCAGGTCGAGCGCCCTGCCGGTGAGGTCGTGCAGCGACGGCCCGCCGTCGTCGGCCAGCCACAGCTCGTAGGCGTACTCGACGGCCGCGAGCAGGGAGCGCACGAGCACCCCTGCCTGCAGCTGCCGGGCCCGGGAGGGGCGACCGAGCCGTCGGGCGACCGCGGCGATCAGCTCGTCGCGCTCCTCCCTGCTGAGCAGCGAGGCCCGTCGCAGCTCCAGGGGTGCCGAGGCCTTCGCCCGGCGCCACAGCTCGGCCCACTCGTCGTCGTCGACGAACTGCGAGGTGCGGGCGAGGATCGCCGCGGCCACCGAGGCGGCGGCGTCCTCGTCGTCGGGGCGCTCGTGGAAGCGCGCGAGGATCTGCGCCCGCCCGCGCTGCGTGGCACCGAGCAGCAGCTGCTCCTTGGTCGGCACGTGGCGGAAGAAGGTGCTCGGCGAGATGCCGACGGCCTCCGCGATCGCCTCGGTCGTCACCTGGTCGTAGCCGTGGGTGGCGAACAGGCGCAGCGCTGTCTGCTCGATCTCCGCGCGCAGCGCCAGCCGCTGCCGCTCACGCAGCGGGATCGGCCGGTCGTCGGCGTCGGACTCCACGGCCCTGAGCCTCATCCAGGATGGGAGTCACCGTCAACATCGGAGCGTCTGACGCCGTGGTGCACCGGCCCGTGCCCGGTGTAGGGGCCCGGCGCCGTGCCGGTGCCGCCGATCACGAGGCCATCGGCGGCCCGCAGGGCCCGCGTCAGGTAGTCCTTCGCCGCGCGGACGGCGCTCGGCCAGTCGGGCTGTCGCGGCCGTTCGACCGCGATCGCCGAGGAGAGCGTGCAGCCGGTGCCGTGGGTGTTGGCGGTCGCGACGCGGGGCGCCGAGATCGCCTCGACGCCGTCTGGGCCCGCCAACTGGTCGACCGCCTCCGCGCCGTCCAGGTGCCCACCCTTGACCAGGCACCAGCCGACCCCGAGGTCGCGCAGCGCACGCGCCTGGTCGGCGGCCTCGGACGGCGTCCGCGCGACCTCGGCGCCCAGCAGCACCGCGGCCTCGGGCAGGTTCGGGGTCGCCAGGTCGGCGAGGGGGAGCAGCTCCTCGCGCAGCACCGTCTCGGCCTCGGCGGCGAGCAACCGGTCGCCGGAGGTCGCGACCATGACCGGATCGAGCACCACCACCGGCGGTCGCGCGCCGGCCCGCAGCTCGCGCAGCGCGGCGGCGATCGCGCGGGCGACCTCGGCATCGGTGGTCATCCCGATCTTCACCGCGTCCAGCGCCACGTCGGCGCACAGGGTGGCGAGCTGGTCGGCGACGACGTCGGCGGGCACGGCGAAGACCCGGGTGACCCCGAGCGTGCTCTGCGCGGTGAGCCCCGTCAGCACCGCGCAGCCGTAGCCGCCGAGGGCGGCGAAGGTCTTGAGGTCGGCCTGGATGCCCGCACCGCCGCTGGGATCCGAGCCCGCGATCGTCAGCGCCACCACCGGATGGCCGGCCGGCCGCATCCGTGCGCTCATGCGGCCGCCTCCCGCCAGCGCGCCCGCAGGGTGGCGGCCGCCGCCCCCGGATCGGGTCGTCCGCAGATCGCGGAGACGACCGCGATCCCATGGGCTCCGGCCGCGCGCACCGCGGCGAGATCGGCGCGGTCGACGCCCCCGATCGCCACGCAGGGCAGGGGAGTGGCCGCGCAGACGCGGGCCAGGCCGTCGAGGCCGCAGGGCGCAGCGGCGTCCGGCTTCGAGGCGGTCGCCAGCACCGGCCCGACCCCGAGCAGGTCGACGGTGCCGGGCGGCAGCGCGCTCGCCTCCTGCGCCTGCTCCGGGGTGTGCACCGACAGTCCGAGGTGGGCGCGGGGGCCGAGCAGTCGCCGGGCGGTCACGGGGTCGAGGTCGGACTGCCCCACATGGACGCCGTCCGCGCCGATCGCGAGCGCGACGTCCACGCGGTCGTCGACGATGAGCGGCACCCCGGTGCCCCGGAGGTCGCGCAGCAGCGCCTCGCCCAACGCCACCAGCTCGCGGGTCGTCGCCCGCGGATCCCGCACCTGCACCGCCGTCGCCCCGCCCGCCACAGCCGCGCGCACGGTGGCCAGGACGCCGTCCGGGCCGCCGCACAGGGCGGTGTCGGTGACGAGGTAGAGGGTGGGATCGAGGACGACGCGCGCCCTCACGCCGACCCCGCACGCGTCGCGACGCTCCCGGCGTCGACGGCGGCGAGTCGGTCGAGCAGGGCGACGGCGAACGTGCCGGGCCCCGACGATGCGGCGGCCGCCTCCTCGGCGGCGACGCACAGCCACGCGGTCGCCGCGGCGGCGGCCAGCACGGCGTCGTCCTCGACGGCGGCGCAGGCGGCGACCAGTGCCCCAAGTGCGCATCCGACCCCGGTGACGCGGGTCATCAGCGAGTGCCCGGCCGCGATGCGCACGACCCGGTCGCCGTCGGTGATGAGGTCGCGGGGCCCGCTCACCGCCACCACCGTGGTGTGACGGCGCGCGAGGTCGCGCGCGATGTCGGCGACGTCGTCGGGTGCGGCCAACGAGTCGACGCCGCGTCCGCCCGCACCGCCGGCGAGTGCGGCGATCTCCGAGGCGTTGCCACGCACGACCGCGGGACGGCGTCCGAGCAGCTCGCCGGCCAGCGCCGTGCGCACCGGCAGCACGCCGATCGCGACCGGGTCGAGCACCCACGGCACGCCCGCGCGGGCCGCGGCGCCCACCGCGGCGTCGATGCCCCCGATCTGCACCGGCGTCAGCGTGCCGAGGTTGACCAGCAGCCCGCCGGCGACACCGGCGAGCACGCCGGCCTCCTCCGCGGTGTCGACCATCGCCGGGGAGGCGCCGGCGGCGAGGAGCACGTTGGCCGTCACGTTCGTGACGACGCTGTTGGTGATGCAGTGCACCAGGGGTGCGTGCGCACGCACGCGGTCGACGACGTCGGCCAGCCCGAGGGCAGGGGTCGGTGCGGTGGTGGTCATGGGCGTCCCTTCGCTAGCACTACCTAGACAGGTTCGACGGGTGCTTCTCAGCCCTGCCGGTCGACGACCGGCACGGCGCCCCGCGCCGAGATCGACGGTACCCGCGCGCTGGTGACCGCCCGCCGTCCCCTGGGATGGGGCGGCTGCGGCGGTTGCGACGGATGGTGCGGACGGGGTCGCAGCGTCGCCGCCGACTGCGTCGAGCGGGTGACCGGCGACCTCCCGAGGGGCGATACTGGTCCTCCGACGACTGCTCCTCGTCGGTCTGGTCCCGGATCCCCCCGAAAGCCGTGATGACCGCACCTCCCCCTCCCCCTGTCCACCCTTCCCACGCAGCACCAGCCCCCATAGCCCCCAGCTCCGGCCCCGCCGTCCCGACGGGTCGTGTGGTCGCGTTCGCCGGCGCCCGCCCGGGCGTGGGCGCGACCGGCGTCGCGGTCGGCGTCGCCGCGCTCGCGGCCCGTGCCGGCAACCGCGTGCTGCTCCTCGACGCGGTCGAGGACGGCGTGCTCGCGCAACGCCTCGGCGCGCGCCCGGACGCCGTCACCGGCGGCCCGCTGGAGGTCCGGCCCGGGTTGCGGCTGCTGCGCGCCCCGGCCGACGCCGCGCGCGTCCACGGCCGGTCGGCCGACCTCGTGGTCCTCGACACCGGTGCCGGGCCGGCCGGACGTCAGGCGGTCGCGGCCGTGGCCGACCACGTCGTCCTCCTCACCGCCCCCGATCCGCAGGCGATCGAGCGGCTGATCGCCGAGGTCGACATCGGCCCGCGCGCCGAGGTCGCGGGGCCCCGGCTCCTCGGCGTCGTCGTGGTCGGCCTCCCCGCCGAGCCGCGCCAGCCCTTCGTCGAGGTGCGGCGGCTGCTGCGGGGTCGCTGGGGCGAGACGCTGCCCGTGCTCGACCGTCCCGTGCGGTCGGCTCCGTTCGCGGCCTGGCTGGCCCAGAGCCACGCCCTCCCCCTCCACGAACTGCTGGAGCGCCCGGACGTCGTCCCGGCCGGCCATCCGCGCCGCTCGGAGATCGCCGGACTCGCCGCCGACCACCGCCACCTCGGCCAGGCCCTGATCGAGGCGATCACCCGTGCCGAGGACCACCCCGCCGAGGGCTGGGCGATGCGCTGGAACCCGCCGTTGCGCTCGTCGTCCCGGTCGGCCTGATCGCCGGGTCGGACGCCGGGGTCGGAGGCCGGGTCGGACGCCGGCGGGGACCGCGGTTCTCGACCCTGCGGGGCGGACTGATGTCACCATGTGCCGCGTGAGTGGAGTCCCCGTTGCGTCGATCGACGTCGTGACGGACGGCGTGTTCTTCACGGCGCCAGGATCGCTGCCGCGGGGTCGCAACGCGCTTCCGCGCGAGCAGGTCGCCGCCGCACAGCGCGAGCGCATCCTCATCGCCGCCACGGAACTGCTCGCGGCCTCGGGGGCGGCCGAGGTGGGCCCGAAGGAGATCTGTCTACGGGCGAAGGTCTCCTTGAGTTCCTTCTACGCCATGTTCCCCTCGCGCGATGCCTGCGTCTTCGCCGCCTACGACCGATTCATCGAGGTACTGCTCGGGCGGCTGATCGCGATCGATGGCGCCGGACTGTCCTGGCGGGCCTACATGGGCGCCATCCTGGCGACCTATCTCGGTGCCCTGGAGGCCGACCCCGTCGTCGGCCGCGCCTTCCAGGTGCAGATGGACGCGATGGGCGAGCCGGCGCGGGCCCGGCGGCGCGCCGCCCTCTCGGCGATCGCCCGCCTGCTCCACGACAAGCATGTGGCCTGGGAGCCCGCTGCGGTGGGTCGGCTCCCCTTCGATGCCTACCTGTCGGGCGTCTACGGCATCCGGCAGTTGGCCGCCGATCTGCTCGAGGAGGGACGCGTCAGCGACCTGCCGGCGCTCGCGGAGCAGGCGACCGCCTGGGTGAGCCTGATGTTCGGGGCCGGTCCAGACCAGGGATAGCTCTCGAATGTAATGATCGTTACTCAGAACATGAGCGACGTCACTCCGGCCACCACCCCGTCGGCCGCCCTCTCGCGGCGCGGGGTCGTCGCCGCCGTCCCGACCCTCGGCGCCCTCGCCCTCGGCGCTGCCGTCCTCCCGTCCTCCGCGGCCCTGGCGACCGCGCCTCGCGATCGTCTGCTCCCCGGCCGGGCCTCGATGATGCGCACCGTCGAGCATCTGGTCTCCCTCGCCCCCCGCGCGACGGGGACGCCGGGTGGTCGCCGGGCCGCGGAGTACGTCGCCGAGCGGTTCCGTCGAGCCGGCCTGGACGAGGTCTACATCGAGCCCTCGGTCTCCTACTCCTGGGAGGCGACCGAGGCGAGCCTGGAGATCGCGGGCCGACGCATCCGGCAGCACCCGGTGTCGTTCTCCTTCATCGGCGGCCCCGAGGCGACTGGACGGCGCACCCTCGGCCCGGGCGGTCTCGAGGCCGAGGTGGTCGATCTCGGCGGCCTGCCGCTGAGCGCCCTCGCGGGTCTCGGGGTCGCGGGGAAGATCGTGATGGTCGACCTGAAGTTCCTGACGCCGTTGGTCGCCCTCACTCCCTTCATGGAGTTCATCAACGACCCCGACGGCGGCATCCTCGACGCGCAGACCCTGCTCTCGCCGAACCCCTACATCACGACGCTGCCCCAGACGATCGACGCCCTGCAGGCCGCGGGCGCGGCGGGCATGATCGGCGTTCTGGCCGACTACTTCGAGTCCGATCGCTACCACAACGAGTACTACCGCCGCTCGCCCATGACGATCCCGGGCATGTGGGTGACCCGCCGCGAAGCGGCTCGCGTGCGCCGACTGCTGGCCGAGGAGCCGACCGCGACGATGCGGATGACCACGGTGCGACGCAAGGTGGTCGCCCGCCAGCCCATCGGCATCCTGTACGGCACCGAGCGTTCGCCCGACGCGGCGCCGGAGACGGTGATGGTGCAGTCGCATCACGACTCCCTGGGGCCGGGCGCGGTCGAGGACGGCACCGGCACCTCGCAGGTGGTGGCTCTCGCGGAGTACTACGGCGGCCTGGCCCGGCGTGGTCGGCGCAGCGGCAAGACGCTGATGTTCACGACCTTCGACACCCACTTCACCGGTTATCACGCCCACATGCACTTCGTGGACGCCTACGTGAAGGACCCCGCGACCCCCTACCGGATCGTCGCCAACCTCACGATCGAGCATGTCGCCAAGAAGGGGCGGATCGGCCCGGATCGTTCCTTGCAACTGCTGGACGAGCCAGAGCCGCGCGGCTACTTCGAGAACCTCTCGCTGCCCGGGAAGGCGATGCTCATCCAGGCACTCCTGGATCACGACCTCGGCGCGGCGACGTTGCTCAACGCCACCCCGCTCCAACCGGTCGGCATCCCGACGGATGCCTCGTTCGTGATGGCGGCCGGCGTCCCGACGGCAAGTCTCATCGCCGGGCCGATCTACCTCTACGACGAGGCCGATGACCTCGACGCGGTCGCCCAGGACCAGCTCGTGCCCGTCCTGCGTGCCAATCGCGACATCGTGGACTGGATGCTCGCCACGCCGTCCGATCGGATCGGTCTGCTGCCCGCGGTCCCGGGTCTGACGTGAGTGGTCGGATCGCCCCGGGGGTGGCGGCTGTTTTGGCCGCCGTCCTGGCCGCCGTCCTGGCCGCCGTCACGGCACCGGTCGCCGTCCGGCCCGCAGGTGCGGCGTACGGGACGACGTCCTGGTCACCCTCCGGCGTCACTGCGCCCGCCGTCCCCGGCACGGTTCCGGAGGGTGCGGGACGCGCCTTCGTGCTGCGCTACGAGGTCGACGCCGCGGACGGGCGACGACGACCGGCCACGGGGCTCGTGCTGGTGCCGCCCGGGCCGATGCCCGCCGCGGGTTGGCCACTGGTGGTCTACGGCCACATGACCACCGGGGCGGCCGACCGATGTGCGCCCTCGAGCGGTCGCGTGCCGCCCGGCGACGATCTGCGACGGGCCGAACAGGGCGACGCTCTGACGACCCGACTGCTGTCTGCTGGGGTCGCGGTCGCCCGCCCGGACTTCGAGGGCCTCGGCGTCGCTGGTGGCCACCCCTACCTGATGGGCGGCTCGCTGGGCGAGTCGATGGTCGCGATGGTCGCGGCGACGTCGCGGGTCCTGCCGCTCGAGGGGCGCTGGGTCGCGGCCGGGCACTCCGAGGGCGCCGTCGCCGCCATGAATGCAGGGGATCGACGTCGTCGGTCCCCCGCGGGGTTGCGGCTCGTCGGCATCGAGGCCATCACCCCGGTCACCCGCATGGAGCGCCTCATCGAGGTGCTGCAGGGTGTGCCGGTCGTCGTTCCCGAGGCGACGCCGGTGTTGACGGGTCTGGCCGCACTGCTGCTCAAGGGACTCTCGGTCCAGAGCCCGGCCTTCAAGCGTCTGCTGTTGCAGGAGGGCGGGCTGAGCGATCGGGCCCGCGCGGTGTGGCCGCACCTCGAGCGACGCTGTCTGGCTGGGCTCGGTGAGGCCGACTCCTGGGGTGGTCTGGCGCCCGCCGAGATCCTCGGGCCTCGGGGTCAGGAGGCCTCGCGGCTGCTGCGCGATCACCTGGCCCGCACCGACGTCCGGCGGCTGCCGCTGCGGCCTGTGCCGGTGCGGATCGAGGAGGGGCTCCTCGACGCCGTCGCCCCGGCTCCCTTCACCGAACTGCTGGCGCGCGAACTCGGCGATCGCGGAGTCGATGTGACCCTCGCGCGGTGGGCCGCCGACCATTCGGGCACCAACAGCGAAACCTACGCGGTCCCCGCGGCCGCGGCCTGGATCCTCGCGCGGCTCGGAGTGGGATGAGGGCCGGGTCCGGCTAGAGGCGCACCACCACGCGGCCCATGGTCTCGCGGCGCTCCTGACGCTCCATCGCCGCCGGGAGGTCGTCGAAGCCGATCTCCTCCGTCACGACGGTCCGTACCGTGCCGGCGGCGATGAGCTCCAACAGCTTCCGGTGAGCGATCTGTCCGTCGGCGCGGCTGGGCCAGTTGAAGCCGAGCGTCGCCCTCGTGCCGAGCGGATCGTTCGTGTAGACCAGGCAGACGCCGACGAGGGAGAAGTTGCCGTAGAGCGCGGGAGACATCGCGATCGGCTGGCCGTCGAGGGTGATGTCGGAGCTGTAGCCGACGATGAGGTGCCGGCCGTTCATCCCCATGCAGCGGAAGGTCTCGGTCGTCACCTCGCCGCCGATCGTGTCGAGCGCGACGTCGACGCCGTGCCCGAAGGTCGCGTCGTTGACGGCGTCCGCGAAGCCGCCATTGCGGTAGTCGATGACCACGTCGGCTCCGAGCGAGCGCGCGAACTCCACCTTCTCCGGGCCGCCCGCCGTGGCGATCACCCGTGCGCCGAGCGCCTTGCCGAGCTGGACGACGGCGGATCCCACGCCGCCGGCGGCGGCGTGCACGAGGAGGGTCTCGCCCGGCTGGAGGCGGGCCCGCTCGGTGAGGGCGAACCACCCGAGGTGGAAGGGGTAATGCAGGGCCGCGGCCTCGGCGTCGCTCATCCAGTCGGGCACGAGTTGCGTGGTGGCGGCGTCGACGACGGCGTACTCGGCGAAGCCGCCGTGCGCGAAGACCGGGATGCCGAGCACGCGGCGTCCCAGGAGGTGCTCGGCTCCGGCGCCGGCCGACTCGACGACGCCGACCGACTCCATGCCGGGCACGAAGGGGGGCGGGAGCGGCATCATCACGTAGCGCCCGCGCACCACGTCGGCGTCGTTGAGGTTCACGCAGAACGCCGCCACCTTCACCCTCACCTCGCCGGGACCCGGGGCCCGGACCGGAACGGTCTGCTGCTCGAGGACGGCCGTGGGATCGCCGAGGGCGGTCGCCACCCAGGCGCGCGCACTGATCTGCTCCATGCAGCGGGACCGTATCGTTACGGAGTCTCCGTAACAAGGGAGGGGGACCAGGTCGCCCGCGCGGTCCGGACCGCCACGGCGATGGTCGCCGCGACGCCGGCGCGCGCCTCCGCGGGGCTGCGCACCAGGGCCGGATAGGTGAGGCTCGCGTGGAAGGCATCGAAGGTCGGATCGATCAGATCGGGCCGGTCGGCCACCCCGGGCAGCGCTGCCGTGACGATGGCCGCGTAGGCGTCGCGCACCGGATCGGTCGCCCACGCGCGCAACTCCCGCTCGCCGGCGCCGTCGAGGTCGGCGCTGTGGGCCGCGAGGATCTGGGGGAGCGCAGCCCGCACCACCGGCGTCAGCAGGCTCTCGACCAGATCGGCGCCGAGGCGGCCGAGGTCGGCCTCCAGGTCGCCGGTCGGCCGCGGTGGCGTCCACTCGGAGACGGGGAAGACCGCGGCCTCGACCAGGGCCAGCTTCGTCGGCCACCGGCGGTACACCGTCGGCTGGCCGACGCCGGCATGCGCCGCGACCCGCTGGAAGGTCACGGCCTCCCAGCCCCCGTCGGTGAGCAGCGCGCGGACGGCGTCGAGGATCGCAGCGTCCGCCTGGGGATCGCGGGGCCTCCCGCCGCTGCCAGCCATCGCTCCTCCACTCCGATCGGTCAGCGGGAACCTATCGGGTGCCGGTCGGGTGCCGGTCGGGTGCCGGTCAGGTGCCGCAGTACGTCGTGTACGGCGCGGCGGCCGGGTCCGGCTCCGCGTAGCGCTCGAAGCCGTCGCGCGCGGCGTAGGGCGAGCGGACGGCGTCGAGCAGGCGGTGCAGCGGAGCCAGGTCGGCGTCGGTCTCGGCCGCGGCCAGCGCCTCCTCGACCAGGTGGTTGCGCGGGATGTACACCGGGTTGACGGCGTCCATGGCCGCGGCGTCCGGTCCGAGGGCCCGCCAGGTGGCCAGCCAGGCGTCGAACGCCTCGAGGTCGAGCACCAGGCCGCGGGCCGGCTCCGCATCGCCGCGCGCCGCGTCGGCGAGCCGGCGCCAGAACGAGGTGTGGTCGACGCGCGCGGCCGCCATCAGATCGAGCAGCGGTTCGATGACGGCGTCGGCGGCCTCGGGGTCGGCTGCGGCCAGGCCCAGCTTCGCGCGGTAGCCGGCACGCAGGGCGGAGGAGTAGGTGGTGCCGAAACCCTGCAACGCCTCGGTGACCAGCGCGATGGCGGTCTCCTCGGACTCGTCGACGAGCGGCAGCAGCGCCTCGGCGAGCCGGGCGAGGTTCCACGCCGCGATGCCGGGCTGGTTGCGGTAGGCGTAGCGGCCGTCGCGGTCGATCGAGCTGAAGACGGTGGTGGGGTCGAAGGCGTCGAGGAAGGCGCAGGGCCCGTAGTCGATGGTCTCGCCCGAGAGCGTCATGTTGTCGGTGTTCATGACCCCGTGCACGAAGCCCACGAGCATCCAGCGGGCCACCAGGTCGGCCTGGGCGGCCACGACCGCCCGGAACAGCGCCAGGGCCGGACGCTCGTCGTCGGCGGCCTCCGGGTGGTGCCGGGCGATGGCCAGGTCGACGACGCGGCGCAGCAGGTCGACGTCGTCGAGGGCGCGGGCGTGCTGCACCGTGCCGACCCGCAGGTGACTGGAGGCCACGCGGGCGAGGACGGCGCCGGGCAGCGTCTCCTCCCGCTGCACGGCCCGCCCGGTGGCGACGACGGCGAGCGACCGCGTGGTCGGGATGCCGAGCGCGTGCATGGCCTCGCTGATCACGTACTCGCGCAGCATCGGGCCGAGCGCGGCCAACCCGTCGCCGCCGCGGGCGAACGGGGTGCGGCCCGATCCCTTCAGGTGCAGGTCGCGCAGCCGCCCCTCGGCGTCCTCGAGCTCGCCGAGCAGCAGGGCGCGGCCGTCGCCGAGACGTGCGAACCCGCCGAACTGGTGGCCGGCGTAGGCCTGCGCCACCGGCGAGGCGCCCGCGGGCGGCTCGGTGCCGGTGAGCAGACCGAGCCCCTCGGGGGAGCGGAGCCGCTCGGGGTCGAGGCCGAGCTCACGCGCCAGCGGCTCGTTGAGCACCACCAGCTGCGGCTGCGGTGGGGCCGCCGCCCGCACCGGGACGGCGAGCTCGGGCAGCTCGTCGGCGAAACGGTGCTGGAGGACGGCGAGGGTCGTCGGCGCCGGGGACATGCTCCGAGCCTACGCAGGCGCGGTCGGATGTCCCCGTCTCCCGGATGCAGGCTCAGCCCATCCGCACCGCATCGCGCAGCGGCAGGTCGCGCGAGGACGAGCCGATGAGGATGCCGTAGGAGCCCGGGGTGACGATCCACCCGTGCCGCGCCACGCTCCACTGCGAGAACGCGCGCCGGTCGAGTCGGATCGTCACCACCCGCGAGGCGCCCGGCTTCAGCCGGATCTTCGTGAAGCCCTTCAGCTGCCGCGGAGGCTCCCCGGCAGCGTCCGGGGACGACACGTACACCTGCGGCACCGCGGCACCGGCCCGGTCGCCGGTGTTGCGCACCCGCAGCCGGACGACGGCGCCGTCGCCCTCGCGCGTCACCTGGAGGTCGGAGAAGGAGAAGGTCGTGTACCCCAGGCCGAAGCCGAACGGGAAGAGCGGCTTCACGTCCTGCGCGTCGTACCAGCGGTAGCCGACCTCGAGCTTCTCCGCGTACGTCGCCACCCCGTTCACCCCGGGATAGGCTGCCGCGGCGAAGGGGTGCTGCGCCTCGTCGCGCGGGAGGGTCTGCGGGAGCCGGCCGCCGGGCTCGTCGGCCCCGTAGATGATGCGTGCGAGCGAGCGCCCGTGCTCGATCCCGCCGAACCACGGCAGCAGGACGGCGGCTGCGTTCTTCAGCCACGGCATCCGCACCGGCCCACCGGTGTCGAGGACGACGACGTTGTTCGGGTTGGCCGCGGTGACCGCGTTGATCATCCGCTCCTGATCGATCGGCAGGTCCTGGCACACGAGCGTCACGCAGGCCGCGGGCGACATCGACAGGTCGGAGCGGTCCGATCCCTCACTCGAGCCGTCGGCGGCCACGACGATCGCGAGGTCGGCCACCGAGGCCGCGATGGTGGCGTCGAGGATCGTCGACCCGTCGGCGTAGATGATGCGGTCGCCGTGGGTGGCGGCCTCGTCGAGCATCCCCTGGAGCGGCGAGACGATGCGGGGCGGCAGGCCGGAGCCGTGGGAGGAGCCGCCGCCGCCGGTGGAGCTGGCGGCGCCGAGCGGGTTGGCCGCGTAGCCGATGACGGCGATGGTGCGGCCGCCGTCCTGCGGGCCGTCGCCGAGCGGCAGGATGCCGTCGTTCTTCAG